>JAYUHM010000021.1:0-41656 GCA_043766985.1 Polaromonas sp.
GTTGCCTTGGTTCTTGCCATGTGGGGACTCCTTGTGGGGAAGTCTGTATTGTGACGGAAATTACTCTAATAGAACAGTATTGGCCGCGGAGCTGTGCACGCCAAGTGCCGGAGCGTGCTCAGAGCTGAGGGCTCAGGGCCCCGACCATCACCCACGCGACCATCACACCCCATGCAAGTGGTTACCATAGCAGCATGACGACCCAAGCCACCGACAAACTCTCCATGCAACAAGTGCTGCTCTGCGGCGCACTGATCGTCACCCTCTCTATGGGCATTCGCCACGGCTTTGGGCTGTGGCTGCAACCTATTACCCAAGACCAAGGCTGGACCCGGCAAAACTTTGCCTTCGCCATTGGCATCCAGAACATCTCATGGGGCGTTTTTGGTATTTTTGCCGGCATGCTGGCCGACAAGTTTGGTGCGTTTAAAGTAATTGTGGTGGGCGCCTTGTGCTACGCCTTGGGTTTGGCCGGCATGGCGCTGTCCACCAGCGTGCTGATGTTTACCTTGACTGCGGGCGTGCTGATAGGCGCGGCGCAGGCGGGCACTACCTACGCCATCATCTACGGCGTGATTGGCCGCAATGTGGACCCCTCCAAACGCTCGTGGGCCATGGGGGTGGCCGCTGCGGCGGGCTCGTTTGGGCAGTTTTTGATGGTGCCCACCGAGGGCTTTTTGATCAGCGGCTTTGGCTGGAAAGAGGCCTTGCTGATTCTGGCGGGCGCTGCCATGCTCATCATGCCGCTGGCCATGTTCTTGCGTGAACCCGGCTCTGCGGCAGGCAGCGTGCAAGCCCGGCGCGAGCAAAGCATTTGGCAGGCCTTGACCGAGGCATTCAAATACCCCAGTTTTCAGCTCTTGATGGCGGGCTATTTTGTGTGTGGTTTTCAGGTGGTATTTATCGGCGTGCACATGCCTAGCTACCTGAAAGACAAAGGCCTTAGCCCCCAGGTAGCCAGCTACGCGCTGGCGCTGATCGGGCTGTTTAACGTGTTTGGCACCTATATTGCGGGGTCGCTGGGCCAGCGGCTGCAAAAGAAGAACATTTTGTCGTTTATTTACCTGGCGCGCGCGGTAGTGATCAGCGTATTTTTAATCGCACCGCTCAGCCCCATGAGCGTATACCTCTTTGCCAGCGCCATGGGCCTGTTGTGGCTGTCCACCGTACCCCCTACCAACGCCGTGGTAGCGCAGATTTTTGGCATCCAGCATATGTCCATGCTGGGCGGTTTTGTGTTTTTCAGCCACCAGATTGGCAGCTTTATGGGCGTGTGGCTGGGTGGCTATTTGTACGACAAAACCGGCAGCTACGACATTGTCTGGTACATCGCCATCGCGCTGGGCCTGTTCGCGGCGTTGATCAACCTGCCGGTGAAGGAGGCGGCGATTACTCGAAGCGCTGTGCATGCTTAACGAAACTCGAATACACCAGCAACTTTGCTATCGCCGCCCTGAACCGCCCCGCCCCCTTTTAAATCAATTGAAAAGTAATCTGGGAATTGTCTTAGGCCACTGTAGTCAGCTAACCACTTACCATAAGAGGATGAGTTGTAAGTACCATGACTGAAGAAATAGTACACGGTGGCCTCCACACGCGTTTTGCCGTCATTTGTAGCGCGAATGTTCCAACGCACTGTGCCAGACGCTTTGTACGACACATCTGTTCGGATAACTGATGCCTCTCCAGACGTATTCAACTTTAACGGGAACGACCAGAGTTGCCCGGAAACTAACTTGAGCGAGGCTTCGCCCATGCGAGCTTGAACTACGCGACCATCTTTGGCGATCTCATCGCCAGATGAATACACCACTTTTTCGTCGGTCACTTCAGACACGCTGATGGTTTGTTTTGTTTTGAGCCCAGTATAAGGATCCGTCAGCACCATCACACCGATCGCTTCGCTTGGAACGCTTTTGCCTGCGGCGAAAGGTTGTGCGAAGTTGGAGGTGCTCAGCGCCATATTTTTTACCTCTTCAATCCGAGCTTTTGCAAGTGCAGAAAACACGCCCTGCGGATATTGCGTCAAATACGCTTGCAACTCATTGCTACGCTGACTACCTTTTACGCTTTCCCAAAAAGCCATATCCAACGCTAGCGGACCGGGGTTTGTGGCCATAGTGGCGTTTGCACTAGCTTGGTTTCGCTCGGCTGATGCTCTATCGGCCGCAGCACGCTCATTAGCCGCCTTTTCATTGGCTGTTCTCTCACTTGCCGCGCTGCCTAAGGCCGCAATACGCGCCTTGGCAACATCAGTAAATATGCCGCTAGGATAGCGTTTGATATAGATTTGCAACTCGCCTGCGGTGCTGGCAGTTTTTACACTGTCCCACATGACCAACTCTATGGCAACAGGGTCTGGGCCGCCGGGTTTGGAGGCAGCCGCAAGAACCTCAGGCGTTGTCGCCGCCCCCTGTGCAGGCGCTTTGAAGAAGAACTGGCCTTCCAGCGCCGTGTTCTCCCAAGGCGTTTGGGTATTGTTGCTCTCTTTGCGCACGGCGGCGCGCACTTGTTTGAACACTTCTTCCACGGGCAGGCCGCTTTGGCGGATGACTTTGGCCAAGTGTTCGGTGTACAGGCCGTTTTTGCCGCTGCCGTCGGAGGCGACTGAGCCGGGTGCCGTGGAGTACGCCACCAGCGAGCCACTGGGCGCGCTCATGGTGGCCAGGCCGGCGCTGGCGGAGCGGGATTTGACGGCGAAGGGGTTGTTGCGGCAGGCGTCCAGAATAATCAGGTTCATGCGGTTGCCAGCGGTCTGCATTTTCTCCAAAATCACGCTGGCGTTGAGGGCTTCGTCGGCTACCTCGTCTTCGTTGCGGATATCCGAATCCGTAGACACCAGAAAGTTTTCACCACGCACCTGCACACCGTGGCCAGCAAAGTAAAACAAACCCACGCCGCCCGAGGCTTTGAGCTTGTCGCCAAAGTCGCGCACCAGGCGGCGCATGTCGCGGATGGATGCGTTTTCGGCCTTAATGACGGTAAAGCCCGCCTCTATCAGAGCGCCTTCCATCAGGCGTACATCATTGACCGGGTTGGCCAAGGGAGAGGCCTTGTAGCTGGCATTGCCAATCAGCAGAGCCAAGCGGGGCTCGGTATTGGCGTAGGCCAGTGGGGCTAACAAGCCCATGAGCGCGCACCACGCAAGCAAGCAACGACGTAACAGCATAGGGCCAACCTGTAACAATTATCAGTGTCTGGATTATCACGGTTGTTGCCGCTTTGCGGCTACGGCGTGATCCTATAAACGTGGGATGTGTGGTAACGTCATCACAGATTTTTTCAAACCCGCCTTGTGATGAACCGCCGAACCGTACGCACCCGTTATGCCACTTACGGCTACTATGCAGCCGCCGTGCTGGCCTGCCTGGGCGTGTTTGCGCTGTACACGCGGCCAGATTTTCTGGTAACCCTCGCCAACCAGCTGTGGGCGTGTTTTTGATGCCATTTAAGCCACAAGCCCAATAGAATATAGCACGAGAAGCTATGAAAATAATAGTAATTACAGGTGCCTCAGATGGCATAGGCGCTGAAATGTGCCGCCAACTTGCTGCTGCTGGCAAGTCAGATACCGCGCTGGTTTTAGCCGCCCGCAACGATACCTTGCTACACCAGGTTGCCGCGCAATGCAACGCGCTGGGCGTACAGACTTTGGTGGTCAAAACCGATGTAGGCGTGCAGGCCGATTGCCGCGCATTGGTAGCGCAAGCGGTGCAAAAATTTGGCCGTATTGACGCACTCATCAACAACGCAGGTATCTCTGCCCAAGCGCTGTTTGAAGACGTGAAAGCTGACGACCTGGGTTGGTATGAAGACGTCATGCGCGTCAACCTGTGGGGCAGCGTGTGGTGCACCCACGCCGCGCTACCTTACCTCAAGGCGTCTAAAGGCAGCATCGTGGCGGTATCGTCACTGGCGGGCCTGGTAGGGGTGCCCGGGCGCACCGCCTACAGCGCCAGCAAATTTGCCATGACCGGCTTTTTTGAAGCCTTGCGCGCCGAGCTGAAAGGCGCAGGCGTCAGCGTAACCACCGCCTACCCCGGCGTAGTGGCCACGCAGATCCGCTACCGCGGCCTGAACGCAGCAGGCGTGGCCGCAGGCAGCAGCGGCCTGAAAGAAGACGACGCCATGAGCGTAGAGGAATGCGCCCGCCTGATCATTACCGGCATGCAGCGGCGCGAACGCGAGGTAGTGATGAGCGCCAAAGGCAAGCTGGGCCGCTTTTTGAAGCTGGTTTTGCCGGGTACAGTAGAAAAAATGGCCTTGGCGGCGCTGAAAGACGACGTCAAACCCAAGTCGCATTAAGGCGCAGCATATGCACGGCAATGAAGCAATTTCCCCTTGGGTGGCGCGTTGGGCACACTTGGCGCCTGCTGGCAGCACGGTGCTGGATGTTGCCTGCGGCCTGGGGCGGCACGCGCTGCACTTTTCCAAGCTTAATCACCCAGTAGCCGCCATAGACATAGCACAAGCAGCTATTGATACGATAGCTACCAAGCTGCCGCCCAGTGCCCAGCTCAAGGCGGCCGATATTGAAAATGGCCCCTGGCCGTTGATGCAAAACGGCGTGCCGCAGCAGTTTGGCGCGGTGGTGGTAACCAATTACCTGTGGCGCGTGTTGCTGCCCACCATCGTGGCGTCGGTTGCGCCCGGTGGGGTGTTGATTTACGAGACGTTTGCCGCTGGCAATGCCAGTGTGGGCAAGCCGTCCCGGCCTGATTTTTTGCTGCGACCGGGTGAGCTGCTCACCGCTTGCGCTGTCCTGCGCGTGGTGGCTTATGAAGATGGGTTTTTAAGCACGCCCGAGCGCTTTGTGCAGCGCATAGCGGCTGTGCGCGAGCCTGCCGCGGGCTTGGCGCATCAAAAAACCGAAAATACAGCATCAATACCGCCCCTACGCTATTCGTTGTAGGCCGGCCAGCCCGGGTAAAATCGGCGCATGAAGCAAATTACTGGAAGTATCGTCGCCCTGGTTACCCCGTTCCATGAAGATGGCAGCGTGGATTACCCCACCCTGCGCAAGCTGATTGACTGGCATATTGCCGAAGGTACCGACTGCATTGGCGTGGTCGGCACCACGGGCGAATCACCCACCGTCAGCGTAGAAGAGCACTGCGAGATCATTCGCGTGTCGGTCGAGCAGGCTAAGACGCACGGAGCCAAACGCGTACCCATCATGGCTGGCTGCGGCGCCAACAGCACCAAAGAAGCCATTGAACTGGCCCAATTTGCCAAAAACGTCGGCGCCGACTGCCAACTGCAGGTCGTGCCCTACTACAACAAGCCCACGCAAGAAGGCCAGTACCAGCACTTTAAAGCCATTGCCGAGGCCACGGGCGACCTGCCCCTGGTGCTGTACAACGTGCCCGGCCGCAGCGTGGCCGATATGCAGCACGACACTGTGATGCGCTTGGCGCAAGTGCCCGGCATTGTGGGTATCAAAGAGGCCACAGGCAACATCGAGCGTGCGCAGTGGCTGATCAAAGACGCGCCCGCCGGTTTTGCCGTGTATTCGGGTGACGACGGCACCGCCGTGGCACTGATGCTGTGCGGCGGCCAGGGCAATGTCAGCGTGACGGCCAACGTGGCCCCGCGCCTGATGCATGCGCTGTGCGTTGCCGCCATCGCCGGCGATGCCAAAACAGCCATGGACATCCAGCGCCGCTTGCTGCCGGTGCATAAAAACCTGTTTGTCGAAGCCAACCCGATCCCCGTCAAGTGGGCCATGCAGCGCATGGGCCTGTGCGGCGGCACCATGCGCCTGCCCATGACGACCATGGCACAATCGCAGGAACCGGCCGTATTGGCGGCGCTCCAAGCGTCAGGGTTGCTGTAAGGCAGCCGCCGATGGCAAGCTTTTTCGCAGATATTAACCAGGACCTATTCGTGGCAATTCAATTTCGTGCTGTAACGCGCCCCCTTACGCTTGCTTTGGCAACCGCCGCATTGTTTGCCGCTGGCTGCTCTACCTTTGACGGCGACAAGATTGACTACAAAAGCACAGGCAAAGGCCCCTCGCTGGAAGTGCCGCCTGATTTAACCGCTTTGTCGCGTGATACACGCTACAACGTGCCCGGTGGCTCTGTCACTGCCAGCAGCTTTGCCGCGGGCCAAAACGCCCCCGGTGCGCCAGTAGCCGCTACCGCCATGGGCGATGTGCGCATTGAGCGCGCGGGTACGCAACGCTGGCTGGTGGTTAACCGGTCAGCCGACCAGCTATGGGGCCCGGTGCGCGATTTTTGGCAGGAAAATGGTTTTTTGTTGAACATTGATCAACAAAACTTGGGCATACTGGAAACCGACTGGGCTGAAAACCGCGCAAAGTTGCCGCAAGACTTCATTCGCAACACCATCGGTAAAGTGTTTGAAAGCTTGTACTCCACGGGCGAGCGCGACAAATTTCGCACGCGGCTGGAGCGCACTGGCAATTCCACCGAGATATTTATCAGCCACCGCGGTTTGGTTGAAAAAACCGTGGGCACCTCAGTGGCCAAACAGACCGAAAGCACCATTTGGGAGCCCCGCGCGCCAGACCCTGAGCTGGAAGCAGAGTTTCTGCGTCGCATGATGGTCAAGCTGGGCGTAACGCAAGAGCAGTCCAAGGCGATTATCGCGTCTGGCGCACCAAAAACCACATCGCGTGTGGCGAGCGTGGGCGGCGCACCTGTAGTGCAAATAGACGAAGGCTTTGACCGCGCATGGCGCCGCGTAGGTTTGGCACTGGACCGCACGGGCTTTACCGTGGAAGACCGTGACCGCGCTAAAGGTGTTTACTTTGTGCGCTACGTAGAACCAACCGATAAAAAGGAAGCAGGCTTTTTCAGCAAGCTATTTGGCAACAGCAAAGACGCAGCGCCACTGAAGTTTCGCATCGGGTTGGTTAGCCAAGGTGAATCCACCACTGTATCCGTGCAAAACGCCACGGGTGCGGTCGAGACCACCGACAATGCGCAGCGCATTGTCAAGGTCATAGCGGACGAACTAAAGTAAACACACCGCAGCACCCCATAAAAAAGCCCCGCAAGCCTGATAGGCCTGCGGGGCTTTTTTTTACGCTTGAATTACAGACCGATAGCGGCAATACCTGCTCGCGCAATCTGCGCGTCTTCGCTTGATTTCACACCGCTAACGCCCACGGCGCCAATGCAATGGCCATCTTTGAGGATAGGCACAGCGCCTTCCAGCATGCCGTGGATGGTAGGCGCGCTCAAAAAGCTGGTGCGCCCGCCGTTAATCACATCCTCATAGACCTTGCTCTCGCGACGGCCCAGTGCGGCTGTGTGGGCCTTGGCAGGGCCAATGTGCGAGGAGATGGCTGGTGCGCCATCCAGGCGCAGCAAGCCCAGCAAGTGGCCGCCGTCGTCCACCACGGATATAGTGACTGCCCAGTTGTTTTTGAGGGCTTCAGCCTCTGCAGCGGCCAAAATGGCTTTGACGTCGGAAATTTCTAGAAATGCTTTGGTTTTCATAGCGAGGATTAAAAGATGGTCTTGAAAATTGAAAGGAATCACGAGCATACCCGCCTGTAGCGGGCACGGCATCCCGCCGGGGTGAAAAGTGTCCATACAAAAAGTAGGAATCCGGCACCGCCTGGCTGGCGTTCAAACCCCATTTGGCCCTAGAATTCGCTTATCTGCTTGTATTGCTTTGTGCAATGGCAGCATCTACAGGAGTAAGTTTATGTCGGACAACATTCACGCTGCGGATTTCTCGCAGGCGGGCGCACCGGGCCTATTGGTCGAGCGCAACAAAGTAATGCGCAACACCTACTGGCTACTGGCACTAAGCCTGCTGCCAACGGTTTTGGGCGCTTGGCTTGGCGTGGCTACGGGTATTACCCGCTCGTTGGGCGGCATCATGGGCATTGTGGTGTTTTTAGGCGGTGCCTTTGCCTTTATCTATGCGATAGAAAAAACCAAGAACTCGGCAGCCGGTGTGCCCGTGCTGCTGGGGTTTACATTTTTTATGGGCTTGATGCTCTCGAGTCTGATAGCCAGAGTACTTGGTTTTAAAAATGGTCCTTCGTTGGTGATGACGGCGTTTGGTGGTACTGCGGGCATCTTCTTTGTAATGGCGTCCGTGGCATCGGTTATCAAGCGGGACCTGTCCGGCATGGGCAAGTGGCTGTTTGTGGGTGTTTTGGTGTTGTTTGTAGGCAGCATCGTCAACGTGTTTGTGGGCTCCACTATCGGCATGGCCGTTATCAGTACCTTGGCCATTGCCATTTTCTCGGCCTACCTGCTCTACGACCTGAAGCAGATTTTGGACGGTGGCGAGACCAATTACATCACCGCTACATTGGCCTTGTATTTGGATCTGTTCAACATCTTCCAAAGCATGCTGTCGCTCTTGGGCATTTTTGGTGGTGAACGCGACTAGTTTTCGGTCGCTTGCCTGGGCCTTGCGTGGCCTACGAAAAAAGCCTCGGAATTCCGAGGCTTTTTGCTTTGAGCCCCTGCATTGCGGGCACAAGCAGCTATACATTTTGCAGCAATGCGAATACAACCATGGCCTGTGCTTGCGCGGCTAGACCTCGCCTGTATCGGTCCACGCGCCGCAGCCCACCCACTAGCCGCATGTTGGCTGCGCCGTGCCCACTCGCCAGCGCTATGCCTGGCAAAGTACAGACGTAAAAAAAGCCCCCGAAGGAGCTTTTTTTAGAGCAGGGAAGAATTACTTCTTCATTGCGTCTTTAGCTGCACCAGCGGCTGCTTTAGCAGCATCGCCAGCAGCGGCTTTAGCGGCATCGGTAGCAGCACCAGCAGCAGCTTTGGCAGCGTCAGCAGCGCCAGCACCAGCAGCCATAGCGCCTTTAGCAGCGTCAGCAGCAGCGTTTGCAGCACCAGCGGCAGCGCCTTTGGCAGCGTCGGTAGCAGCACCGGTAGCAGCTTTGGCAGCGTCGGTAGCGGCAGCAGCGGCGCCAGTGGCGGCCGTAGCAGCAGCGCCAGCAGCAGACGCTGCGTCTTTAGCGGCTTCAACAGCTGGGGTTGCAGGAGCGGCTGCTGCAGGAGCTGCTGCGGGTGCAGCGGCAGGAGCAGGAGCAGGAGCAGCCTCTTCTTTTTTACCGCAAGCGGCCAAAGCAACAGCGGCCAACAATGATGCCAATACGAGGGTCTTTTTCATTTGAATTCCTTGAAGGATTAATAAAATATAGAAAAACAATTTCCGGGAAATTGTCAAAGATTCGACTTTTAACGGTTTTACCTTGACAGAACACAAAGGACTCGAGCTCTTTATGCTCAGCCTAAGATTATAGCCTGAAGTGTTACGCTCGTAACTTAAGGCTTTTCCCGGGGTTGCGAATTTGGTCGCCAAGCGTAATTTGCCGCCACGGCCTACCCCCGCCCCTCCACTGCTTCTTCCACTGCTCCCTAAAAGACTCCCTATGCCCATCAAAATTCTGTTACAGCTCATCGCACTGTCCGCGCTGTGGGGTGCTTCTTTCTTGTTTATCCGCATTGCCAGCCCGGTGTTGGGCCCTACCGTGTTGGCCGGTCTGCGTATTAGCCTGGCCACCATCACGCTGGCCTGCATCATGCGGGCACTGCGCCAGCGCTG
The DNA here is from genome assembly GCA_043766985.1 of Polaromonas sp. GTDB lineage: Bacteria > Pseudomonadota > Gammaproteobacteria > Burkholderiales > Burkholderiaceae_C > JAAFIP01. Next base: position 9,559 of record JAYUHM010000021.1, read on the forward strand.
GCCCTGGTCGCACTGGAAGGATCTGCTGGTGATCGGCATTTTGTCGGTGGCTTTGCCTTTTACGCTCTACGCATGGGCGGCATTGCACATTCCCGCCGGCTACAGCGCCTTGCTCAACACCAGTGCCGTGGTGTTTGGCTGCTTGGCGGGCGCATGGCTCAAGGTGGATACCCTCACCCCACGCAAAATTCTGGGCTGCCTGCTGGGCTTTGCGGGTGTGGCGCTGATCGTACGGTTGGGGCCCATTACGCCCACGCCATCGGTGGTACTGGCCGCGCTGGCCTGCACCGCTGCAGCCATGTGCTACGGCATATCCAACCCGCTGATGAAGCGGGCAGTAGCCCGCATGGAGCCAGTCGCCATTGCCGCTGGCATCCACCTGTGGTCGGCCGTTTTGGTGGCGCCTGCGGCACTGTGGGCTTTGCCGCAAGCCCGCTTTACCGTGCCCGCCATGGCCGCAGTGGCGGTGATGGGCGTTGTCACGTCTGCCTTGGCTTACTGGGTGCATTTGCGCATCATGCGCCAAGTGTCGGCCACGGCGGCCATGACGCCGGCTTTCATGATTCCGCTGTTTGGCGTGGCCTGGGGCCACTTGTTTTTGGGCGAACCCCTGAGCTCGGGCATGCTGGCGGGCGTAGCGCTGGTGCTGTTGGCTACCGCGCTGGTGACCGAATTTAACCCATTTGCAAAACCGCCGGATGTTGCAGCCGCCACACTTTGATCGCACACGCCGTTGCCACGGCACTGACAGCTAAAGAAGCCCAATAGACCGAGCCCAAGCCCCAATGGGTGCTGATATAGCCGCCTGCCACACCGCCCAGCACACCTGGAAATCCATAGCCAATGACGGTGTACAACGCTTGCCTACGGCCACGCAGGCGCCCGGGGAAATGGTGTGATACCAAGGCTATGCACACGCTGTGGTGCGTGGCAAAGGTGATGGCATGCAGCATTTGCGCGGCCAGCAATGCCACCAGCGTGCTGGCAAAGCCCGACGTGACACCAAAGCGCAACAGGGCCGCTGCACTGCACACCACCAGCCAGGCTGTCAGGCTAAGCAAGGGCAACCAGCGCGACTGGGTAAAAAACCAACCAATTTCTACCACCACCGAGATAGCCCACAGCAGGCCGATGGTGGTTTTACTGTAACCCAGCGAGTCGCAGTACAGCGAGAAGAACGCATACACCCCGATATGCGCCAACACATGGAAAAACAAGGTGACAAAAAACCACTGCACCGCGCTTTGCTGCAAAATGGGTAGCACTGAGGTGCTTTGTTCTTTGGGGTGTGGCGCCTCTTTGTAGTCGGGCATCCACCAGGCGCTGATGCACACCAGCCCAATGGTCACCATGGTCCACAAAGGAAAGTGGCGCATGCCAAAGGCCTCAAACCACGCACCAGCCGAAAACACGGCTAGCAAAAACCCTACCGAGCCCCACAGTCGCACCCGGCCATAGCGCTTCATGTCGATGGCACCCCCATGGCTTACCAAATGCGCCATGGCCGCCTCGCTCATGGGCATCATGGCGCTGGTGTTGCTAAACATCACCAGCAACACCAGTGCCAGCCAGGCAATGCCGCCGTCAAACCACAAACCAAGTGAGGCAACAAATGCCATCGTGGCACCAAAGCGCAGCAGCTTGACGCGCTCGCCGGTACGGTCGCTCAACGCGCCCCAGCCATAGGGTGCAAACAGGCGCGTAGCCGCCTGCACCGAGGTCAGCAAGCTGATGACCAACAAACTAAACCCGAGGTCTTTGAGCCAAAGCGACAAAAACGGGTTAAAAAAACCTATGTGCGCAAAGTAGCTGGCCGACAGCGCGGCAAACGGCGCCAGCTGGCGTGTAGGCGTCATGCCTGCACGCTGGTCACTGTGCGGCCTGCGCCTTGATCACGGGCGTGGTACTCACCACGTCACCACACTGCGCGCGCTGCGCCAGCGCATGCTCCATCACCACCAAGGCCAGCATGGCCTCGGCAATAGGCGTGGCGCGAATGCCCACGCAGGGGTCGTGGCGGCCCTTGGTGATTACGCTGGCGGCTTGCCCGTCGATGTCCATCGTGTCTCGGGGAATGAGGATAGAGCTGGTGGGCTTGACCACCATGCTCACGTCCAAGTCTTGCCCGGTACTGATACCGCCCAGCACGCCGCCGGCATTGTTGTTTTTAAAGCCCTCAGGCGAGAGCGCATCGCCGTGGGTACTGCCGCGCTGGGTGACGCTGGCAAAGCCTGCGCCGATCTCTACCCCTTTGACGGCGTTGATGCCCATCATGGCGTAGGCAATGTCAGCGTCCAGCTTGTCAAACAGCGGCTGACCCAGGCCCACAGGCATGTTGGACGCGGTCACCCGCAGGCGCGCGCCGCAGGAGTCGCCGCTTTTGCGCAGCGCGTTCATGTAGTCTTCCAGCGCAGTGGTGTCTGCCACGGGCGCAAAGAAAGGGTTGTTATGCACATGCTGCCAGTCTTCAAAGCCAATTTTCACATCGCCAATTTGTGTCATGCAGCCGCGAAACACGGTGCCGTACTGCTGCGCCAGCCATTTCTTGGCCACCGCGCCAGCAGCCACCATGGGCGCTGTTAAGCGGGCCGACGCCCTGCCGCCACCCCGCGGGTCGCGCAGGCCGTATTTTTGGATGTAGCTGTAGTCGGCGTGGCCAGGGCGGAACGAGCGGGAAATTTCGCTGTAGTCTTTGCTGCGCTGGTCGGTGTTTTTGATCAGAAGGCAAATGGGGGTGCCGGTGGTTTTGCCTTCGTACACACCCGAGAGGATTTCCACCGTATCGGGCTCATTGCGCTGGGTGACAAACTTGGAGGTGCCGGGGCGACGGCGATCCAGGTCAGGCTGAATATCGGCCTCACTCAGCGCCATGCCCGGTGGGCAGCCGTCAATCACGCAGCCAATGGCTGGGCCGTGGGATTCACCAAAATTGGTGACTGCGAATAAATGTCCAAATGTGTTGCCGCTCATACCCCGATTATCCCTAAGTCGAGGACGACTTTCCAAAATTTCGGCTTCGTTGCCCGCTTTGGTTTTGCCCAAAGGCTGGGGACTGCGTTCTACGCTGCCAACAGAACTGAGAGCGAAGAAGTAGTACGGTAAGAATCCAGCCAAAAAATGCTACTTGCCACCGCCTCCGCCACCGCCACCGCCACCGCCTCCGCCACCGCCTCCGCCACCGCCACCGCCGGAGCCTGACCCGGAGCCTGAGCTGCCACTCCCTGAGCTTCCGCCACCTGCGCTGCCACTCCCTGAGTTGCTTGAGCCACTTGAGCTGCCAGAAGAGCCAGAGCTGCCCCCCTTGCCGCTGCTACTACCTTTGCCGCTACTGCTGCTGCTACTGTTGCCGCCGCCCCCACCGTAGTTGCTAAATTCAACCCGGTCCACCGTAATGCGTTGGTCTGCCCCCACCCGGCCCGTAACTTGCACCCGGCGGTTCACGGCCAGTTCGGCTGGCGAGCCACCTACAATTTGAATCTTGTCCGTCAGTTGAAGCGGCTCAAAACCCAGGCTCATCTCGCGTTGGTCTAGTCTGTGGATATAGCCTTCCAACACCACCTGTTCCACTCGGCCCAAGCCCTCGCGGGTGGGGTTGGCTACCACTTGCTGGGCTAGTAAAGCGCTGCCGTTCCACACCCCGCTTACCCACAGCTCTTGCCCTGCGACCACACCAGCTGGGAGTGCAATAGCACCCAAGTTAACCGGGGTGTCGCCCACCTTTAAAGCACTGGCCTGCATGCCGTTGGCAGGGCCGCGCACTTGCGCCAACGTACCCGCCTGCACTGGCAAGGCCTGCACGCGCGAGGCCACAATCTCACCGCTGGCCCGACGTAAGCCACTTACCCGCACCCACTGGCCGGCGCGCAGACTTGCCAGATCGCGCGGCTCCAGCGCGCTGGCTTTTTGCCCTAACACTACGAGCGTTCCTTTGGCTGCATCCACGGCGGTCAAAGGCCCCACTATGGCGTGAATCATGCCAATACCGCGGGCCGTCGTCTTGTCACTACTGCCCGTGGCAGTTACTGACACCACTTGACCGACCACCAACTGGCGGGCTGAGCTGCGTTGGCCGTTGTCCCACACGGGTGTATTTGCGTCGTACTGCACCTCCAGCCCGTTAACGCAAATGCTGGCGAAACCAGTAATCACGCCCACAATGCCAGTGCCCCCAATGCCGCCTTCGCCAAACACCGGTTTGCCAGCCACCATGCCCGTGCCGCCGATGCCACCAGGGTCATTTTGAGCAGCTGGCGAACCAGTGCCCCCCACCCCCGAGCCAATCGCAGGCTTGCCGGTGCCACCTATACCCGAACCACTAGCCGGGTTAACCAGCGAGGCTTGCGTTTCGCAGGCATTTTTTGCTTGAGCGGGTGCTGGTGCTGGCACAGATGTGCAGGATGGCAATGACAAGCTCAATGCCGCTACCAGCACGCCCGTGACACCACGCTGCCATACTGCAGCAGTGCCCTGCCCTTGAATTAACCTAGCTTTGGGTTTCATCATCAGCTCCCTTAGGTGGGGCAGCAACTCCAGGCTCAGCCTGATGGGGCTCTGCGTAGAAGTAAATGCCAAACGTCATACGCTGGCCGGTTGCGTCACCTGCTGCGTCTAGCTTCTCTTGTTCCATGGCGGTTTTGTTGACAGCCAACAAAGCCTGCATGCCCAGCTCTTTGGACTGCGCTGCGAGCTGTTCAATGGTCTGCGCACTCAGGCCGCTGTAGTGCACGCTGCGCTCCATAAAAGGCGGCTCCTGCCCTAACAAATTATGCGCGGCTGCGGCGGCGTGGTCGTGCAAATTGTGCCCAAAGTAAAACGCCTTTTCGTCAAACCCCTTGGCGGGTACAAATGCTTGCGTGTTCAGGCACACGCGGCGCTCGTCGTCAAGGTGCACCACTCCCAGGCGCATCCATTCGTCCAGCACCACGCGCGAGCGTATGTCGCTGTTCACGCCCATCACCAGCCCTTCAAAAGACGTAGCCCCAGCCTCACTGATATAGCGCGGGAGGGGTTTGGGCTGGCCTTGTTCATCAAGGTACAGCGGATTTCCCAGCCACTGCGCCACCAACTGCGCGCCCAGAGACACCACGGAATGCATTTTTTCATCGGCGGCAGGCCCCGCACTACGCAGCCGATTGACGTCCTTGCGGTGCACCCCCGTCAGCAAACTCACCCGGCTATCTGTAGGCGGCTTGTCACCGAGGCGAAAGTTCTGGTCTGCCACCTCCACCATCAAGGATTTAAGCAGCTCGGACAAATATGGGAAAGTAATGCCTTGCGCCAACATCACCCGCACAAGGGGGCGCAGCACCTGGCGCAGCGCCTGCACAAAAGCGGGCGAAGGGCTAGCGTGATGGGTGTCGGGCTGGGCCATTTTTTGAACCTGCGAAGTAGATGAGTTGCATATTAACACAAATACGTGGGAAGAAATCACACAAATAACTTGACGCGGGATTATTTCCCGCCTATATTCCACTCATGCGTGGGAAATATTCACACGCATAGGTGGATATCAGAGAAGACGGCAGTGTAATTAGACGAGTTGATCTCAACGCGTCGGGGTACCCAGTACTGTTTTCTGTGAAGTCTCAATCGGTAGTTTATTTTTTGTCTTTAGGAGAATTATCATGACGAACTTCAAAAAAACCTTGCTCTGCGCTGTCTCTGTGCTGGCACTTGGTCTGGCAGTGACGCCACTCTACGCCCATGGCGGTGGCAGTGGATCAGGCGGCTCCGGTGGCGGATCAGGTGGCGGCTCCGGTGGCGGCTCTGGCTCTGGCGGTGGCTCTGGCTCTGGCGGTGGCTCTGGCGGTGGCTCTGGCGGTGGATCCGGTGGTTCGAGCGGCGGGTCTGGCGGCGGGTCTGGCGGCAACTCGAGTGGCAACTCCAGCAGCAGCGCCAGTGGCGGTCATAGCGGTGGCCATAGCAGCGGGCACAACGGCGGGCACAACGGCGGGCACAACGGCGGACACAATGGTGGACACGCCGCTGGTCACGAAGCGAACCACGGTCTGGGCCACGAAGCCAACCATGGTCTAGGCCATGAGGCAAACCATGGCATTGGTCATAAATAAATATTGACCCTGCCTGCGCGCAAGGGGCTACCACGTCCCTTGCACGCCATATGGCTCTCTATACGTGGCACCAAGAGTAAAAAAACGGGCTTACTGCAAAGCCAGCCAAGCACGCAAGCGCTCTACCCCCTGCCCTAACCGGGCCACATCTTTCGACGCAAAGCACCAGCGCAGCCAGCCTTCAGCCTCGGGTGCAAACGCGCTGCCGGGCGCTAACCCCAAGCCGGCCTCCAGCACCAAGCGCTTGGCCAGTGGCAACGATTCTTTGTAGCCGTCGATTTGGAAAAACGCATACATACCACCTTTAGCGGGCTGCACATGCACGCCCGGGATGGCTTGCAGCAGCGGCACCAGCGTGCCCTGGCACAGACGAAAGTGCGCTACCAAGGCGGGCGTAATGTCGGCCTCGTGCGCGATGGCGGCTACGCCTGCGCGTTGCACAAAGGTGGGCGCGCACGAGGTGTTGAACTCGATCAGCTTGCTCACATGCGGTGTGGCACTGGTGGGCAACACCAGCCAGCCCAGACGCCAGCCAGTCATTAAAAAGGTTTTAGAAAAACTGTGGGCAACCACCAAGCGGTCATCAGCATCCGCAATGTCCAAGAAACTGGGGGCACAGGCGTGCGGCGTGGGTTCGTAATACAGGCGCTCATACACTTCGTCGGCCACAATCCAGGTGCCGGTTTTTCGGCAATGCTGCAAGATGGCCATCTGCTCTTCTTTGGATAGCGTCCAGCCTGTAGGGTTATTGGGCGCGTTGATGATCAGCACTTTGGTCTTGGCGGTCACCGCACCAAGCAGCTTGCCAATGTCCAGCCCCCATTGCCCGTTGCTGGGTACCAGTGATACGGTGCGCAGCGTGGCACCCATGATGATGCATTGCTGCGTAAGGTTGGGCCACACCGGCGTGACGGCTACTACCTCGTCCCCCGCGTCGATCAGCAACTGGGCCGCCAGCATCAAGCCGCTCACGCCCGACGAGGTGACCGCAATGCGGTCCACCCCGATATTGCCATGCAGGCGCGTCATGTAGCCCGAGATGGCGTCACGCAGCTCAGGTATGCCTAAGTTTTGGTTATAAAAAGTCTCGCCCGAGGCCAAGGACTGCGCTGCCGCAGCGCGCACGGGCTCGGGGGTGACTTCATCGCTCTCGCCAAACCAAAAGCGCAGCACATCGGGCTGGCCTAGAGCGGCGTTGACTACGAGACGGATTTGGGAGCCTTGGAGGTTTTCAATGGTGGTGCGCATACCAAATACTGTAACCTGTGCCGAGGGTATTTGGCCTGCCTCATCACCCGATTATTCTTGCTTTTTACGCCTGAAATGGGCTACCCGTTGGCATAAACAGGCTCAAATTACCATGCTAAAGAAACAAACTATCGCGCCAACGACTTCTGCAGCAACATCTGGCCCCGAAGAGGACGCCGAACCGGGCGCGGGTTTGGACAAATTTGACATCCATATCCTCACCCAGTTGCAAGCCGACGGCCGCCTGACCAATGCCGAGCTGGCCAACCGCGTAGGCCTGTCCCCCGCACCCTGCTGGCGGCGCGTGCGCAGGCTGGAGACACAGGGCTATATCAGCGGCTACCACGCTGCCATCAATCGGCACAAGGTGGGTTTGGGCGTCATTGCCTTTGTGCGCATTTTTGCCGACCGCAATACCGGTGAGGTGACGCGCGAACTGAAAGAGCAGCTCATCAAACTGCCCGAGGTGATGAGCTGTCACCACATCTCGGGCGAAGGCTCGTTTGAAATCACCGTCATGGCTACTGATCTGGAGGCGTACTCCCGCTTTGCGATGCAGACTTTGATTAACCTGCCGCATGTGAAAGACTTGCACACCAGCTTTTCACTGGGCGAGGTGAAGGCATCGCACGAGTTGCCGCTTGGGCATTTGCGGGGCTAACGTGTACGGTTTCTCAAGCTCAATACTATTTATTTGATAGCTGATTGTGCCATATTCTATTGGGCTTAGGGCTGATTTGTCTTTTGTTTTGCAGTTGGCACGGGTTGGGGGATTGCACTCGTGCTTTTTGTAGCTTTGCAGCGGTTGCATGGGGATTACGCTTCTTCATGGGGATGATGCTTCTTAGTTGGTCGCGTTGCGGCGGGTTGCACGGGGATTCCGCCTCTGCCTTGGTCACGTTGCGGCGGTTGAAGAATTTGTGCTGCAAAAATCTTACGCAAACACGCGCACGGTTTTTGTAGTCGTCTGAAGTCCCCGCCGCGCCTTGCTACAGATTTTTCATCACAAACACGTTCAACCACCGCTTGCTGGCTTGGTGGGTTATCCGTTGCGCGCAGCCGTGGTTGGGGATGGCAGAGTGGAGTGAGTTGCTGAGATTGGAACCGCGCTGGCTTCGCGGTGCAATGGCGGGCTGTAATGCTCAAATGTGCCGCGCAGAGCCTATTTATGAACGAAATAGGCCCCCAGCCCAATAGAAAATAGCACAAGTAGCTACGTTTTCGATAGTGACGTGCATCACACTACACAAACCGGCAAGCGGTGATTGAGTGTGGTCGTGATGCAAAAATTGGAGAAAGGCGCGGCGAGCACTGATGATGACTACACAACCAGGGCGCGTGATTTCGTAAATTTTTGACAGCACGACTTCCTCAATCGCCGCAACGCGACCAACTAAGGAGCGAAATCCCCATCGCATTCAAGCGCCGCGACCAACCAGGAAGCGTAACCCTCAAAGCAATAGCCACCAAAGTACAAATGGCACAAGCGCAATCCACCGCGCAACAAAAACTAAAGCCCCAATGTAGTAGCCGCAAAGGCTGCGCTGCTCTTCGTCAACCATTCATTGATCTCTTCGCGCAGCTGCACCCGTCGCTGCGCTTCTACCCCGGCTACGCCCTTGCTGCGCACCGGGTCTAGCCTGCGCATGACCCAGGTGGGCGAGTAGATGGCACTTGGGAAGACTTGCGCATCTGCGCTGGGGACGGCGCGTGCGTCGATGATGTGGCTCCATCGGCCGCGCCAGGTAACGAAACGGTGCTGCGTGGTTTGTAGCGTGTCGAAGCGTTTGGCCAAAAGCGTCAAATGGCGGCCAGTTTTACTCCAGGCGGTGAGCGACTCCACCACCGCCCGCTCGCCCAGCGGCCAGTCTTCAAAGCTGGCGTCACACAGGATGATTTCTCGCCATCCTTCGCGCGCAGCTGCCGCCAATGCGTCGCGCACTAGTTGCTGAAAAGCTTTGCGGCCGTCAAACGCGCCGTCCAGTAGCGCCAGTGGTGGCGTCAACTGCATGCCATCTTGCGGGCCGGGATGGGGCATGCTGGACGCACTGGGATCGGCGGACGGAGGCGTAGGCATCGGTGTTGGCACTGAAAGATCATCAGTCGGCATGTAACCATCCTTGCTCGATAAATTGGCCAAAGGCCGTTGTCAAAGCGGGGCTGACAGCTACCAAATCAGCAGCAGTCAGCGTGCGCGCATCGGCCAGTTTGCGCAGCAGCTTGGCGTCTTTACCGGCTACCTTCCAGCTATCGCCGTTAAGGTAAACGTGCTTTGCGTCATACATCATGCGACTACGACGGTCCAGGTGCAAGGCCTTGTATTTTTTAGGCGCTTTGCCTGCGTCAAACCATGCGTTTTGCTTGGGTTCGGTGAGGTATTCGCCCAAGATTTGCTGCATCAAGGTGGGGTCGGCCAGGGCTTTGGTCATGGCTTGCAGGGCAAAGTCGTTCAGCGCGGGGGGCATTTCACCGGGCTGGGCGGTGGCGGCCTGCTGGCGGTCGGTGTACAGGGTGTCGTCTTCGATCTCGTCGGCCACGCGGTGCATCAGCTCTCGGGCTAGCTCTTCAGTGCTGGGGGCGCGAAAGCCGATGGAATAGGTCTGGCAGTCGTTGTCCAGCGCTACGCCGTCGTGCGCGTAGCGTGGGGGCAGGTAGAGCATGTCGCCGGGGCCTAGGTCAAACTCTTGCGTGGGTTTGAAGTTGGCCAAGATTTTCAGTGGCATGTCTTCGCGCAGGCTCAGGTCTTTTTGCGCGCCGATGCGCCAGCGGCGGCGGCCTGCGGCTTGCAGTAAGAACACGTCGTAGCTGTCAAAGTGCGGGCCCACGCCGCCGCCTTGGCTGGCGTAGGAGATCATCAGGTCGTCTAGCCGCGCGTCGGGTACAAAGCGAAACTGCTGGAGCAAACCGTGCACGCCGTCGTGGTGCAAATCTACTCCCTGTACTAGCAGCGTCCAGTCGGGGCGCTTCACAGGTGGCGTTTTGTCAAACGGGCCGTGCTTAAAGGTCCATTGACCACTTTTTTGCTCTACCAGACGCGATTCAACCGCTTCGTTGGCAGCCAAATCAAACAAGGCTTGGCGCGTTAGCAAGGGTTGCAGCCCTGGCACCGCGCCTCGAATCAGCAAGGGCTTTTTTTGCCAATAATTAGCCATAAACAGCTCGGGCGAGATACCGCCGAGCAACACGAGAGGGGTTTTAACATTCATGGGACAATTCTGCCCTATGAATGACGAATTTAACGAACCCCTCGCCCACATTACGCCGCAATGCGTGGTGGCCCTTACCTGGACCCTGAAAGACACGCTGGGCGAAGAGCTGGACGTGCTGGACGCACCGGTCGAATTTTTAGTAGGCAGCGGCGATTTGCTTAAAAAAATCGACGAAGCCCTGCAAGGCCACGAGGTGGGCGACACGCTGGACCTGCACCTGGAGCCCGAAGACGCTTTTGGCGACTTTATCGACAAGCTGCTGTTTTTGGAGCCCAAAGCCAAGTTCCCCAAAAAGGTCGAGGTAGGCGACCACTTTGAAGGCCTGCCCCCCGGCTGCCACCCCGACGCCCCCAAAGACCTGCTCTACACCGTCACCGAGGTGTACCCCGAGCACGTGGTGCTGGACGCCAACCACCCGCTGGCCGGCATCGCCATCCGCCTGCACCTCAAAGTCAACGCCATCCGCGAAGCGACTGAGGAAGAAGTGGGCAGCGGCACAGCAGGTGTGGGCTTTTTTAAGATGGGCGGCGGCAAGCTGGCGGACGACGACGGTGACGTGGCAGACGAGGATGGCCAATACCGCAGCATTAACCCTGCAAAGCTGAAAAATTTACACTAAAACAGGCCCTAGCCCAATAGAATATAGCACAAGCAGCTACAAAATATGTAGCATAATCTATTGCCTATGTCCATCAACTCCCCCGAACAAATCGCCCGCCAGCAAATCGACCAGCAGCTTGAAGCCGCTGGCTGGGCCGTTCAGGACTACCGCCAGTTTCACCCCAACGCCGCCCGCGCCATCGCGCTGCCGCTACTCAAAACCCAACATCAAATCGCCTAAGAAGTAAACCAGGTTCTCTGATTTGAGAGCTATTTCTCATGCCGACGCTGAACTGGCAGCGCCTGCGTTGGGGTTGTGATTAGAGAAGTCGGTTGGGCACCCATTTAGTTACTCTGGTATGGAGATACTGAATAGCGGGAGAATTTATAAAATTTGTTTTAAAACAAAATAAATATTAATAATATTTATATAAATCAATTACTTATAGATATAAATAATTGTTTGCAAATTTAGAACAAATTGTTAAAATGAGCCAATGTACAAAAGCAAATCGTCTCCACAAATAGTTTTACGCCCACAAGATTTTGTGGTGCTGCTACGGCTTTCATTAGTAAACGCTGCGCCTACCTATGAGCAAATGGCGGGTGAGCTGGCGCTGACCAAATCGGAAATTCATACCAGCCTGGAGCGCGCCTCTATAGCGCAACTGGTGCGCAAACCGCCTAAAGACGGCGTGCTGGGCGCGCATACAGCCAAGGGAACCATCGTGCTAGTGCGCCCGTCGTTTGCAGAATTTGCGGTGCATGGCGCGCCTTATGTGTACCCGGCAGTGCGTGGTGAGGTGATGCGCGGCATGCCTACGGGCTATGCTGCGCCACCGCTATCTGCAATCATCGTGCCGCCGGCTGCTGCGCTAGAGCCACCGCCAGTGTGGCCAGATGCGGCAGGCACGGTGCGCGGATGTGCGCTGTTTCCGCTCTACCCCTCAGTGCCCATTGCAGCGCTACGTTTGCCTGCTTTGTATGAGCTGCTTACGCTGTTTGATGCGCTGCGTGCAGGCAGCGCGCGCGAGCGGGCACTGGCGCGCACCATGCTGGCCGAGCGGCTGGCACAGGACCCCACAGCATGAGCCGGATATTCAGCAAACTAAAATCTTAATCATTCGACAATTACTTATTTGGGTGCTTTTCGAACTGTAGATACCCAAGAGAAAAGGCAAACATGAAAATTGAATCAATTCGACTAAAAAATTTCAAAACATTCAAAGATGTTCATATTAAAGACATTCCATCGTTTTTAGTTCTTGTAGGAGCGAACGGCTCAGGCAAGACGACGCTCTTTGGTGTTTTTGGTTTTTTACATGACTGCCTTAAAGGTAATGTTCGGCAGGCTTTAGATAGTAGAGGTCGATTCAAAGAAGTAATTAGCCGTGAGGCCACAGAAAAATGCATCCAAATCGAAATCCAATACCGCATGGTTATTGCAGAGATCAGCAGGCTAGTTACTTACTCCTTAGAAATATCAGATGAAGAAGGCGTACCGTACGTTAAACGAGAAGTGTTGCGCTACAAGCGGGGACGTTACGGGAGTCCTTATCACTTCTTAGATTTTTCCAATGGCGAAGGCTACGCAATAACCAACGAAGCTGATTTTCAAAAATCAGATGAAGAACTAGACCGCGAATATCAAAAAGTTTCGCCTGACACCCTTGCGATTAAGGGTCTTGGCCAATTTGAACGCTTCAGCGCTGCATATGCGTTTAGAGAACTTATTGAATCATGGCACGTCTCTGATTTTCATATCAGTGCCGCACGCGGCCGTAAAGAGGCTTTAGGAGAATCGGAACACTTAACAGAAAGCGGTGACAACCTAGCTCGCGTAGCGCAATACCTTTTTGAACAACATCCCAAAGTTTTTCAAACCATTTTGGACACCATGATACGGCGGGTGCCCGGCATCAGTGAAGTCAAACCAGTACTCACTGACGATGGGTATCTAACATTGCGATTTAAAGATGGTTCTTTCATCACACCTTTTTTAGATCGCTACGTGTCTGATGGCACTATAAAAATGTTCGCCTACCTGGTGCTGTTGCATGACCCCAGGCCTCACCCACTTTTGTGCGTCGAGGAGCCGGAAAATCAGTTATACCCAAAGTTAATGAATGAATTGGCAGAGGAATTTCGCGATTACGCGCGCAGAGGTGGCCAAGTTATTGTTTCTACGCATTCTCCAGATTTTTTGAATGCAACTCAGGTGGATGAGGTATTTTGGTTGGTCAAAGAAAAAGGGTCGACTGTCATCCGCAGAGCAAAAGATGATCTCCAAATTGTGGACTACATGGCCCAAGGCGACCAGATGGGATATCTGTGGAAACAGGGCTTCTTTAAGGGCGCAGATCCACAATGAAAGAAATAGTTTTTTTGCTTGAAGAGGAATCTGCAAAAGCAATGCTCGAATCATTGCTGCCGCGCATCTTACACGCATCGATTACACCAAGATTAATCGCATTTGATGGAAAACAAGATTTAGAAAAGCAAGTCGCTAAAAGAATTCGTTTCTATCGGAATCCATATGCACGTTTTTTGGTGCTCCGTGATCAAGACAGTTTTACTGATTGCAAAAGGCTTAAAGCAGCATTACTGCAAGTCGTTGAAACATCTGGAAAAAGTACACTGAGCATGGTTCGCATTGCCTGTCATGAACTAGAAACTTTTTATATTGGTGACTTGAGGGCTGTTGAGCAAGCACTAAACATTCCAAATTTGGCAGTGCGGCAACAAGTAGCCAAATTTCGAGCTCCTGACCGCTTAGCCAATCCATCAGAAGAGTTAAAAAAGCTGACGAGCAGTCGTTATCAAAAAGTTTCAGGTTCTAGAGCGATTGGCGGCAAATTAGATCTTGATAATAAACGCTCTACTAGTTTCTCTCATTTGATTGGCGGCATCCAGAAAATGCAACAAGAGTTATTGGCTATTCCATAAAAATGCCTCGCTTGTGCGCTTTAAAAAAAAATTTTGATTTATTTACAAGTTTTAGTATGACTCCAATCAACGATAAACCCAAAGGCCAACCCCGCTCACTGACCGGGCTGCTGCCTTTTTTAAAGCCTTACCGGGGGCGGATTGCACTGGCGGGGTTGTTTTTGGTAATGGCTGCGGTGGCGACCCTGGTGTTCCCTGTTGCCTTGCGCAGTTTGATTGATGGCGGGCTGACGGCGGGCGCCAGCACTGCGGACAAAGGCGCTACGCTGCTGGCGCTGCGGGGGCATTTCTTTGAGCTATTTGGCGTGGCTACTGCGTTAGGGCTGTTTAGCGCGGCGCGGTTTTACATGGTGAGCTGGCTGGGCGAGCGGGTCACCGCGGACCTGCGCAACGCGGTGTATGGGCATGTGCTGCACCAGTCGCCTGAGTTTTTTGAAACCACGCAAACCGGTGAGGTGTTGTCGCGTTTAACGGCAGACACCACGCTAGTGCAGTCGGTGGTGGGCTCGTCCCTGAGCATGGGCCTGCGCAATGGGGTGATGGGCATTGGCGCGCTGGCCATGCTGGTGTGGACTAACCCACTGGTGATGGGCCAGGTGCTGGGCGGCTTGCTGCTGATCGTGCTGCCCTCCATCTGGTTTGGCCGCCGCGTACGCAAGCTCTCGCGCGCCAGCCAAGACCGCGTGGCCGACTCAAGCGCCATTGCCGCCGAGGTGCTGAACGCCATTCCTGTGGTGCAAAGCTACACGGCAGAGACCCGTGAATCCCAACGCTTTGACGCTTCCACACAAAACGCTTTTATGACGGCCATTCGCCGCAACAAAACCCGCAGCGCCCTGGTGGCCTTCATCATCATCGCCACCAGCGCCGCGCTGCTGTGGGGCTTGTACCAAGGCACACAGGCGGTGATGAAGGGCGAGATTACGGCCGGGCATTTGGGGCAGACTGTGGTGTACGTCATCATTCTGGCCAGCGCCTTTGCCGTGCTGGGCGAGGTGTATGGCGACCTGCTGCGCGCAGCCGGTGCCACCGAGCGGCTGATGGAACTGCTGCACGCACCCTCCGCTATCATTTCCAAGCTAAATAGGCCGCTAGCCCAACAGAACGTTGCACAAGCCGCTATTGAATTAGTAGCCATTACGTTTCACTACCCATCCCGTCCTGCGCAAAATGCACTGCAAGATGTGAGCCTGCAAGTGATGCCCGGCGAGACCGTGGCACTGGTGGGTGAAAGTGGTGCGGGTAAGACTACCGTATTCCAGTTATTGCAGCGGTTTTATGATCCGCAGCAGGGGCAGATATTGCTGAGCGGCACACAGTTGGCTGATTTGGCATTGCCTGCGCTGCGCGGAGCTATTGCCGTGGTGCCGCAAGATGGGGTGATATTTTCAACCTCGGCGATGGAGAATATTCGCTACGGCAGGCCCGGTGCCAGCGACGCCGACGTGATGGCCGCTGCGCGCGATGCCTTTGCCGATGAGTTTTTAAGCAAGCTGCCAGACGGGTACAACACCTTCTTGGGCGAGCGCGGTGTGCGCCTTTCGGGCGGCCAGCGCCAGCGCATATCCATCGCCCGCGCTATTTTGAAGAACGCGCCTATTTTGCTGCTGGACGAGGCCACCAGCGCGCTGGACGCGCAAAGCGAGCACATGGTGCAGGCCGCGCTGGAGCGCGCCATGCAGGGCCGCACCACGCTGGTGATAGCCCACCGCCTAGCCACCGTGCAACAAGCCGACCGCATTGTGGTGATGGAGCATGGCCGCATTGTGGAAGTGGGCAAACACGACGAACTAGTGCAGCGCGCCGGCGTGTATGCGCGGTTGGCGGCGTTGCAGTTTGCCAGCTAGCTTTTAGCGCCACTACAGTACTTTTATAAGTGTTTTAGGCTGCCAGCCCAATAGAATAAAGCACAAGAAGCTATTAAATTAATAGCGCTTGCTGGTTGCCACTTGCGCCTACTGCAAGGGCTCTTTCAGCGCGTTGGGCAGCGGCAAGGGCATCACGTCGATGCCCTCGTCCAGCAGCTCTAGCGCCTCATTGCGGGTGGCTTGGCCACGTATGGCGCGCTCGCTGGCCTCGCCGTAGTGAATTTTGCGGGCCTCTTCGGCAAACTGGTTGCCCACATCTTCGGTGTTGGCAATGATTTTGCGGGCCATCTGCAGGTAAGCCGCTTGAAACTGCGGGTCTTGCAGCATGGCATGCATGGGGTGGTCTGCAGACTGAACTGTGCCCTGCTCTACCTTGGCAACTGCGCGAGAGGGCGACATGGCGGTGGCGTCAAGCTGCGCCGCGGTTTCATCGCGCAGATCACGCGCGGCACCCAAATTCAAACGCGGCGCAGAGAGCTTTTTGGTGATGTTGGCATTGCCGCACAGGGGGCACTCGACCAAGCCGCGCGCCAGTTGGCTCTGGAAATCATCCTCAGAGCCAAACCAGCCTTCAAAGCTGTGGGCATGCATGCATTGCAGATCAAGTACCTTCATAGCGGCATTATCCTGCTTGCGTTGTTAACCTGCTTGGGCGATGCGCGGCACCGATTGCCAAGCCATCGGGCGTTTACCACTTAAATGGTTGGCCAAATGCAGCGCACAGGACAGGGTTTTGGCGTCAGTCACGGTGCCGTCTGCGCACCAGTCCAACAAGTCTTGTGCAGGCGCGGTAAATACGTCTAAAAACTCACCTGCATCCAGCTGGCGTGCGCCACTGCTTAACCCGCGCGCAAAGTAGATGTGAATAACCTCGGTGGAGTAGGCAATGGCCAAATGCATCTGGCCTGCGTAGGCCCATTCTGCGGCGGTGTAGCCGGTTTCTTCTTGCAGCTCGCGCAGGCCACACAGCAAGGGGTCTTCACCAGCCTCCAGCTTGCCTGCGGGCAGCTCAATCATCACTTGCCCTACGGGGTAGCGAAACTGGCGCTCTAGCACCACTTGGCCATCATCCAGCAGGGGCAACACCACTACCGCACCGGGGTGCACTACGTACTCGCGTGTGGCGTGTTTGCCGTCGGGCAAGCGCACTGTGTCGCGCTTAATCCGGAGAAAATTTCCGCTCAGCAGCAGCTCGCTGCTGACCAGTGTTTCTTTAAGCGCGTCCATGGTGGTTAGTCTCGGTGCTTAAGCAGGTAGCGCCACACGAAGCCCGGAAACGCCAAAGTGACAAACAGGGTGCCGGTAATGGCATAAAACTCCCAGCCTTGCGGTGCAATCTGGCCCAGACGCTTTTCCAGCAGCAGGCCTGCACCACCCACTACAAAGTACATTACTACCAGCTCAGCCAGACGAATGGCCAAGTTCTTACCAGAGGCCAGCGGTATCACGGCCAGAAAGCGCTGCGACAAAAATGGCAAATTAGCCGCCAACAGCGCCGCCACAATGACCAGCCATACGGATGCGCTTTGTCCCATCGAGGTGTGTCTTGGTTAGTCTGTCAGCGGTTTAGCTGCCCAGCGTTTTCACAATAGCCTGAAGGCACAGCGTCATCAAACCGCTAGGGAACAAGCCCAGTAGCAAAACGAGCGCGCCATTGACTGTGAGCACCATGCGTACGTGGCCAGAGGCCACCACGGTGCTGGCCGTAATGGGTTCGTCAAAGTACATCACTTTCACCACGCGCAGATAGTAAAACGCACCAACCAAGGACAGCATCACAGCAAACACAGCCAAACCAATCATCATGGGCTGGCGGGAATCGATCAAAGGCTGCAACACGCTGAGTTTGGCGAAAAAGCCAACCATAGGCGGCACGCCAGCCAACGAGAACATACAAATAGCCATAATGGCCGCGTACAGCGGGCTGCGCTGGTTAAGCCCGGCAAAATCAGAAATTTCTTCGCTTTCAAAACCTTCGCGTGAGAGCAGCAACATGACACCGAAGGTAGCCAGGGTTGTCAATACATAGGTGATGACGTAGAACATGGCCGCGCTGTAAGCTGCTGCAGCGCCATTGGTGTTGCCATTGACCACGCCAGCCAATAAACCCAATAGCAAAAAGCCCATCTGCGAGATAGTAGAGAAAGCCAACATGCGTTTGAGGTTGGTTTGCGCGATAGCCGCCAGGTTACCCACCAGGAGCGACGCGACCGACAACATGACCAGCATTTGTTGCCAGTCAAATGCCAGCGGCAGCATGCCCTCTACCAGCAGGCGAATACAAATAGCAAAAGCTGCCAGCTTGGGGGCGCCACCGATCATCAAGGTAACGGAGGTTGGCGCGCCCTGGTAGACGTCAGGCACCCACATATGGAAGGGTACTACGCCCAGTTTAAAAGCCAGACCTGAGACTACAAAGACCAGACCAAAGACCAGCACCTGGTGTTTGATTTGCCCGGTAGAAATGGCTTTGAACACCAAGCCGATATCCAATGAGCCCGTAGCGCCGTACATCATCGACAAACCATAAAGCAAGAAACCGCTGGCCAGAGCGCCGAGGACAAAGTACTTCATCGCGGCTTCGGTAGACTGCGCGTGGTCGCGACGCAGCGCTACCAGCGCGTAGCTAGACAGCGTGAGCAGCTCCAGCCCCATGTAGATGACCAGGAAGTTATTGCCCGAGATCATCACGCACATGCCCAGCAAGGCAAACATCGACAGCGTGAACATCTCGCCACCGCGCAGCATGCCGCGGTCCGCCGCGTAGGGGCGACCATAGATCAAGGTGATAGCCATGGCAATACTGGCAAAGCATTTAAGCCAGTGGCCCATAGGGTCACTCACTACCATGTTACTAAAGCCATACAAAGTGTTCTCACCTACTGCATACAATCCGTGCAGCACCGCTACGACGACGAGGGTCAAGATGGTGAGCACATAGGTGGCGGTGCGGCGCGGGCTTTTGACAAACAAGTCAACCAGCAAAATTGTGCAGGCCATCACCAGCAGCACTATTTCGGGGTAGACAGCAATCCAACTGGCTTTTTCAATCATTTGCGTTCTCGTTAGTTCAGCTTGGATCAGTTCAATTTGGTCAGCGCGACGTGCTTGAGCAAGTCAGCCACTGAAGAATTCATCACATCGGTAAATGGTTTGGGATAAATACCCATCCACAACGTGGCAGCGGCCAGCAGGCCAAGCATCAGGAACTCACGTCCATTAATGTCAGTTAGGCCGCGCACGTCATCGTTCACAACAGGGCCTAGGTACACACGCTTGAACATCCACAGGGTGTAAGCGGCGCCAAAGATCAATGCAGATGCAGCAGCAAAGCCGATCCAGAAATTGAATTTGACAGCGCCCAAAATCACCATCCACTCACCTACAAAGCCTGCCGTGCCCGGCAAACCGCAATTGGCCATGGCAAAGAACAGGCCCAGAGCTGCAAACTTGGGCATAGTGTTGACCACGCCGCCGTAGCTGGCAATTTCACGCGAATGCACGCGGTCATACAGCACGCCAATGCACAGGAACATGGCCGCTGACACAAAGCCGTGGGCAATCATCTGCACAATGCCGCCGGCCACGCCCAGATCGTTGAAGATGAAGAAGCCCAGCGTAACAAAGCCCATGTGCGCGACAGACGAGTACGCCACCAGCTTCTTCATGTCTTCCTGCACCATCGCTACCAAGCCTACATAAACTACAGCGATCAGCGACAGGGTGATCATGAGCCATGCATATTCATGCGCTGCATCGGGTGCAATTGGCAAAGAGAAGCGTAAAAAGCCATAAGCTCCCAACTTCAACATAATGGCGGCCAACACTGCCGAGCCGCCTGTAGGCGCCTCTACGTGCACGTCGGGCAACCACGTATGCACTGGCCACATGGGTACCTTGACAGCAAACGCTGCCAGGAAGGCAAAAAACACCAGCGTTTGCGCCGTGCTGCTCAGTGGCAGTTTGTGCCAAGTCAAAATATCAAAACTGCCACCGGACTTGGTGTACAAAAAGATCAATGCAATCAGCGTGAGCAAAGAGCCGAGCAACGTATACAGGAAAAACTTGAACGCGGCATAGATCTTGTTAGGCCCGCCCCAAATGCCGATGATCAGATACATCGGTATCAAAATGGCTTCAAAAAATACGTAGAACAAAATACCGTCCAGCGCGCAGAACACGCCGATCATCAAACCGCTCAAAATCAAAAACGCACCCATGTACTGGTTTACACGTTCAGTAATGGCTTCCCATGCGGAGAGCACCACTACCACGGTGATAAAAGCGGTAAGCAATACGAACCAGAACGAGATGCCGTCCAGACCCAAGTGGTAGTTCACATTAAAACGCTCAATCCATGGCGCCTTCTCTACGAACTGCATCGTCGACGTACCCAGCTTGAAACTGCCGTACAAAGGCAATGTGACCAGAAAACTGGCTATCGCACCAATCAGGGCAACCCAGCGCACCATGCGCGCCTGGTCGTCTCGACCCAAGGCCAGTAATAGCACGCCGAACGAGATCGGCAACCAAATTGCAAGGCTCAACAAACCCATTATTATTTTCCTTCTTACGCTTTGTTGAACCAGACGAAGTACGTCATCAACACGAACAGGCCCAGAATCATCACTAAAGCATAGTGGTAGAGATAGCCGGTCTGTGCGCGACGCACCAAACCAGAAAATAAGCCAATGACCTTCCAAGACCCGTTAACCAACCCACCGTCAATCAGTGTTTGATCACCACCCTTCCACAGACCCATGCCCAGCATGCGGGCACCGCGTGCGAGCACGTTTTCGTTGAACCAGTCGATGTAGTATTTGTTTTCCAGCAGCGTGTACAGGGGCTCTACGCGCGCCTTGACCTTGGCGGGTAGCGCCGGGTTGATGATGTACATGTAATAGGCCAGGGCCACGCCTGAAAAAGCAAGCCAGAACGGCAACGTCATCAAGCCATGCAAGGCCAGTTGCGCTGCGCCATGGAACTCTTTAGCCAGTTCCTGCATCGCCATGTGCTTGCTGCCATCGACAAAAATAGCGTCTTTGAAGAAGTCGCTGAAAAGCATGGGCTGGATAGCCATGAAGCCCAGGAACACCGAAGGAATGGCGAGCAGCACCAAAGGTGCTACCACCACCCAAGGCGATTCGTGCGGTTTGTCAGCGTGCCCGTGGTCGCCATGCCCGTGGTCATCGTGGTGAGCGTCCGGGTTTTGGTCAAAACGCTCTTTGCCATGGAACACCAAAAAGTACATGCGGAACGAGTAAAACGCCGTGACAAATACACCGGCCATAACCGCAAAATAGGCAAAACCGGAGCCAAACAAATGGCTGGCCTTGACCGCCATGATGACCTCGTCCTTCGAGTAAAAACCCGAGAACAAGGGCGTACCAATCAAAGCCAAGGAGCCCAGCAGCGACGTGACCCAGGTAATGGGCATGTACTTGCGCAGCCCACCCATCCAGCGAATGTCCTGGTTATGGTGCACGCCCATGATGACCGAACCTGCGCCCAAGAACAGCAAGGCTTTGAAGAAAGCATGCGTCATCAAGTGGAACACGGCCACCGAGTAAGCCGATGCGCCCAGCGCTACCGTCATGTAGCCCAGCTGCGACAGCGTGGAATACGCAATTACACGTTTGATGTCGTTTTGAATGATGCCCAAAAAGCCCATGAAAAGCGCCGTAATCCCGCCGATGACCATGATGAAGCTGAGCGCGGTGTCGCTCAGCTCAAACAGCGGCGACATGCGCGCCACCATGAAGATGCCCGCCGTGACCATCGTCGCCGCGTGGATCAACGCCGAGATGGGCGTAGGGCCTTCCATCGAATCGGGTAACCAGACATGTAGTGGGAACTGGGCTGACTTGCCCATCGCACCAACGAACAGGCAAATACAAATGACGGTAACCAGCATCCAGTCAGTGCCAGGGAAACTCAGCTTGGCCAACTCGGCCGCTTTGCCGAACACCTCGGTATAGCTCAGGCTGCCTGCAAAGGCGACGATCAAACCTATGCCCAAGATAAAACCAAAGTCACCCACGCGGTTGACCAAGAAGGCCTTCATGTTGGCAAAGATGGCACTGGGCTTGTTGTACCAAAAACCAATCAACAAATAGGAGGCCAGCCCCACAGCTTCCCAACCAAAGAACAGTTGTAGCAGGTTGTTGCTCATTACGAGCATCAGCATGGAGAATGTGAACAGCGAGATATAGGAGAAGAAGCGGTTGTAGCCTTCGTCTTCTTCCATATAGCCGATGGTGTAGATGTGCACCATGAGCGACACGAAAGTCACCACGCACATCATCATGGCTGTGAGGCCATCGACCAAAAAGCCAATTTCCATCTTGAGCCCGCCAACCACCATCCACTCATAAATGGTTTGGTTAAATCGTGCGCCGCCAACGACCGCCATCAAAGTTTGGGCAGAGATAACGAAGGCGATCAGCACACCCAATATTGTGAAGAAATGGCTAGCCCGGCGGCCAATCCAATTGCCACCAAATTGGGTGCCCAGTACACCTGCGATGAGGGAGCCTACCAACGGCGCCAGTGGCACAGTCAGTAACGTAGAAGCTTGCAAAGTTGCGCTCATGTGTATTCTTAGCCTTTGAGCGTGTTGAGTTCGTCTGCCGCGATGGTTGCGTTATTGCGGAACAGCAGTACCAAAATAGCCAAGCCAATGGCTGACTCAGCCGCAGCGACCGTCAATATAAAAAACACAAATACTTGACCATGCAAATCACCCAGATAGTAGGAGAAAGCAACGAAGTTCATGTTCACAGCCAGCAGCATCAGCTCAATGGCCATGAGCAAAATGATGATGTTTTTGCGGTTGAGAAAAATGCCGACTACCGACAACGCAAACAGCATGGCACCTAGCGAAAGAAAGTGTCCGAGGGTCAAGGTCATGCTTTAACTCCAGGTGCCGCGGCGGGCACAGTGGCCATCGCGCTTTGTGTGGCCGCTTGATCGCCGGGCCCCGCATCTACCGCGGGAGTAACGGCCTTTTTAGTGGCGTCCATTTTGATCACTTCCATCCGGTCGCGCGCTTTCACGCGCACTTGCATCGACGGGTCAACATACTTGCTGTCTTTGCGTTCACGCATTGTCAGTGCAATAGCAGCAATGATGGCCACCAGGAGCAGCACTGCAGCTATCTCCAGCGGGTACAGGTACTGCGTGTACATCAGCTTACCCAGCTCCTTGGTATTGGCCATTTGGCCTGCGATGGCCACTGCCGTTTTGGGCTCGTCGGTGAGACGGAATCCACCCAACAGCACCAAGGCCATTTCAACGGTGATCAATACCCCAACGGCCGCAGCAAATGGGAAATGCTTCCAGAAACCTTGACGCCAGCTATCAGTGTTGATGTCTAACATCATGACAACAAACAAAAACAGCACCATCACCGCACCCACATACACGAGCACAAGAGTAATGGCTAAAAACTCAGCTTTAAGCAGTACCCATACCGCAGCGGCCTGGAAGAAAGCCAGCACCAGGTAAAGAGCGGCATGCACGGGGCTGCGGGCGGTAATCACTTTGAACGCCGCAAACAGCAGCACCAAGGAGAACAAATAGAAGAAACCGGTTTTGATATCCATTTTTATTATTTCGACAAAGGCTTATCGGTATTTGGCATCTTGCGCGCGACTGGCGGCAATTTCTTTTTCGTAGCGGTCGCCTACGGCCAAGAGCATGTCTTTGGTGAAATACAGGTCGCCGCGTTTTTCGCCGTGGTATTCCAGGATGTGCGTTTCGACGATGGAGTCCACCGGGCAGCTTTCTTCGCAGAAGCCGCAGAAGATGCACTTGGTCAGGTCAATGTCGTAACGGGTGGTGCGGCGGCTACCATCGTCGCGTACTTCGCTCTCAATGGTGATGGCCATGGCGGGGCACACGGCCTCGCACAGCTTGCAGGCAATGCAACGCTCTTCACCGTTTTCATAACGGCGCAGGGCATGCAGGCCGCGAAAACGGGGTGACTGCGGCGTTTTTTCTTCCGGGAACTGTACCGTGATTTTGCGGCGAAAGGCGTGCTTGCCAGTCATGGCGAAGCCCTTGAACAGCTCGATCAGCATGAAGCTGCTCAAGAAGTCTTTAAGTGAAAAAGCAGGCGAGGCTAGTGTGGTCATATCAAGCGCTCTTTATTTCCAAATATTCCATGAAGTCTGCATCCACGCAGCCACGACAACCAGCCACACCAGGGTGACAGGGATAAAAATCTTCCAACCCAAACGCATGATCTGGTCGTAGCGAAAACGCGGGAAGGTAGCGCGCACCCAAATGAACAGGGTGACGACAACAAAGGTTTTCAGCCCGAGCCAAATCCAGCCAGGAATCCAGTTGAACACCACACTGTCAATCGGCGATATCCAGCCGCCCAGAAACATGATGGACGCCATGCAGGAGATCAAAATCATGTTGGCGTATTCGGCCAGGAAGAACATGGCAAAAGCCATGCCCGAGTATTCCACCATGTGGCCAGCCACAATTTCAGACTCGCCCTCGACCACGTCAAACGGGTGGCGGTTGGTCTCGGCAATGCCCGAGATGATGTACACCACAAAGATCGGCAGCAGTGGCAACCAATTCCACGACAGAAAGTTAAAGCCCAACGCTGCGAAGTAACCCTTGCCCTGCCCAATGACGATATCGGTCATATTGAGCGAAGCTGACACCATGAGTACCACCACCAGGCAGAAGCCCATGGCAATCTCATAGCTGACCATTTGCGCCGATGCGCGCAGCGCGCCCAAGAAGGCGTATTTGGAGTTGGAAGCCCAGCCCGCAATGATCACGCCATACACTTCCATCGACGTGATGGCCATGATGAACAGCAAGCCGGCATTGATGTTGGCCAAGGCCACTTCGGGGCCAAACGGCACCACCGCCCACGCGGCCAGCGCGGGCATGATGGTCATGATGGGGCCAATGAAGAACAGGCTTTTGTTGGCCGCAGCGGGCACAATAATTTCTTTAGTCAATAGCTTCAGAGCATCAGCGATCGGCTGCAACAGACCCATCGGGCCGACGCGGTTGGGGCCAATGCGGATCTGCATCCACCCAATGGCTTTACGTTCCCACAGCGTGAGGTAAGCCACCAAGCCCATGATGGGCAACACCACCAAGATGATTTTGATCAGGTTCCAGATCACAGGCCAAGCCATCGTGCCCCACCAGGGCGCGACGATCAGGCCTTGGCCGAAGCCGTGTATCGCATCGATCATGCTGGCACTCCTTGCAGAGCAGCAGCGACTGGTGGAGCGACCTTAGCGTCCGCCGTCAGTTGAAGCGACGGCGCACGGCGCACGATGCTGTCCAGCTGGTAGATAGCAGCGCTGGCGGGTTCGCCCGCAGCCACGTCCAAACGGATGGCGGCTTTGCTGGCATTGCTCAGCTTGTCGGCAGGTACGAACTCTGCATTCGCTTGCACTACTTTGGACAGTACCTCTTGCGATGATTCGAAATCAAAGCCTGGCACGCCCAGCATATTGCCCAGCACGCGCAGCACTTTCCATGCTGGGCGGGTGTCGCCCAGTGGCTTCACCACGCCGTGGAAGCTCTGCACCCGGCCTTCTGCGTTGATGAACGTACCTGCGGTCTCGGTGAACGGCGCAATCGGCAGCAGCACATCGCTGCAATCCATATTGGCCTTGAACGGGCTGAGTGTGACGACCATGTCGGCCTTGATGTCGGCACGGCTTTCGCTGTCGAACTTGGGCTCGGTATTGAGCAAGATGGCAGCGCGCAATCCGCCCGCCAACATCTGTGCAGCGTTCTTGCCACCTTTTTGCGGCACAGCACCTGCAAGCTGCGCGCCCACGGTGTTAGCCGCTTCGGTCAGGTAGCCTACGCTCGCGCCGGCCTGCTCGCCAATCCAGTTGGCCAGTGCCAGCAGAGTCGATGCGTTGGCGTGGTGCGCTGCGGCGTTGCCCAGCAGCACGGCTTTGCGTTCGCCACCCAGCAATGACTTGGCGATGGCTTTGG
Organism: Polaromonas sp.; assembly: GCA_043766985.1. Taxonomy (GTDB): domain Bacteria; phylum Pseudomonadota; class Gammaproteobacteria; order Burkholderiales; family Burkholderiaceae_C; genus JAAFIP01. Next base: position 35,491 of record JAYUHM010000021.1, read on the forward strand.
CCACGTCTGTGGCGTTGCCCGCAGCAGGAGCAGAAACGCCCTTCTCCAGGGCAATCGCAGCGGCCACATCGGCCAGCGCCTGCGCCCATTGGGCAGCGGACACGGTGACGCCGTGCGCTACCGGCATAGCCCAGTCATAAGCTACAGAATTAATAGCTGTCAACGCCCCACCCCTGCGGACTGCCTGGCGAATACGCTGTGCAAATAGGGGGTGGTCTTTGCGCAAATTACTACCGACCACCAAGACACGCTGCAAGGTGGAGAGGGATGCAATCGGCATGCCCAAATAGCGCACGCCTTCGATAACGGGGAACTCTGCATTTCGCTGGCGGTAGTCGATATTGTCACTGCCCAAGCCGCGCACCAGTGCGCCTGCCAGGTACAGCTCTTCTACCGTGCTGTGCGGGCTGGCCAGCACGCCGATGGAGGCGGCGCTGTGGTCGGCTTTGATCTGCTTGAGGCCATTGGCGACGTATTCGAGTGCGGCTTGCCAATCGACTTCCTTCCACACACCGCCCTGCTTGAGCATGGGCTTGGTGAGACGCTCAGGGCCGTTCAAAGCCTCGTAGCTAAAGCGGTCACGGTCGGCAATCCAGCATTCGTTGACGGCTTCGTTCTCTAGCGGCACCACGCGCATCACTTGGTTGGCTTTGACCTGCACGATCAGGTTGGCACCGGTGGAGTCATGCGGACTCACAGACTTGCGGCGGCCCAGCTCCCAGGTGCGGGCACTGTAGCGGAAAGGCTTGCTCGTTAAAGCGCCGACGGGGCAGATGTCAATCATGTTGCCCGACAGCTCGGAGTCCACGGTGTCGCCCACCACGGTGGTGATCTCGGCATGCTCACCACGGTGCAGCATGCCCAATTCCATAATGCCAGAGACTTCCTGGCCAAAGCGCACGCAGCGTGTGCAATGGATGCAGCGCGTCATCTCTTGCATGCTGATCAAGGGGCCTACGTCTTTGACCGCGACCACGCGCTTTTCTTCTTCGTAGCGCGAACCGCTGCTCCCGTAGCCTACGGCCAGGTCTTGCAACTGGCATTCACCGCCCTGGTCGCAAATCGGGCAATCCAGCGGGTGGTTGATGAGCAGAAACTCCATCACGCTCTGCTGCGCCTTGATGGCTTTGTCGCTCTTGGTACGCACAATCATGCCCTGGCTGACCGGTGTGGCGCAGGCTGGCATGGGCTTGGGCATCTTCTCCACATCGACCAGGCACATGCGGCAGTTGGCGGCGATAGAGAGCTTCTTGTGGTAACAAAAATGCGGAATATAGGTGCCCGCCTTCTCCGCAGCCTGAATAATCATGCTGCCTTCCAGGGCTTCTACTTTTTTACCATCTAATTCAATTTCAACCATGGTGTTCTTTTGGCTTACGCTGCTACGGTGTGGGCGACAGAATGGGCCGCAGTTTGCATGGCGCCCTTGGTATTTGCAGTCTGTGCGGCATTGATCATCACTTCAAACTCATGCCGGAAATGTTTGATCATCGCGCGCACCGGCATAGCGGCTGCGTCGCCCAGGGCGCAGATGGTGCGGCCCTGGATGTTGTCGGCCACGGAGTTGAGCAGGTCGATATCGCTGGGTTTGCCGTGCCCCGTGTGGATACGGTCCACCATGCGCCAGAGCCAACCTGTGCCTTCGCGGCACGGGGTGCATTGGCCGCAGGATTCGTGCATGTAGAAGTAGCTCAAACGCTTAAGACTTTCCACCATGCAGCGGGTATCGTCCATCACGATGACCGCGCCCGAGCCGAGCATGGAGCCTGCTTTGGCAATCGAGTCGTAGTCCATCGTGCACTGCATCATGATGTCGGCAGGTAGCACCGGGGAGGATGAGCCGCCAGGGATGACGGCCTTGAGGGTGCGGCCTTTGCGCACGCCGCCGGCGAGTTCGAGCAGCTTGCTGAACGGCGTGCCCAGCGGCACTTCGTAGTTGCCGGGTAACTCTACGTCGCCAGATACCGAATAAATCTTGGTGCCACCGTTGTTGGGTTTTCCAATGGCCAAATACGCTGCGCCACCGTTATTGATAATCCAGGGCACGGCCGCGAATGTCTCGGTGTTGTTGATCGTCGTGGGCTTGCCGTACATGCCAAAGCTGGCAGGAAATGGGGGCTTGAAGCGGGGCTGGCCTTTTTTGCCTTCGAGTGATTCGAGCAAGGCCGTTTCTTCGCCACAAATGTAGGCACCAAAACCGTGGAAGGCGTGCAGTTGGAAGCTGAAATTGCTGCCCAAAATTTTGTCGCCCAGCAGGCCTGCGGCGCGCGCCTCTTCCAGCGCTTCTTCAAAACGGTCGTAGGTTTTGAAAATTTCCCCGTGGATGTAGTTGTAGCCCACGGTGATACCCATGGCATAGGCGGCAATGGCCATGCCTTCGATGACGATGTGGGGGTTGAACTCCAGAATGTCACGGTCTTTGCAAGTGCCCGGCTCGCCTTCATCCGAGTTGCAGACCAAATACTTTTGACCGGGGAACTGGCGGGGCATGAAGCTCCACTTCAGGCCCGTAGGAAAGCCTGCACCGCCACGACCACGCAGCGCGGACTCTTTGACGGTGGCAATCACCTGGTCTTGCGTGAGGCCTGCTACCGCGCCTTCAGCGACGGGCGCGCCGTCTTTACCTAAAATTTTCTTCAGCGCAGCGTAACCACCGCGCGCCACGTAGTCTTTCAGCCGCCAATTGCTGCCGTTCAAATCTTTGAAAATTTGCGGCTCGATATGGCGGTCATGGAAACAGGTTTGTACCCCTGTGGCCTGGAACTGGCCTAAAACTTGTTCTGCGTTCATTATTTAGCGCTCCGAAGGCCGTCGATCAGTTGGTCGAGTTTGTCGTTGCTCATAAAGCTGCACATGCTGCGGTCGTTCACCAGCAGGACAGGCGAATCGGCACAGGCACCCAGGCATTCGCTTTGCTGCACGGTGAACAGGCCGTCCTTGGTGGTGCCGCCCATTTCTACACCGAGCTTGCTGCACAGATGGTTAAGGGCTTTTTGACCATCACGCAACTGGCATGGCAGGTTGGTGCAGACGTTGAGTTTGTACTTTCCCACTGGCTGCTGGTTGTACATGTTGTAGAAGGTGGTGACTTCTTTGACGGCAATCGCCGGCATGCTCAGGTAGTCGCCCACAGCTTGCTCGGCAGCAGCGCTGACCCAGCCCTGCTCTTGCTGCACGATGGCCAGACAGGCCATGACAGCCGAGACTTTTTGGTCTGCGGGGTATTTGGCGACTTCTTTGGCAAAACGCTCTAAGGTTTTTTGTTCAATCATTTTTATTGAATACCTTTAAGGTTATACGAGTCAACCTTGCAAACCTGTACCCATCGGCGCATTTGCGAACGACTTCGCACTCGTTATGCACGGGGTCTATGACAAAAATTGGAGAAGCGATAAGTCTCATAATTATTTGATCTCTTTATTTGTACCGTCTTCAGCCTCTTGTCCAAGGCCAATACCAAACATCGATCCAACAATTCCAGCCTGTAGCGCAGCTTGTATTTTTTCTGTGGTTACTGAGAATTTTTTATATGTGGAATGTTGCTGAATGGTAGCCAATTGCTGATTGATACGGAGCAACTCTTGAAGCTCATTTAAAGAAAAACTCTTAGCGATTGCATTTTTAAAAATATCGCTAATAGCTTTTTTCCTCACTTCACCATCTTGAGAGTCTGCTTTTTGCATCAAACGGCTGGCACTAAGCATCACCTCAGCACAAAATTTTGTTTCCTCTGTGTCCGGCTTCCCATCTTTTTCAGTAATGGGGCATTTGACTCCATCAACTTTTGTTTGCGTTGCGAAGAGGGCATTAACAGCCACTAGCCTTTCCTCAAAATCATTTTTTTGAGTTTGAGCAAACGCAGTATTACTTGCAGTACAGCAAGTAGCAATCAAAATTAGAAGAGAAGAGATGTGCTTAATCATATTGATTACCTATCAATCTCTCCGAAAACAATATCCATCGTGCCGATAATGGCGACCGCGTCGGCAATCATGTGACCGCGCGCCATCTCGTCGAGTGCGGCCAAGTGCGCAAAGCCGGGGGCGCGGATTTTGAGGCGGTAGGGCTTGTTAGCCCCATCGCTCACCATGTAAATGCCGAACTCACCCTTGGGGTGCTCTACAGCGGCATAAGCCTCGCCCTGCGGTACGTGGAAGCCTTCGGTGAAGAGCTTGAAGTGGTGGATCAAGTCTTCCATATTGGTCTTCATGCCTTCGCGGCTGGGCGCTGCCACCTTGTGGTTGTCGGTGATGACGGGGCCGGGATTCACGCGCAGCCAATCCACGCACTGCTTGATGATGCGGTTGCTCTGCGCCATCTCTTCCATGCGCACCAGGTAGCGGTCGTAGCAGTCGCCGGTTTTGCCCACAGGGATGTCAAAGTCCATCTTGGCGTACACGTCGTAGGGCTGCTGCTTGCGCAAGTCCCAGGCGATGCCAGAGCCGCGCAGCATGGGACCGGTAAAGCCCATATTCAACGCGCGCTCGGGGGTCACCAAGCCAATGCCGACGGTGCGCTGTTTCCAGATGCGGTTGTCCGTGAGCAGGGTATGGTATTCGGCCAGGTTTTTAGGAAAACGCTGCGTGAAGTCGTCGATAAAGTCGAGCATGCTGCCGCTGCGGCCTTTGTTGAGCTTGGCCAACGCTTTGGCGTTTTTGATCTTGCTCACCTTGTACTGCGGCATGCTGTCCGGCAGGTCACGGTACACGCCCCCTGGGCGGAAGTAGGCTGCGTGCATGCGTGCGCCGGAGACGGCTTCGTACAAATCGAACAGATCTTCGCGTTCGCGGAAGGCGTACAAAAAGATCGTCATTGCACCGCAGTCCAGGCCATGGGCACCGAGCCAAAGCAGGTGGTTCAGCAGGCGGGTGATCTCGCTGAACATCACGCGGATGTACTGCGCGCGCTCGGGCACTTCAATGCCCATCATCTTCTCGATGGCCAGGCAGTAGGCGTGCTCGTTGCACATCATGGACACGTAGTCGAGACGGTCCATGTACGGCAGGGACTGGATATAGGTTTTGCTCTCCGCCAGCTTTTCGGTGGCGCGGTGCAAGAGGCCGATGTGCGGGTCGGCGCGCTGAATGACTTCGCCGTCCAGTTCCAACACCAGGCGCAGCACGCCGTGGGCTGCCGGGTGCTGGGGGCCGAAGTTCAGCGTGTAGTTTTTAATTTCTGCCATTGAATGACTCCCCCCCGAAGCAGTCTGCGGCCGCCTCCCCCTCAAGGGGGCAACACCAGCGGCCTGGCAAAGCCAGTTCTGCGGTGTTCACACCGAAGATCGTTTTTAAGGCACAGGCTCGAATGCTCATGGCTTGATGCCTCCATAATTTTCTTCGCGGATGACGCGCGGGGTGATCTCGCGCAGCTCGATGGTGACGGGCTGATACACCACACGCTTTTTCTCTGCGTCGTAACGCATCTCAACATGGCCGTGGGTAGGAAAGTCTTTGCGGAAGGGGTGACCGATAAAGCCGTAGTCGGTGAGAATGCGGCGCAAATCGTTGTGGCCTTCAAACACGATGCCGAACAAATCGAAGCACTCGCGCTCAAACCAGTTGGCCGCACCCCATACGCCGTTGACTGAGGCCACCATGGGCAAGTCGTCGTCTGCGGCAAATACTTTGAGCCGCACGCGCTGGTTGAGCGACACGGACAGCAAATGGGTCACCACGCAGTAACGCGGGCCGTCGTACGCACCGTCTTTGTATTCGGAGTAGTCGACTCCACACAGGTCGATCAGTTGCTCAAATTTGCAACCCTCGGCATCGCGCAAAATAGCGGCAGACTCTAAGTAGTCAGCCGCAGAGACGAGTACTTTGACCTCGCCCAAGTCAACAGAAACGCGCTTGGCGCGGAGTCCCAAGGCGGCTTCGACAGCGGCTTTGGTGGTCTCAGGATGTACAGCAAATGCGGTCATGTGATGCTCAAGCCCTGGCAATCGTCTGCGTGCGACGAATTTTTTGCTGCAACTGGATGATGCCGTACAGCAAGGCTTCTGCGGTAGGTGGGCAACCGGGCACATACACGTCGACCGGCACAATGCGGTCGCAGCCGCGCACCACCGAGTAGCTGTAGTGGTAGTAGCCGCCGCCATTGGCGCAGGAGCCCATGCTCAGCACCCAGCGCGGTTCGGCCATCTGGTCGTAGACCTTGCGCAGCGCCG
>JAYUHM010000022.1:0-2663 GCA_043766985.1 Polaromonas sp.
CGCAACGCCACGCATATTGCAGCCTAAGCCACTTAGCAAATGGGGCAGAGAGAAATTGTCAATTTCTGGTTAATAGAACAGTATTGGCCGCGGAGCTGAATGCACCGCCTACAGTGTCCCGCGCAGTACATGCCCGAAAAACACCCGTCCTGACGAATAATGTAGATAAAATTGCACCTTGGCCCCGAAAAATAATACGCAAGCAGCTACTAAATCCATAGTAACCCGAAAGACGAAACCATGTTTGAAACCACCATCGCCGGCAGCCTACCCAAACCCGCCTGGCTCTCCGAGACCCAAAAACTCTGGCCCCAGTGGAAGGCCGAAGGCGCGGAACTGGCGCAGGCCAAGCTAGACGCTACACTGCTCTGGATCAAGGCGCAAGAAGACGCAGGGCTGGACATCATCGGCGACGGCGAGCAGTCGCGCCAGCACTTTGTACACGGCTTTTTAGAGCAGGTCGAGGGCATTGACTTTGAGCACAAGGTCACCATGGGCATCCGCGACAACCGCTACGACGCGCAGGTGCCGCAGGTGGTATCTGAGCTTAAATTGAAAGGCCGCAGGCACGGCACCGAGGCGCGCTTTCTGCGTGCGCATACGAAGAAAAAAATCAAGTTCACCATGCCCGGCCCCATGACCATCGTGGACACCGTGGCCGACCGCTTCTACGGCGACAAAGTGAAGATGGCCTACGCCTTTGCCGAGCTGCTCAACCAAGAAGCGCTGGCCTTGCAGGCCGAGGGCGTGGATATTATTCAGTTTGACGAACCGGCCTTCAACGTCTACATGAAAGACGCGGCCGACTGGGGCGTCAAAGCATTGGAGATTGCGGCGCGTGGCCTGACCTGCACGACAGCAGTGCACATCTGCTACGGCTACGGCATCAAGGCTAACGACGACTGGAAGAACACCCTGGGCGACCAGTGGCGCCAGTATGCCGACGTGTTCCCGGCGCTGGCCAAAAGCAGCATCCAACAGGTGAGCCTGGAGTGCTTTCAAAGCCATGTGCCGCCTGACTTGATGAAGCTGCTGGCAGGCAAAGACGTGATGGTCGGCGTGATCAACGTCGCCAGCGACGTGATCGAGACGCCCGAGCAAATTGCCGACACCATTGGCACCGCGCTGCAATACGTGCCCAAAGACAGGCTCTTTCCCTGCACCAACTGCGGCCTGGCCCCCATGAGCCGCGAGGTGGCCATGAAGAAGCTGGAAGCCTTGGGCCTGGGCGCGGCGTTGGCGCGCAGCCGCTATGCCTGATGCTTTGACGATGCATGCTTAGCTTTTAGATAACGCAGAAATTTGCAAAGAGCGCAAAAATTGGAGTGACTATGACTGACGTCAGCATACCGTTTTCTACTGCTGCATCGGTGGTGCAACGGGTTGATGCCATCCAGGCCGTGCTGCACGCACGCGGCATGGAGCCTGCTGCATTTATCGACCAAGCCAACCATCTGTACGAGGAGACTTGGCTACCGCACAACGGAGCTCGCGTGGTAGCCAAGGCCTGGACGGACGCAGCCTTCAAGCAGCGCCTGCTGGCCGACGGCAAAAGCACCGTGGCTGAGCTGGGCCTGGACATGCCGCGCCACCACCGGCATCTGGTGGTGCTGCCCAACACCGCCAGTGTGCACAACGTCATCTGCTGCACCTTGTGCTCATGCACGGCCTTCACCATCATCGGCTTGCCGCCCGATTGGTACAAAGACCTCGAGTACCGCGCCCGCGTGGTGCGTGAATCTCGCACCGTGCTGAAAGAAATGGGGCTGAACCTACCGCCTGAGATGGAAGTTCGCGTGTGGGACACCACGGCAGACACCCGCTACATGGTGTTGCCAGAACAGCCACCGCACACGCTGGGCTGGCCCGAAGACAAGCTCGCTGCGCTGGTCACGCAAGATGCGATGATCGGTATTGCGGGGCTTTGAGTGCGCAAGCTTTGACCGCGCAATAAAGCCATTGCCCAGTAGCTTCATCACGTAGCAATCACAAGGAACCAACACCATGGACGGCATACACGATTTAGGCGGCAAACAAGGCTTTGGCCGCGTGCGCTACGCACCCCAGGCCCCGGCCTTCCACGCCGCGTGGGAGAAGCGCGTCAACGCCATGTATTCGCTGGCCGTCAAGCAAGGCGTGTTCAACATGGACGAGTACCGCCACGCCATCGAACGCATGGAGCCGCGCCACTACCTGTCTGCGGGCTATTACGAACGCACCCTGACCAGTCTGGCCACCCTGTGTGTCGAGAAAGGCTTGGTCACGCACGCAGAGCTGGAGCGCATGGCGGGCGGCGCTTTCCCCTTGGCTTCGTCCAGCGCTGCGGGGCGCTCCAACGTAGCCGACAGGCACAGCTTCACGCCCGGTGACAAAGTGCAGGTACGCACAGACCACGTCCCCGGCCACCACCGCCTGCCCGCCTATATTCGCGGCAAAACCGGCGTAGTGGTAGGCGTGTCGCCCGTCTATCCCTTCCCCGATGCCCATGCCCACGGCGTGCAGGCGGAGGACGAGCCGACCTACGATGTGCGCTTTAGCAGCAGTGACTTGTGGCCCGCATCAGCTGACGCGGCCTATGTACATGTAGGCGTTTTTCAAAGCTATCTGGAGCGCGCTGCCGTATGACTGAACACACCCATCCCCCCACCGACTGGAAGCACGAC
>JAYUHM010000023.1:0-2652 GCA_043766985.1 Polaromonas sp.
GCCGCTGTGGAACGGCCACAGCGCCTACCAGGTGACCGAAGACACCCGCGACAGCCACGGCAATCTCCGCCCCAAGTTTTACGCCTGCTCGATGCTGCCTTACCCCAGTGGCAAGCTGCACATGGGCCATGTGCGCAACTACACCATCAACGACATGCTGGCTCGCTACCTGCGCATGAAGGGCTACAACGTATTGATGCCCATGGGCTGGGATGCGTTCGGCCTGCCCGCTGAAAACGCGGCGATGAAAAACAACGTGCCACCTGCCAAATGGACGTACGACAACATCGCCTATATGAAGCAGCAAATGCAGGCGCTGGGCTTAGCCATCGACTGGTCGCGTGAAGTGGCGACGTGTGATGCGAGCTATTACAAATGGAACCAGTGGTTGTTTTTAAAAATGCTGGAAAAAGGCATTGCCTACCGCAAGACCCAAGTGGTGAATTGGGACCGAATTGACCAGACCGTGCTGGCCAACGAGCAAGTGATTGACGGCAAAGGCTGGCGCACGGGAGCAGTGGTTGAAAAGCGCGAAATTCCGGGCTATTACCTGAAGATCACCGACTACGCTGAAGAGCTGCTGGGCCAAGTTAAAGATGGCCTGCCCGGCTGGCCCGAGCGCGTCAAACTGATGCAGGAAAACTGGATTGGCAAAAGCGAAGGCGTGCGATTTGCTTTCACGCATGACATCAAGGATGCAAGCGGTGCACTAATTGGCGACGGCCGCATGTACGTCTTTACCACCCGTGCTGACACCATCATGGGCGTGACGTTTTGTGCGGTGGCCCCTGAGCATCCGCTGGCGCTGCATGCCGCACTCAGCAACCCCAAGCTCGCTGCCTTTATTGAAGAATGCAAATCTGGCGGCACGACTGAAGCCGAGCTGGCCACGCAAGAGAAAAAAGGCGAGCGCACAGGGTTGTTTGTCACGCATCCACTGAGTGGTGAGCAAATTGAAGTCTGGGTTGGCAACTACGTGCTGATGAGCTACGGCGACGGCGCGGTAATGGGCGTGCCAGCGCATGACGAGCGGGATTTTGAGTTTGCACATAAGTACAGCATTGCCATTAAGCCTGTAGTTGTCCCAGAGGACTGGCCGGCTGAGCACGTCCAATTAGCAGATAGCCCGTATCGTCACAACGACGGCACGGGATGGAGGCACGGTCCAACTTTGCAAGCCCCGGGTCTGGAGCCGAATCACCCAACAAAAGACCGCACCATTCAATGGGCGGAGTGGCGAACGGAACACGCCCAGCGCGGTCGTTGCGTTCTTAGCGGAGAATTAAATGGGCTGAGATTTCAAGAAGCAGTCGACAAGGTAGTTCAGTTGCTCGCCGCCAAACACCTCGGCGAGAAAAAAACCACCTGGCGCTTGCGCGACTGGGGCGTGAGCCGCCAGCGCTACTGGGGTACACCGATACCCATCATTCATTGCGCTGAACATGGCGCGGTACCCGTGCCTGAAAAAGACCTGCCCGTGGTGCTGCCGCAAGACTGCGTGCCGGATGGCTCGGGCAACCCCCTGCTCAAACATGTTGGTTTTCATGCTGGCGTGGTGTGCCCGATGTGCGGCAAACCCGGCAGACGCGAGACGGACACGATGGACACATTTGTCGATTCGTCTTGGTACTACATGCGATATTGCGATCCGAAAAATGATCAGGCGATGGTCGCCGAAGGCGCGAACTACTGGATGCCGATGGACCAATACATCGGCGGCATTGAACACGCAATTTTGCATTTGCTCTACGCCCGCTTCTGGACCAAAGTCATGCGCGACGTGGGGTTGGTCAAAGCCGATGAGCCGTTCACCAAACTGCTGACGCAAGGCATGGTGCTCAATCACATTTACTCGCGTAAAACGGACAAGGGCGGTATTGACTACTTCTGGCCGAAAGAGGTCGATGACATTCATGACGCAGATGGCAAAGTGCGCACGGCCAAGCGCCGGACCGACGGTTTGATCGTGAACTACGAAGGCGTAAGCACGATGAGCAAAAGCAAAAATAACGGTGTTGACCCGCAGGACCTGATTGAAAAGTATGGAGCTGATACGGCACGGCTGTACACCATGTTCACCGCCCCGCCCGAGGCCACGCTGGAATGGAACGACGCGGGCGTGGAAGGCAGCTACCGCTTTTTGCGCCGCGTGTGGGCTTTTGGCGCCAAGTTAAATGCTATCAATACAGGATCTGCTCGCGCCCATAATGATTGGGATAAAGGCAGTTTCAGCAAAGAGATTAAGGCTTTGCGGCTTGAAATTCACACGGTGCTCAAGCAAATCGACTACGACTACCAGCGCATGCAGTACAACACCGTGGTGTCAGGCAGCATGAAGTTGCTCAATGCTTTAGAAGACTTTAAATCCGACGCGTCAAAAGCGGCGCTGCATGAAGGTTTCAACATATTGTTGCGCTGCCTGTATCCAGTCGCGCCGCACCTTGCGCACAGTTTGTGGGTCGATTTGGGTTACGACACAGCGCATGGCGACTTGCTCGACGCACCGTGGCCGCAAGTCGACGCTGCTGCGCTGCAAAAGGACGAGATTGAACTCATGCTGCAAATCAACGGCAAGCTGCGCGGCTCGGTTACGGTGAGTTCTGCTGCTGACAAGGCGACGATTGAAGCAGCGGCGCTGGCTACCGAAGCTTT
>JAYUHM010000024.1:0-7079 GCA_043766985.1 Polaromonas sp.
GGGGGACAGCCGCGTAGCCGTACACACCAAGCGCCAGGGCGTACACAAACCCAGGTGCCAGACTGCGCAGTGTTTGTCCCGCAGGCGAAAGCTTGAAAATGCAGCACCCCCGCTTACGCTGGATAATAGGGTTTTACCCAACCACAACTGCGAGACTAGAGCATGAGTTACCCCACCACCCAACTTTTAATCGACAACCAATGGCGCGACGCCCAAGGAGGCAAAACTCTGCCCGTGGTGAACCCGTCTACTGGCCTGGAGATTGGCCGCGTAGCCCATGCGTCCATCCCTGACCTGGACGCCGCCTTGATTGCCGCGCAAAAAGGCTTTGAAGTATGGCGCGCCATGTCTGCTGTGGATCGTAGCAAGATCATGCGCCAAGCCGCCGTGCTGATGCGCGAGCGCGCAGGCGCCATTGCCGCGCTGATGACGCTAGAGCAAGGCAAGCCGCTTGCCGAGGCCAAGGTCGAGTGCATGGCCAGCGCCGACATCATTGAATATTTTGCCGAAGAAGGCCGCCGCATTTACGGCCGCATTGTTGCACCGCGCGCGGCCAATGTGCAGCAGATGGTGTTGAAAGAGCCCGTGGGCGTGGTGGCAGCCTTTACGCCGTGGAACTTTCCTATCAACCAAGTGGTGCGCAAAATGTCGGCGGCTATGGCCACGGGCTGCGCCATCATTGTCAAAGCCCCCGAAGAAACCCCGGCCTCGCCCGCCGAGCTGGTGCGCGCCTTTGTAGACGCTGGCGTGCCTGCGGGCGTGGTGGGCTTGGTGTATGGCAACCCGGCCGAGATTTCGTCGTATTTGATTGCCCACCCTATCGTGCGCAAAATTACCTTCACCGGCTCTACTGCGGTAGGCAAGCAACTGGCGGCCATGGCGGGCCAGTACATGAAGCGCGCCACGATGGAATTGGGCGGCCACGCACCCGTCATCGTGTGTGAAGACGCAGACGTGGCCTTGGCGGTCAAAGCCTCTGCAGGCGCCAAGTTTCGCAACGCAGGCCAGGTGTGCATTGCACCGACGCGTTTTTTGGTGCACAACAGCATCAAGGCCGAGTTCACCACCGCCATGCTGGCGTTCACGCAAAAAATCAAGGTAGGTGACGGCATGACCGAGGGCACCACCATGGGCCCGCTGGCCAACGCCCGCCGCCTGGACGCGATGAAGCAGATCACCGAGAGAACCTTGAAAGCCGGTGCCAAGATGGAAACCGGCGGCGAGCGCATTGGTTCGTCAGGCAACTTCTTTGCGCCTACGGTGTTTAGCGATGTGCCGCTGGACGCCGATTTGTTTAACAACGAACCGTTTGGCCCGATGGTGGGCATTCGCGGCTTTGACACGTTGGCCGAGGCCATCACCGAGTCCAACCGCCTGCCGTATGGCCTGTCGAGCTACGCCTTTACCAAGAGCCTGAAGAACGCCCACGCTATCGGCCACGGCATAGAGGCCGGCATGGTCTGGATCAACCAGCCCGCCGCGCCGGTACCTGAAATGCCGTTTGGCGGTGTGAAGGATTCGGGCTATGGCAGCGAGGGTGGTATGGAGGCTTTAGAGGCCTATCTGAACACCAAGACCGTGTCGACCATGATGGTCTAAAACCTGCCGCGCTATGCGCTAATGATCCAGCCTTCCAGCGCATCCACTTTTTTAGGCAAGCCATAGCGTTTATTGCCTTGCGCAAACTGGGCTTGGGCCCACGCCGCTTGCAGCATGCACAGCACAGCGTCCAGGCTGTCGCCGCTGGCATCGCCCACGAGGGTGTCGCGCTGCGCGTGGGTGAGCTTGAGGCGCAAAGGGCCATCGGCAGTGCGTAGCCGGGTTAGGCCGTGTTCCAGCGCGGTAATGAGGTCTTTGCGGGCAATCAGACGGTCGGGGGTTTGCTTGGCTTTGTCGTCGCTTTTGTAGCTGCGGTTTTTCAGTACCTCTCGGGCCAGAAGCCCGGGGTAGGCTTCTAGTGCTACGCGGCGCGGCTGGCCGGATGCGTCTTTGTCGGCTGCATCACCATCGTGCAGCGCCGGAAAATGCACGCCAGCGCTGAGCAAACGCGGCACGCCTGCGTGCAGCATGTAGGCCACGGGCGGGTTAACCCACTTCATGCTGGGGCTGGAACCTGCGGGCAGGTCGGTGGCGCGGTGGGCGAATTTGCCGCCTACGGGGCGGGCATTGCAAAAGGCTTTGAAGGTGGCACGAATCTCCTCGCGGGACAAAGCGGCGTAGTGGCGCATGCATTCTGCCCAACCCGTGGGCCAGTGCAAATGCTCTACCAGTTCACGCGGCAGGCCAAACGGCAGGTCGAAGCTACCGATCCAGTCGGTGTGCGTTGTGAGCCAAGTGCTAAAGCCATCTAAAGTTTCTAGCCGATCTAGCTGGGACAACTGCACGCGCCCGCTCGTGCAGGAGCCTACCGCGAAAACGATAGGTTTTCGCTTGCTAGGACTACTGGAGAAATCACATCCAATTACTTGCATAACTATCAAAAATTGCTTTTCTCGTATTCGTATTACCTGAGTTTTTTTGTTTCTTATTTTTTTTATCTTCTTTTACGCTCCTTGCGTAACCTTAGCGTCCTCTGCGTCCGGAAGTTCTCTTTTCTTGAACCTATCAACCCAGCGCCAACGCCATCACACCCACCGCAATCGCCGCCGCGCCCACGATGCGCAGCCAGCGGTCGCCCTCGCCTAGAAGGTGCCCGCCGATCAGCGCGGCAAACAGCATACTCACCTCGCGCGCGGGGGCTACATGGCTTACGGGGGCTATCAGCACGGCATACAACACGCACACATAGGCGATGGGGCTGAAGATGGCGACGATAGCGGCGTACTTCCATTGCAGCTTCCACAGGCGCTTGGCCTCGGGGATGTCGCGCAGCACCGGTACCGCTGCATAGGGAAGACGCAGCATATTGCACCAGTAGTCAAACAAAATGGGGGATATGGCAATGATCTTCACCGCATACGCGTCCAGCACGGTGTAGCAGGCAATCAGCGCGCCCGTGAGCAGGCCCCAGAAGACACCGGCTTTGACACGCTCTCTCTTGGCTGGGTCGTGCGCGGCTTTGAACAATGCCGGGCCGCCAGCGACTAAAAATACGCCGATGACCACGCCTGCAATGCCCAGCACACCAAACGCCGACAATTGCTCGCCAAACACGATGACCGCAACGGAGGACGACAGCAGCGGCCCGCTGCCGCGTGCCAGCGGGTAGACGATGGTCAGGTCGCTCTTGCGGTAGCCGGTGAGCAGGCAATAGAAATACACCCAATGGACGAAGCCGCTCAGGGCTATCAAACCCCATTCTTTGGCGCCCCAGTTGGGCACTACGTCCCAGCCAAGCCAAATGCACAGCTGTGTCCACACCACGAACATGATGGCAGCGCTAAAAAAAGTAAAGCGTGCATCGCCGTGGGCTTTTTTGGCGGCGATGTTCCAACCCGCGTGGATGAGCGCGCCCAGGAGGACGAGGAGAACGGCGGTGAGGGGCATGCGGGCTTTGTCGCTGGGATCTGGCGCTTGTTGGGCGAATGAATCAGTCGCCGGACAGTCCGCAAAGTGAGGTCAGAGCAAAATTTCGTTCGGGATTTTTTCGCTTCGGGAAGATGGTCTTCCTGAATTTTGATCTGACCCCAATTTGCTCTCACCCCAGTCTGCGCCGCTCTGCTCTGTTCTTTCAGGCCCTACCGATAATGCTCGCAGTGGCCATCAGCTCTTCCAGCAAGGCCAGGCTGACCTTGCCGCTCACGCCATAGGGGTCAAGCTCTGGCCGCTCAGAATACTTGAGCACGATGGAGGTGTTGAGCTTGGCCAGGTTGACCTGACCCATGGTCCAGCCGCCAAAACGGCGTTCGGTGATTTCTTCAAAATCCAGCAGCACCACGTCTTTGTGGCGCGTGTCTTTGCTGATGTGGTTGTACAGCTCGCTGACCGCGCCGCGCCCACCTTCAATGGCCTGCAAAAATATGCCCGCACCGTAGCACAGGATGCCGGTAATACCCAAGGCGGGATTGTGCGTGCGCGAGGTGGCCAGTATCTCGTCGATATGCTGGGGCTGGGATGGGTCGGCCAGGCGGCTGACGTAGAGTAAACGAACTAACATGGAATGCCTCGTCTTTTATTGTGGGCCGCTGTTTTGGCGCGGAATCAGCGACAAAAATTCGCGGCGTAGGTCGGTATTTTTCAAAAAACTACCGCGCATGACCGAGTTGATCATTTTGCTGTCCATGTCTTTGACACCGCGCCAGCCCATACAGAAATGGGTCGCTTCCATCACTATGGCCAAGCCATCGGGTTGGGTTTTTTGCTGAATCAGATCGGCCAGCTGCACCACGGCTTCTTCTTGAATTTGCGGACGGCCCATCACCCACTCGGCCAGGCGCGCGTACTTGGACAGGCCGATCACATTGGTGTGCTCGTTGGGCATGACGCCAATCCAGATTTTGCCTATCACCGGGCACAAGTGGTGGCTGCATGCGCTGCGCACGGTGATGGGGCCGACAATCATCAGCTCATTGAGGTGCTCGGCATTGGGAAACTCAGTGATGCTGGGCGCGTGCAGGTAGCGGCCCTTGAACACCTCGTTGAGGTACATCTTGGCTACGCGGCGTGCAGTGTCGCCAGTGTTGTGGTCGGTTTCGGTGTCAATCACCAAACTCTCCAGCACGCCTTTCATCTTGCTTTCCACTTCGTCCAGCAGCGCAGCCAGCTCGCCGGGTTGGATGAAATCGGCGATATTGTCGTTGGCATTGAAGCGCTTTTTTTGCGCCTGAATTCGCTCGCGGATCTTGACGGAAACGGGCGTGCCGATGTCTGTGTCGGAGGTGTTCATGGGGGGTTTTGTTTTCATTAACATGGATAAATGTTAACCGATCTAATTTTATAGGGTTATTAGCCTCAAGCCCAATAGAATATGGCACGATCTGCTACATATTTAGTAGCGATTGCCGGTACTCCACAAGGCCACACGCATGAGGCCGTAGGCGACGCGGTCGCGCAGGCGTTGGGCCCACGGCCGGTTGGCGTAGTCGGCAGGGTCGATTTGCTTGCCGTCCTGGGCGATGGCGTGCACCAGGGTGTCCCGCAGCGTCTGGGCAAAATCACGGCCCCGCACCACCACATTGGCCTCCCGGGCCAGCAGCAGGCTAAACGGGTCCAGGTTAGACGACCCCACCGTGGCCCAGGCTTGGGGTTCTGCAGCATCCACCACGGCTACCTTGGCATGCAAAAAGCTGCTGGCATATTCGTGAATTTCAACCCCCGCAGCCAAGAGCATGCTGTACACCGGCCGCGCGGCGTGGTACTGCATAAAGTACTCGTAGCGCCCTTGCAATAGCAGCCGCACTTTGACGCCGCGCCCGGCAGCAGCCACCAGAGCGCGGCGCAGCTTACCGCCAGGCAAAAAGTAGGCGTTGGCAATGATGACCTCGTGGTGGGCGTCCCCAATGGCTTTGAGGTAGGCGCGCTCAATTCGCTTGCGGTTACGAAAATTATCACGCAAAAGCAAGCTGGCCCTTGCGGTGGTTGCACTGGCAGCTGCTGCATAAGCAGCATGCTCACCCTGGTCTTGTTTGTCAAACACCGTCGCCCGGGAGCTTACCCAGGATGTGACTGCCGCGCCAATTTCGCGGTGGCGCAGGCTGCGCATGGCTTGCAGGCGCTGCCATAAGTTATCCATGGTATCCACTACCGCATTGACCAAGGGGCCAGTCACGCGTACTGAAAAATCATAGCGGGGCGCCTTCAATACGCCATGGTTAGGGTCGTAGTAGTCGTCCAAAATATTGATGCCGCCACAAAACGCGATGGCCTGCTCGGAGCCCCCGTCCACCACGCACAGCTTGCGGTGCAAGCGCCGCCAGTGGCTGGGCACCAGCATGCCAAAACGGCCCATGGGGTTGAATACACGCCATTGCACGCCTGCGGCGGCAAAACGTTCCTGCCAGTCGCCCGGCATGTCGCCCGTGCCTGCGCCGTCTACTACCAGCCGCACCTGCACGCCGCGCAGGGCTGCGCGGGCTAATGCTGCGCCCACATCGGCCCCCGTGGCGGTAAAGTCAAAAATGTAGGTCTCCAGCCGAATGTCCTGCCGCGCAGCGTCCATGGCCACAATCATGGCCGGAAAAAACTCAGCGGTGCCTTGCAGCAAATGCACTTGGTGACCGGCAGTCAAATTGGGCATAGGCTACAGCGCAAAATCCACAATCAATGGCAGATGGTCAGACATACGCGCCCACACCGCGCCCCGCGGCACATGGCTGGTAGTGCGTTTGGCATGCCGTGCAAATACGTGGTCAAGCTGCACCAAGGGTAGCCGCGATGGAAAAGTGGGGTGGCGCTCAGCCACTTGCGCCTTGGCATTTGCTCTGCTTTTCATAGCTTCTTGTGCCCATAACACAGGGGCTACCGGGCTATTGAAGTCTCCTGCGACCATCAATACGGCAGTTTTGGGAATTTCACGCTCAATAAACTTGGACAACTGGGTTAGCTGCCGCGTGCGGCTGGCGGCTATCAGCCCCAAATGCACCACGATGACATGCACGGGCGTGCCTTGCACCAGCACCTCGCTGTGCAGCAGGCCGCGCTGCTCAAAGCGGTGGTCGCTCATGTCCTCGTGTTGGTGGCTGATGACCGGCCAGCGCGACAGCAGCGCATTACCGTGCTCTCCGTGGCGGGTGTGGGCATTGGTGCGGTACACGGCCTCATAGCCTTCGGGGGCCAGATAGTCTGCCTGTGGCAGCTCGGGCCAGCGGGTAAAGTAATTGGCCTCTTTGCGGTTGACCCGGCGCACCTCTTGCAGGCAGATGATGTCGGCGTCAAACTGCTCCACCGCGTGCACCATGTCGTGGATCTCCAGCCGCCTGCGCGGCCCCAAGCCCCGCACCCCTTTGTGGATGTTCCAGGTGGCTACGCGCAACGTGGTGTGGGGAGTGATCATGGGGCCTATTGTGACAAACCTTTGCGATTTGGGAGTGGCCCGGTGCTTTGTATAAACCTAAATCCGGCAGTTACCCAGCGCCCATAAGTTGCGCAGGCGGTATCCATGGCGGCAAAGGGCGTGTGATTTTGGCCACCACATAGTTCAG
>JAYUHM010000025.1:0-2649 GCA_043766985.1 Polaromonas sp.
AGCGGCATGTCAAACCGCGCCACGGCCCCTTGTGCCGTCAGAACGCATGCGACGCAAATAGAAGCCAGCAGCAGCCCGCGTACCGCATCTGGAAGCACAGACTTCGGGCTCAAGCTCAAGGCGTGAAAAGCTGCCGCAGCCATCACAACCGCCCTGACCAGCAGCAGCGCTGCTGCAACCGTAGCTGCAACCCGTATGCCCTGACTGGCGAAAAAATAAAAGCCAAGCAAACCCAGACCGATGACGGGAATCTGCAGCGCAAACTCATAGTGCTTGCGTCCCGCGTTCCACAATACCGGCGTTGATATGCCCCAGATGACATACGCAGGCATCGCCAGAAACAGAATGCCGAGAACCCAGCCGGCTTCGGCCCACTGTTTGCCGTAAAGAATCAAAACGATGTCGTGGGAGATGAGGGCAAGAAATACAAATGCGGGCACAGTCAATACCAGCAATGCGGCCAGCATCTGCTGGTAGGCCCTGCCCAGTCTTTGCAGTTCGTTTTGCAGGCGCGCACCGGCCGCCAGAAAGGCCGGTTGCAGCGCTCCAAGCAGCAAAGCGTTGGGTTGGGTGGCCAGGTTGTACGCCACGTTGTAAAGGCCCAATGCGTGGGCATTGAGAAGTCGCGCTATCAAAATACGATCCAGATTGTTCAAAACCCAATTGACGACGTTGGTAAGAAACACGGCTCTGCCAGTGTTGAGTGCCGCGCCAGCATCCGCATACCAGAAAAGCGGCCAAACCCGGTGAGGCTTGGCGGCATAGCTGGCGACACACACCACGCTGCACTGCACCAGCCACGCGGCAACCAGTGACGCGGTTCCCCATCCAAACAAGGCCATAGGAACCCCGACAGCCAGGTAGCCTACTGCATAGCTGCCGACCTGAATCAGTCCGACGGTGCGGAAGTTGAGGTCGCGTTGCAGAAGGTAGGTGGCTGGTGATGCGGCCGCATTGATCAAGCATGCCAGCGACAGCCATTCAATGACAGACTGGGCGCGGGGCTCCCGAAAATACTGTGCCAGCCAGGGAGCCAGGCTATAAAGCGCAAACATGGCCGCCAGGCCCACCATGAGCTGCCAAGTCCACGCAAAACGAACGTCCTCGTCGCTCACTTGGGCGCGTTGCAGCAGACTCCAGCTAAAGCCAAACCCCGAGACAAAATTTGCGAATGTCAGAACCACGATGCCGATGGCAAAGACGCCGTAGGCTTCGGGACCGAGCGTACGCGCGAGAACGACTTGCGCCACCAATTGCAGCAAGAAGCGGGAGCCGGTCGAAAGAGCACTCCATTTGAATGCCGATACGCCGGACTGGCCAAGGTCCTGGGTACTCAAGGCCGCCCCAAGCGCTGGCGTCGCAATGCGATCGCGCACAAGACAAAGATTGTTGCCAGCAATGTTCCGTATTTGTCCCATCCGCTTTTGGAGGGGGATGTACTTTCCTTGACGGTTTGGTTTGCGGATGTCTCTCTCGCCGCCCTGACTTTGACAACGTTACTGGATTTCTGCAGCGTGGCTTGCGTGACAGCGTCCGGCTTGATGATGGAAGGCGTGGTCTTTGGATGCGCGTGGGCTGATGCGATAAAGCCCGCCAGGACGGCCGATACCAGGGCGCGATGCATGGTGAGATTCCCTGTGTTGTTAGTCATAAGTTTGTATTGCGGAGCGGGCAGGGTCAATAGTCCGAATGGCTCATCGCTGACGCGGATTGTCTTGTCTTGTTTCGTCTTGTCTGGTTTACGCTTGATTGCCATGGGACCAGCTTGGATTTCAGCAAACAACCGGGCCGACAGGCGGCTTTCGGCGCTCACGCAAGCGCAGGCGAGGTCTGATAGCCATTTGGATTGCTTTGTTGCCAGCGCCAGGAGTCCCGACACATGTCTTCAATGTTGCGTGTCGCACGCCAATCGAGCAGCGAGGCTGCCAGCGACACATCGGCAAAATACTGCGCCACATCCCCAGGGCGCCTAGGCGCAAATTCAAAAGGAATTTTCTGGCCGCTGGCTTGCTCGAACGCACGCACCACGCCAAGGACGCTGGTGCCGCCGCCAGTTCCCAGGTTCACCGTGAAGCTCTCGCCCTGCGCCAGCAACGCGCGAACCGCTGCGACATGCCCTTCGGCAAGATCTGTGACATGGAGGTAGTCGCGTACGCCTGTTCCGTCGGGCGTCGGGTAGTCATTGCCAAAGACGCTGAGCATTGCGCGTTTGCCCACGGCCACCTGCGTGATGAAAGGCATGAGGTTGTTGGGTATGCCGTCCGGGTCCTCGCCGATGAGACCGCTCAGATGCGCGCCGACCGGGTTGAAGTAACGAAGAACGCCCACTCGCCAGCTCGGGTCGGCAACGCACTGCGCGGCCAGAATTTGCTCGCACATCAGTTTGGTTTGAGCGTAGGGGCTCTCGGGCGCGTTGGGAAATTTCTCGTCTATCGGCACACTGGCCGGGTCGCCGTAAACCGTGGCGCTGGACGAGAACACCACCGCCCGCGCGCGGGTGGCATTCATGGCCTGCAGCAGGCTGATCATGCTGCCAACATTGTTGTGGAAATACTTCAGCGGCTGCGCCACACTTTCGCCAACGGCTTTGAAGCCGGCCAGGTGAATGGCCGCCACGCAGTCATGGCGCTGCAAAACCGACCTGGTGAA
>JAYUHM010000026.1:0-18547 GCA_043766985.1 Polaromonas sp.
AGGAAAACCTGCGAAATTCATGAAAAATCAATCTCAAAACACTGAAATCGAACATAACCAGCTCATGCAACTTTGTGCGGTGGGTTGTTCAGCGCTTCCATAATAGTTTTTTTTCATCCGCTTCATTTTTCAACCATCCTCTAATGGTGCATCGCTGTTTTTGATCAATCCAGTTGACAACGCTAGGTGCCACGAAGCTCGGGGCGAGGTGATTGAAATTTTCTGTTTTCCGAATTAGCGACCAAGGCCTATCTTGCAACTTCACGCCATTCGGTAAGTCAGCGATCAATGTGTTTTGGGCGAGACATGTAGTAGCAACAAATAAGGTGCTTGTAATTAGGATAGTTTTTTTTATACAAATGCCAATTGAAATAATTCTGTCTACGGCATTTCGCAGACACACGCTGGCTACAAACCAGAGTTTGAAATTTTTACTTAAGAACAAAAACATCACTGACACACCCAAGCCCCCAACACCTTCACATGCTGCGGAGCCTGCTGCTGCGTCACATTTACACAACTCTGCACCCTGCTCCCGTCTTGCACGCTGACACACATCTTGGTCGGCTCTGGCCGCGTGTCGTAGCGCACCATGCCCAGCCGTCCATTGCTGCATTTGACGTGAAAGGTTTTTATCGCGGACTTGGGCAGGCTGTGGTCTTCTATCGTCTGGGCCTGGGCGCTGCCCGTTGCCAGTGTGAACACCGCCACAGCCACTAGCGCAAGGCGTGCCTTGCTTAACCGTGGGGTGGCGCTGGCCCGGATGGCCGGGTTGGGTGTGGCGTGCTGCATGGTAGTTTCCTTGGCTAGGCTGGGTGTTGCGGGGATGCGTTTGGCGACGGGCTTCATAGCTTGACTTTCAGGCCCGTGGTTGTGCCTAAGTCTACTGGTTCATCGGCTTGGGCTGTGGCCAGTAGCTGGGTGAGCCAGCTATTGGCTTGGCTCGGTGGTGGGCTGCCGCCTGCCAGGTTGGCTGCTGCGCCATTGCCGCCCCAGTTGATGGCGGGTGCGCTGGTGGTGCTGGCTACGGGGGCCAGTGCCGGTGCGCTGCTGGCCTGCGCGCCCGAGTTGATCACCACATAGTGGATGTCTTGCCCATCTGCGCTGCTGCTGGCCGGGCTGGTGCTCTGGGCGCTGGAGGTCACCACAATGCTGGCGCTGGAGGCGGTCTTGGCACTGGTGGTGCTTGCTACTGCGCTGGTGGCCGTGGTGGTGGCTGCTGTAGCTGCCGTGCCCGATGTCTGGCAGCTCTCCACATTGCTGGCCACCTGCAGGCTGATGCTGCCTGTAGATGTCCACTTGCCGTCACTCACCGTATAGCTAAAGCTGTCATTCCCCGTGTAGCCCTTATTGGGCTTGTAGGTATAGCTGCCATCGGCATTCTTGGTCAGCGTGCCTTTGGCCGGGTTGCTCAGGGTAATGGTCAGGGTATCGCCATCCACATCGCTTACCAGGCTGCGCAGGTCGATCTTGACGCTGCCGTCTTTCTTGACCGTGTAGCTGGCATTGCTGGCTACCGGGGCATCGTTGACGGGTTTGACCGTGATGGTGACGGTGGCTGCACTAGAGCTGGCCTTGCCGTCGCTGGCCAGGTAGGTGAAGCTGTCGGTGCCGTACCAGTCCTTCGTTGGCGTGTAGCTGAAGCTGCCGTCGGCGTTCTTCACCAACGTGCCATGCTGCGGGCCGGTGAGCACGGTGGCGCTCAGGGCATCGCCGTTCGCATCCTGGTCGTTGGCCAGCACATTGATGATGACGCTGGTGTCTTCATTGGTGCTGGCGCTGTCGGCGGTGGCTACCGGGGCGCTGTTGACCACTGGGGCATTGACGGTGAGGGTAAAGGCCTGGGTGGTTGTACCGCCCTTGCCATCTGCGGCTGTCACGCTAAAGCTGTAGCTGCCTGCCGCCGTGAACATGAAGCGTTTAAATCAGCGTTTAGCTTTCGCACGCTCACACGCCATCAAAATCCGCTCCGGTGTAGCTGGAGCTGTCAAGTCCACGCGTACTTTGTGGTTTGCGCTGGCGCTGACGGCGTCGCGCAGGGCGAAATAGGCGCTCAGGGCTAGCATGAGGGGTGGCTCGCCTACGGCTTTGCTGCGGAATGGGGTGGGTTTGACGTTTTCGCCATCAAAGAAGCTGACTTTGAAGTGTTCGGGTACGTCGCTGGCGACAGGGATTTTGTAGGTGCTGGGGCCGTGGGTAAGGAGCTTGCCTCGGCCCATGCCGTCGCCCTTGCCTTTTAAGTCCCACACACATTCTTCCATCGTCAGCCAGCCCATGCCCTGGATGTAGGCACCTTCGATCTGGCCTAAGTCTACCGCGGGGTTGATGCTCTGGCCTGCGTCGTGCACGATGTCTACCGCTTTGAGCCACCATTCTCCCGTGCGGGTGTCAATCTCTACCTCGGTCACGGCTGCGCCGTAGCAGTTGTAGTAGAAGGCTTTACCCTGTAATGTGGTGAAGTCGTATTTGATGTCGGGGGTCATGTAGAACCCGGTGACGCTCAGGCCTACGCGGTCTAGCCAGGCTTGTTTGATGACGGCTGCCCACTCGACTTGTTTGACGGCGTGCGGTGTCGACGATGGTGCGAGTCCTTCGACAAGCTCAGGACGAACGGATGCGGCACCGTGCGCGAAGACAACGTCTTCTGGTTTGCAGCCCAGCATGCGTGCGGCCACAGGTGCGAGGCGCGCACGCATCTGGTCGCAGGCGTTGTTAATCGCTGCGCCGTTGATGTCGGCCCCGCTGGAAGCCGCAGTGGCCGATGCGTTGGGCACCTTTTGGGTGTCGGTGCCTGTCACGCGCACTTGGCGAGCCGAGATGCCCAAGCCGTCCGCAGCTACCTGCGCCATCTTGGTGTTCAGGCCCTGGCCCATTTCGGTGCCGCCGTGGTTGACGCTGACCGAGCCGTCCATGTAGATATTGAGCAACGCGCCGCCCTGGTTAAGCATGGTGGCGGTGAAGCTGATGCCGAATTTCAGTGGCACCAGGGCAACGCCTTTTTTGCGGTATTTGCTGCTGCCATTGAAGGCATTCACTGTTGCACGGCGGGCGCGGTAGGCGGCCTCGGCTTCTACCTGGTCTATCACCTGGTCGGCAATAAAGTCTTCGATCACTTGGCCGTACTGGGTGGTCATGCTGCCTGCATCGCCGCTGACAGCGGGCTCACGGTACAGGTTAACTTTGCGCACATCCAGCGGGTCTTTGCCGATCTGCTGGGCGATCTCTTCAATCACCGTCTCAATGCCAAACATGCCTTGCGGGCCACCGAAGCCGCGGAAGGCTGTGCCCGACTGGGTATGCGTTTTGCAGCGGTGGCTGATGATGTGCAAATTCGGCAGGTAATAGCAGTTGTCGATGTGCAGCACCGCGCGGTCGTTCACCGGGCCTGAAAAATCTGTGCTGTAGCCGCAACGCGATGCGAGCATAAAGTCGGCGCCCAGGATGCGGCCGCTGTCGTCAAAGCCTACGGTGTAGTCGATGCGAAAGTCATGGCGCTTGCCGGTGATCATCATGTCGTCGTCGCGGTTCACGCGCAGCTTGACGGGCTTTTTCAGCAAGTGCGCGGCCAGGGCAGCGCTTTGCGAGAAAATGCTGGCATTGCCCTCTTTGCCGCCAAAGGCACCGCCCATGCGGCGGCAGATGACTTCTACGTCTTTGGTAGTCAGGTTGAGCGCGGCCGCTGCCTCGCGCTGGTTGCCATCAGGGTGCTGGGTGCTGACGTACAAGGTGAGCTGGTTGTCCTCGCGCGGCACGGCGTAGGTGATTTGCCCTTCCAGGTAAAACTGCTCTTGCTGGCCGCAGTAGGTGCTGCCGGTGATTTTGTGCGGGGCTTTCTCAATGGCTTCAGCGGGTTTACCGCGCGTGATGCCTTTGGGCGGCATGATGAAGCTTTGTGCGGCCAGCGCTTCTTCAATCGTCAACAGCGCGGGCAGCTCTTTGACCAGCACCTTGGCCCGCTTGGCTACTTCGCGGGCATACAGCATGTCGTGCGCCACCACCACGGCCACGGCCTGGCCTAAAAATTCGACTTTGCCTGCGGCCAAAAACGGATCGTCATGGATGATGGGGCCGCAGTTGTTTTCACCGGGGATGTCTTTGGCGGTGAACACTGCCACCACGCCGTGCTGGGCGAGGATGGCGGCGCGGTCAATGCCCTCGCCTATCAGCTCACCATGGGCTACGGGCGACAAGATGAGGGCTGCGTACAGCGTGCCGCGCAGCTCGGGGATGTCGTCGGTGTACACAGCCTCGCCCGTCACATGCAGGTGGGCGCTCTCGTGCACGATGCCCTGGCCTTGCTGGCCCGCTTGGTCGGTGGCGGGCAAGAGTTCTTTAAGGGTGGTGGGGGCGTTCATTTATGCAACCTCCTTGAGTGCTTCGGTAGATTCTTCCACAAACTGCATCACCAGGTTGCGCGCAACCAGTGAGCGGTAGGCCCAGGTGGCGCGCAGTCCGTCGCGTGCGGGGAAGCTGGCGGTAATAGCCCCGTCGATGTCGGCAGCGCGCACGTCTTGTGGGGCTTTGCCTTCCAGCACGGCTTCAATTTTGGGCGCGCGGCAGGGCGATGGGGCCATGCCGTTGTAGGCCAGTTGCACGTTTTTCAGTTTGCCGCCCACCAGTTCGTAGCGCATGGCGGCTACCGTGGCCGAGATGTCCTGGTCAAAGCGTTTGCTGATTTTGTGGGCGCGGAATACTTCGCCCGTCTTGGGCTTGGGCAGCTCAATCGAGACGATGAATTCACCGGCTTGGAGTACTGACTTTTTCATACCGGTATAGAAAGCGTCTAAAGAAACTTTGCGGGTTGTGTCCCCAGCGCGCAGCACCAAAGTAGCACCCAGCGCAATCAGGCAGGGCATGGTGTCGCCAATCGGCGAGCCGTTGGCGATGTTGCCAGCGAGGGTGGCGGTAGAGCGGATGGGGGGCGAGCCAAAACGGCGTATCACCTCGGCAAAGTCAGGGTAGGCCTTGGCTACCAGTGTTTCCACCAAAGCCAGGGGCGCGGCCGCGCCAATGCTCCAGGCGTCTGCGCCGTTGAGTTTGGTGTCCTTGACCGCCTTGAGTTCTGCCACATTGCCCAAGTAGGCAATGTGCTCAGGCCGTATAAACTGTTTATTGACCTGCAAGCCAATCTCGGTGCTGCCCGCCAGCAGGGTGGTCTGTGGGTACAGGGTCAAATAGGCGGCCACTTCGTCTACCGTCGTGGGCGAGACAAATTCGCTGCCCTTCTTGGTGCGCACCACAGGCTGGGTGATGATCTGGCCGTCCAGACCCACCGTTGGCTCTTTGTCGCGGGCAATGGCCTTGAGCAGCGCCAAGTCAGCGCTGTCTTCAATTTTCAGCTCGGCAGCGGGCCGCTGGCAGGCCTTCAATGTCGCGTCAATGATCGGCTTGTAGCCCGTGCAGCGGCACAGGTTGCCGCTCAGCGCATCGTTGATCTGGGCACGATTCGGGCAGGCATTGGTTTGTACCAGGCCCGTCAAGCTCATCACAATGCCGGGGGTGCAAAAGCCGCATTGCGAGCCAAAGCAGTCGACCATCTCTTGCTGGATCGGGTGCAAGCTACCGTCGCTGCGCTTCAAGCTCTCGACAGTTTTGACGGACTTGCCGTCCAGCGAGGGCAGTAGCTGCATGCAGGAGTTAGTGGGCACATAGTTCACCGCCGTGCCCGCGCTGTTCAGCTCGCCCACCAGCACCACGCAAGCCCCGCAGTCGCCCTCGGCGCAGCCCTCTTTGGTGCCGGTGCGGTGCAGTTCCTCGCGCAGGTAGTCCAGCACCGTGGTGGTGCGGCGTTTGCCTTGCGCTTCGACAACGTGTCCGTCGAGGACAAAACGGACAGTATTGGTGGCTTCGCTCATAATTATTCAGTAAAAAAGTTACGTTCCTATTTTATTTTCAAATCTTGTTGCAGTGCAAAAAATATTGCATACCCGCACGGTGTCCATGGCTCCATACCGTAGCTCAACTCCCCCGGTAGGTTGAATAGCTCCAGGGGGTACACAAAAGGGGTACATGGTAATGGGTTGCAAGGTCGGCAATGCCAAAATCCAGATGCACTACGTCTAAAAACGCTGGTTCTGGCAGGGCTACACCCCGGCTCCGATAATAAGCGGCCACCTCAAAACTCAGGCGGTACGCGCCTGTGCGCAAGGCTGCGCTGTCCAGCAGGGGGCCGTCTGGGCTGCGGCCATCGTCGTTTAGCGTCAAGCGCCTGACGACGGTAGTAACGCCGTGCGCCATGGTGGACAAGGTGACCGCCATGCCCGCCGCAGGGCAGCCGTGCATGGTGTCTAGTACGTGCGTGGAAAGTCCCATAACGGCATCCTTTTGGATAAAAACAATACTATTGTCTACCAAAGTGTATACAATTTGTAAACTAACCGGGATTTACCTATGGAATCTACCACCACCCACATTGTCGAGGCGCTGTCAAAAGCGATCGTGGAGCACCGCTTACAACCCGGCGCCAAGCTGGTAGAGCAAAAGCTGGCCGACCACTTTGGCGTGTCGCGCACGCTAGTGCGCCAGGCGCTGTACCAGCTAGAGCAACAGCGGCTGGTGGTAATAGAGCCTGCCCGCGGCGCCTTTGTCGCGTCGCCCTCTCTGCAAGAGGCGCAAGAAGTATTTGAGGTGCGCCGTATGCTGGAGGTAGAGATGGTTCGCACTTTTGTGCGCCAGATCAGCCCACCGCAAATTCGCACCCTGCGCGACCACCTGCTGCAGGAAAAAGCGGCCGTCTCAGCGCCACACGTGCCCAGCCGGGTAGAACTGCTGGGTGATTTTCATGTACTGATAGCCCACCTGCTGGGCAACAAAGTGCTGGAGCAAATGCTGCGCGATTTGATATCACGCTGCGCCCTGATTACCCTGATGTACCAAAGCGCGCAGGCAGCGCAAGACGCTAACCGTGAGCACGTGAGCATTGTGGCGGCGATGGTAGCCAAGGACGAGGCCAAAGCGGTGAAGCTGATGGAGGAGCATTTGTTTAACGTGGTCAGCAGCTTGACGCTGGACCGCAAGCCCCCGTCGCATAACGTGACCGAGGTGTTTGAGTCGAGCTACATGGCCACCATGGAGGCCCCTTTAGAGACGATGCAGTCGCCCTTGTAGACCCGTTTGCGCCGCGACACACCCTACACCATGACTTACGACAGCACGGCACCCTACCCCCGAGACTTGGCAGGCTATGGCCCCACGCCACCGCATGCCCGCTGGCCCGGCGGCGCACGTATTGCGGTGCAGTTTGTTTTAAATTACGAAGAAGGTGGCGAAAACTCGGTGCTGCATGGCGACGCAGCCAGCGAGCAGTTTTTAAGCGAGATGTTTAACCCGGCGGCCTACCCTGCCAGGCACGTCAGCATGGAAGGCATTTACGAATTCGGCGCACGTGCAGGGGTGTGGCGCATACTGCGCGAGTTTGAAAAGCGCAAATTACCACTTACCGTGTTTGGCGTTAGCACGGCGCTCGCGCGCAGCCCCGACGTAGCGGCCGCATTTGTAGAACTGGGCCATGAAATTGCCTGCCATGGCTACAAGTGGATCAGCTACCAAAATGTCGATGAGGCCGTGGAACGCGAACACCTGCAGCTGGCGATGGACATGCTGCTAAAGGTGACAGGTAACAGCGAAGGGGCGGGCGCGGGACAGCAACGCCACCTCTTTGGTGCCGGTTGGTACACCGGCCGTGACAGCCCCAACACCCGCCGCCTGGTAGCCGACTATGGCGGTTTTGCCTATGACAGCGACTACTACGGCGACGACTTGCCGTTTTGGATGACCGTGCGCAAAACCAATGGCCAGGATGCACAGCAACTGATCGTGCCCTACACCTTGGACTGCAACGATATGCGCTTTGCCCTGCCGCAAGGCTACTCCCACGCCGACCCGTTCTTTCAGTATATGAAGGACACGTTTGATGCGCTGTACGCCGAGGGCGACCCCAATGGCCTGAACGCCCCCAAGATGATGAGCATTGGCATGCACTGCCGCATCCTCGGGCGGCCAGGGCGCATCACCGCCCTGCAGCGTTTTTTGGACCATATTGAAAAGCACACCCATGTGTGGGTGGCGCAGCGCGTGCAAATAGCCCAGCATTGGCGCCAGACCCATCCTGTACAGGTACCAGCATGAACATCGCCCTTGCAGCACTCAATGCCGCGCCTGAAGCAGAGGCCTTGGCCATGCTGGACGGCGTGTACGAGCATTCACCGTGGATAGCGCAGCGCGCCTTGGCGCACCGCCCGTTTGCGTCGCTCGCAGCCCTCAAGTACGCCTTGACGGTGGTACTGCGCGATGCTGGCTTGGATGCACAAGTCAAGCTCGTGCGAGCGCACCCCGAGCTGGCTGGCAAGGCCATGGTAGACCAGTCGCTCACGGCAGAATCTACCAACGAGCAAGGTAAGGCCGGCCTGACGCAATGCACTGCACCAGAGTTTGCGCAGATTCAACAACTCAATACCGACTACAACGCTAAATTTGGTTGGCCCTTTATTTTGGCCGTGCGCGGCCCGCGTGGCACGGGCTTGACCAAGCCACAAATCATTAGCACCTTTGCGCGCCGCTTGCAAGGCCATCCCGCCTTTGAGCTGCAAGAGTGTGTGCGCCAAATCCACCGTATTGCGGAGATGCGCCTGAACGATAAGTTTGCCGTGCAACCCGATTTAGGCAATGCGCTGTGGGACTGGCACGAATCTCTGGCCCAGCACAGCGACCCGGAGTTTAAAGAACTGGGGCAGCTCACCGTCACTTACCTGACCGACGCACACCGCGCCTGTGCAGCGCAGATCGCCCAGCAAATGCTGAGCTGCGGGTTTGACAGCGTCGCGATTGACGCCGTAGGCAATGTCGTTGGTCGCTATGAAAATAGCAGCACCTTGTGCCCCACTCCATTGGGCAAAGGGCCAATATCATCCAAGTATTTACTTACCGGCTCGCACTACGACACGGTGCGCAATGGTGGCAAGTACGATGGCCGTTTGGGCTTTTACACACCGATGATGTGCGTGCGCGAGCTGCACCGCGCTGGCCAGCGTTTGCCTTTTGGCATTGAAGTAGTTGCCTTTGCCGAGGAAGAAGGCCAACGTTACAAGGCTACGTTCTTGGGTTCTGGCGCTTTGGTGGGCCAGTTCAACCCCGCTTGGCTCGAACAACATGATGCAGAGGGCATCAGCATGCAATCGGCCATGGCGCAAGCGGGCCTGGCCTCGCAAGACATTGCAGCGCTGCAACGCAACCCTGCCAATTACCTTGGTTTTGTTGAAGTGCATGTAGAGCAAGGCCCTATGCTCAACGAGCTGACCATGCCGCTGGGCATCGTTACCAGCATTAACGGCAGCGTGCGGTACCAGTGCGAGGTGGTAGGTATGGCCAGCCATGCAGGCACCACGCCCATGAACCGCAGGCGCGATGCCGCCGCCGCAGTGGCCGAGCTGTCAATGTACCTGGAGCAGCGCGCCGCACAAGACGCAGACAGCGTAGCCACCATCGGTATGCTGCATGTGCCTAACGGCTCCATCAATGTGGTGCCCGGTCGCTGCCTGTTTAGCCTGGACATGCGCGCGCCTACCGATAACCAGCGTGATGCTCTGGTAGCTGACGTGTTGGCGCAGCTAGAAGGTATTTGCGACAAACGTGGTGTGCTGCATACCCGCGAAGAAACCATGCGCGCCGCAGCAGCGCCCAGCAATGCGCAGTGGCAAGCACGCTGGGAAAGTGCCGTCGCCAAGCTAGGCGCCCCCATCCACCGCATGCCCAGCGGCGCCGGCCACGACGCGATGAAACTGCACGAAATCATGCCGCAAGCCATGCTGTTTGTACGCGGCGAGAACGCCGGCATTAGCCATAACCCGCTGGAGAGCACAACGAACGACGACATGCAGTTATGCATCCAGGCTTTTCAGCATCTGCTTCTCGATTTATCTAACGCCTGAACATGACCACTTACGAACAACTTGACGCCTGGATTGATGCGCACTTTGATGAGGAAGTGACGTTCCTCCAAGCCTTGGTGCGAGTGCCGACTGACACACCGCCAGGCAACAACGCACCCCACGCAGAGCGCACCGCAGAGCTATTGAAAGACTTTGGCTTTGACGCAGAAAAATACAGCCCCAGCGCCGAGGAGCTGGCCAACTACGGCATGCAGTCGATCACCAATTTGATAGTGCGGCGGCCCTATGGCAAACCCGGCGACACAGGTAAAACCATTGCCCTGAACGCCCATGGCGACGTCGTGCCCCCGGGCGAGGGCTGGACCAAGCCGCCCTATGGCGCGGTCATCGAAGACGGCAAAATGTACGGCCGCGCCACCGCGGTAAGCAAGTGCGATTTTGCCACCTTCACTTTTGCCACCCGCGCACTGGAGGCCGTGGCCATGCCCACACAAGGCAGCGTAGAACTGCACTTTACCTACGACGAAGAATTTGGCGGTGAACTGGGCCCTGGCTGGTTGCTTAAAAAGGGCCTCACCAAGCCTGACCTGATGATTGCCGCAGGCTTTAGCTACCAGGTCATTACCGCGCACAACGGCTGCCTGCAGCTAGAAGTAACCGTACACGGCAAAATGGCCCACGCCGCCATCCCCCATACCGGCGTGGACGCACTGCAAAGCGCAGTGAAAATCTTGAACGCCTTGTATGCGCAGAACACCATCTACAAACAAATCACCAGCGCAGTAGAAGGCATATCGCACCCCTACCTCAATGTAGGCCGCATCGAAGGTGGCACCAACACCAACGTGGTACCTGGCAGAGTCACCTTCAAGCTAGACCGCCGCATGATCCCCGAGGAGAACCCTGCAGAGGTAGAGGCCACCATCCGCCAGGTCATAGACGATGCTGCCGCCACCATGCCCGACATCACGGTAGAGATCAAGCGCCTGCTGCTGGCCCACAGCATGCAGCCGCTGCCCGGCAACCGACCGTTGGTCAAGGCACTGCAAAAACACGGCAAACAGGTGTTTGGCGAGACGATACCCGCCATGGGCACCCCCCTGTACACCGACGTGCGCCTGTACGCTGCGCACGGCATTCCCGGCGTAATCTATGGCGCCGGGCCCCACACGGTGCTGGAAAGCCACGCCAAGCGCGCCGATGAACGGCTGGAGCTGGAAGACCTGCGCAGTGCCACCAAAGTAATAGCCCGTAGCCTGCATGATTTATTAGGCGGCGCGGGTTAACCCAAACCACGCCCAAAACCTAGCGACAACCCTGCCCTGCCGCCTTGCCCGTACATAGGACAATACTGGGCTTGCTTTGGCATCGTACTTGCTTACTGTTAAATTGAATTTTTGTTTATTTTTCTTTCGGAGCCTTTCATGAAAACCCGTAGCTTTCTTAAAACTGCGCTGTCCCTGACGCTAGCCACTGTGGCTGCATTGTCGTTTGGCGTGGCCCACGCACAAGTCACCCCCATCAAGTTCCAGCTCGACTGGCGCTTTGAAGGCCCGGCCGCCCTGTTCCTCACCCCCGTAGCCAAAGGCTACTTTAAAGATGCCAATCTGGACGTGACGGTAGACGCAGGCAATGGCTCGGGCGGTGCGGTCACCCGCGTCGCATCAGGCACCTACGATATGGGTTTTGCCGACATTGCCGCGCTGATGGAGTTTCATGCCAACAACCCGGACGCTCCCAACAAACCCGTGGCCGTGATGATGGTCTACAACAACACGCCCGCCTCGGTAATGGCACTTAAAAAATCCGGCATCAAAACCGTGGCCGACTTGAACGGCAAAAAACTGGGCGCCCCGGTGTTTGACGCGGGTCGCCGCAGCTTCCCCATCTTTGCCAAGGCCAACAAGGTAGACGGCGTGCAGTGGACCAGCATGGACCCACCCCTGCGCGAGACCATGTTGGCACGTGGCGATGTGGATGCCATCACCGGTTTTACCTTCACCAGCCTGCTGAACCTGGAAGCCCGCGGCGTGAAAGCCGACGACGTGGTGGTGATGCCCTACGCCACCAACGGCGTCAAGCTGTATGGCAACGCCATCATCGCCAGCCCCAAGCTCATCAAAGAGAACCCAGCGGCAGTAAAAGCCTTTTTGGCGGCCTTCAGCAAAGGCGCCAAGGAAGCCATGGCCAACCCTAAAGCGGCGATTGAGTTTGTCAAAGCGCGCGACGGCATTATCAACAGCGAGCTGGAAACCCGCCGCTTTCAGCTGGCCATTGACACCGCCATCAACAGCCCAGATGCACGCGCCGAGGGCTTTGGCAAGGTTACGCCAGGCCGCCTGAGCCTGATGGCATCGCAGGTGTCGGACGCGTTTAACACCAAGAGCCGCGTGAACGCGGACGCGGTGTGGAACGGCAGCTTTTTGCCCAGCGCTGCTGAGCTGAACGTGCTGCCGGCCATGGCGAAGAAGTAATCAGCAACCATAGTTTTGATGATCATTCACTATAATATTGATAGCTTCTTGTGCTATGTTCTATTGGGCTAGTGGCTATTTTCTTACCTAAAACACATAAAAAGCGCTATGGACGTACCACCATCCGCCGCATCCATTCCCGCTTTTGTTGATTTTCAAAACGTCTGGCTGGCCTATAACGATGAACTGCTGGCAGAAGGCAACTTTGCCGTAGAAGACATTACCCTCAAAGTCGGCGCGGGTGAGTTCATCGCCATCGTTGGCCCCTCGGGCTGTGGCAAGTCAACGTTTATGAAGCTCACCACGGGCTTGAAGATGCCCAGCAAGGGCAGCATCAAAATCAACGGTGCAGCCGTCACCGGGCCGCTCAAAATCAGTGGCATGGCCTTTCAGGCGCCCTCGCTGCTACCTTGGCGCACCACCTTGGACAACGTACTTCTGCCGCTGGAGATTGTTGAGCCCTACCGCAGCAACTTCAAAGCCAAACGCAAAGAGTACGAGGCCCGCGCATCGAAACTGCTGGAGACGGTAGGCTTGGGCGGCTACGAGAAAAAATTCCCCTGGCAGCTCTCAGGTGGCATGCAGCAGCGCGCCAGCATTTGCCGCGCCTTGATCCATGAGCCCAAAATGCTGCTGCTGGACGAGCCGTTTGGTGCGCTGGATGCATTCACCCGCGAAGAGCTGTGGTGCATTTTGCGCGACCTCCATGCGGTGCAAAAATTCAACGTCATTTTGGTCACGCACGACCTGCGGGAATCGGTCTTCTTGGCCGACAAGGTGTATGTGATGAGCAAGTCGCCTGGCCGCTTGATGGTGGAAAAGCACATCGACCTGCCCCGCCCCCGCGAGCTGGAGCTGACCTACACCAAAGAGTTTGCCGACATCGTGCTGGAGCTGCGCGGGCATATCGGGGCCATTCGCAAAACGGGCACCGTTGCGGCTGGCCAAGCCTAAGCCCCATCCCCCAGACCCACACCACGCCTCAGTACCCAAAACAAGCCGCTCACCATGAAACCCAAAGCCCTTGAACGCTACTCACCTTGGCTGCTCCTAGTAGCCACCCTGGTGCTGTGGGAGGCCATCTGCCGCATCTTCAACGTCACCGAGTTCATCTTCCCCAGCCCCTCGCGCATTGCCACGCAGGTGTGGGAGTACAAAGAAGTCATCGCAGGCCACGCCTGGCGCACTTTTTGGGTGACGATGGTCGGCTTTGGCATTGCCATCGTCGTCGGCGTTATGCTAGGCTTCTTGATGGGCAGCTCGCGCGTGGCCTACACCGCCATGTACCCATTGATGACCGGCTTTAACGCCCTGCCCAAAGCCGCTTTTGTACCCATCCTGGTGGTGTGGTTCGGCATCGGCGTAGGCCCAGCCATCCTCACGGCCTTTCTCATCAGCTTCTTCCCGATCATGGTCAACATCGCCACCGGCCTGGCCACGCTAGAGCCCGAGCTGGAAGACGTGCTGCGCGTGCTGGGCGCCAAGCGCTGGGACGTGCTCACCAAGGTCGGCATGCCCCGCTCCATGCCCTACTTTTTTGGCTCGCTCAAAGTGGCCATCACCCTCGCCTTCGTCGGCACCACGGTGAGCGAGATGACCGCCGCCAACGAAGGCATTGGCTACCTCCTGATCAGCGCCGGCAGCGCCATGCAAATGGGCCTGGCCTTCGGCGGCCTGGTCGTGGTGGGGGCCATGGCGATGGTAATGTATGAGCTGTTTGACTATGTGGAGAAGCACACCACGGCGTGGGCGCATCGGGGGTCGCAGGGGCATTGAGCCCAACGCTTTTCAGCAAGGGTGGTGATGGATGTGGCGCGGACACGGGGCTCTCACTTTGCGCTGTGCTGCTCACGCGACCTTGTCTGCCATCCGCTGCTGGCATTAAAGTTAAAATGCAGCGGTCTAATCTAATAATGCATTATCACTAGGACTATTCCGATGGCTGCCAGCAAATCCAAGATCTTCTACACCCTCACCGACGAAGCACCGCTTCTGGCCACTGGCTCCCTGCTACCCATCATTCAAACCTTTGCCGCACCCGCTGGGATCGATTTTGTGGCCTGCGACATCTCCGTGGCTGCCCGCGCTTTGGCGCAGTTCCCCGAGTGCTTGAAGCCCGAGCAACGGGTACCCGACACCTTGGCCGAGCTGGGTCGCCTCACCCAGCTGCCTGATACCAACATTATCAAACTGCCAAACATCAGCGCACCGGTGTCCCAGCTGGTCAGTGCCATCAAAGAGCTGCAAGCCAAGGGCTACGCCCTGCCCGACTACCCAGACGCGCCCAAGACCGATGCCGAGAAAGACATCAAAGCGCGCTACAACCGTTGCCTGGGCAGCGCCGTCAACCCCGTGCTGCGCGAAGGCAACTCGGATCGCCGCGCGCCTAAAGCTGTTAAAGAATACGCCCGCAAAAACCCACATAGCATGGCCGAGTGGAGCCAAGCCTCGCGCTCACACGTCTCGCACATGCACGCTGGTGATTTCTACCACGGCGAAAAATCCATGACGCTGGACAAAGCGCGTGACGTGCGGATGGAACTGGTGACTGCCAGCGGCAAGACCATCGTGCTCAAAGAAAAAGTGTCATTGCTGGACCGCGAAATCATCGACAGCATGTACATGAGCAAAAAGGCCTTGGTCGAGTTCTATGAAAAAGAAATCGACGATGCCTACAAAACCGGCGTGATGTTCTCGCTGCACGTCAAAGCCACCATGATGAAGGTCTCGCACCCCATCGTGTTTGGCCATTGCGTCAAGATCTTCTACAAAGACGCTTTTGCCAAGCACGGTAAGTTGTTTGACGAGCTGAACGTGAACGTCAACAATGGCATGGTCAATCTGTACGACAAAATTGCCACCCTGCCCCAGTCCAAGCAAGACGAGATCAAGCGTGACCTGCACGCCTGCCACGAAGGCCGCCCCGAGCTGGCCATGGTGGACTCGGCCAAAGGCATTACCAACTTCCATTCGCCCAACGACATCATTGTGGACGCGTCAATGCCCGCCATGATCCGCAACGGCGGCAAAATGTGGGGCGCTGATGGCCGCTTGAAAGACGTCAAAGCCGTGATGCCTGAATCAACCTTTGCCCGCATTTACCAAGAGACCATCAACTTCTGTAAATGGCATGGTGCCTTCGATCCCAAGACCATGGGCACCGTGCCCAACGTGGGCCTGATGGCGCAGCAAGCCGAAGAATACGGCTCGCACGACAAGACCTTTGAACTGACCGAAGGCGGCGTTGCCAACATCGTCGACATCGCCACAGGCGAAGTGCTACTGAGCGAAAACGTGGAAGCTGGCGATATCTGGCGCATGTGCCAGGTCAAAGACGCGGCGATTCGTGACTGGGTCAAGCTGGCAGTCACTCGCGGGCGCAACTCTGGCATGCCGGTGGTGTTCTGGCTGGATGCCTACCGTCCGCATGAGGCGCAGCTCATCACCAAGGTCAAGATGTACCTGCATGAGCACAACACGGCAGGCCTGGACATTCAAATCATGTCGCAAGTGCGCGCCATGCGCTTCACGCTAGAGCGTGTGGCACGCGGCCTGGACACCATCTCCGTCACTGGCAACATTCTGCGCGACTACCTGACCGACCTGTTCCCCATCATGGAGCTGGGCACCAGCGCCAAAATGCTGTCCATCGTGCCACTGATGGCGGGCGGCGGCATGTACGAGACCGGCGCGGGCGGCTCTGCGCCCAAGCATGTGCAGCAATTGGTCGAAGAAAACCACCTGCGCTGGGATTCGCTGGGCGAGTTCTTGGCGCTGGCCGCAAGTATGGAAGATTTAGGGCTAAAAACAGGCAATGCCAAAGCTACTTTGCTGGCCAAAACCTTGGACGCAGCCACCGGCAAACTGCTGGACCTGGACAAAGGCCCCAAGACCCGCACTGGCCAGCTAGACAATCGTGGCAGCCACTTCTACATTGCCCTGTACTGGGCTGAGGCTTTGGCGGCGCAAACCGAGGACAAAGAGTTGCAAGCGCACTTTGCGCCGCTGGCCAAGGCCCTGTCTGGTAATGAGCAAAAGATTGTTGACGAGCTAAACGCCGTACAAGGCAAGGCCGTGGATATTGGCGGTTACTACAAACCCGACATGGCCAAAGTGTCGGCTATCATGCGCCCGAGCGCGACCTTCAACGCAGCTTTGCAAGCAGCTTGACGACGACCGGCTTCGAGCCTTGGGCTTCCAGTCACGCACCGTTTGGCCCCCAAGCTTGCGTGAGCTGCTTAGGTGACGCTTGGTCACGCTCGAAGTGCAGCTCCGCTGGGATGAGCAAACGCGCCAGGCCATTCAAAAAATCATCCGCATCAGATACGCTTAAACCATGCGCCTGGCAGATTTCAGGCCGCTTGGTCGCCGTGGGCGCATCGCGGGTCGCAGGGGCATTGACTGGTTGACGCAATGCGCCAACACGCTAGCATTGCACTTGCATTCAATTTACCACTTTATTCGTATCGCAACCCCGGACTCCGCGAAAAACTAGCATACCATCGCCGCATGAAATCAGTCTTCATCACAGGCGCTTCGTCCGGCATTGGGGCAGCACTTGCGCTGCAATATGCGGCGCAGGGTGCCACGGTTGGCATGGTTGCGCGGCGCTCGGAACTGCTGGAGCAGTTGCGCCAGCGCATGCCCAACGCGCATAAGCACAAAATCTACGCGTTAGATGTAAACGACCACGACGCCCTGTCGGCCGCGGCAGAGGACTTCATTCGCACAACCGGTGTTGTCAATGGGGTGATTGCCAGCGCAGGGATGGCACACAACAAACCCACCGGTGCGCAAAAAGACATTGCGATTTTTGCGAAGGTGATAAACACCAATCTTTTAGCAACAGTGGCTACATTTACACCCTTCATTAGCCACATGAAGGCCAACGCGCACCAAGAACCTTGCCGCTTGGTAGGCATTGCCAGCATTGCAGGCGTGAGGGGGTTGCCGGGCTCGGAGTCTTACAGCGCCTCCAAGGCTGCGGTGATCAGCTATTGCGAATCTCTGCGCTTGAGTTTGCGCAGGTCTGGCATTGCGGTGGTAACGCTTGCTCCGGGGTTTATACAAACCCCGATGACGGCGCAAATACCCAAATCCATACCCTTCTTTATGCCCGTTGATGCGTTTGCCAAAGCCGCAGTTAAAGCCATTGCGCGTGGTGATTCTTACCGCGTGATTCCGTGGCAAATGGGTCTACCAGCGAAACTCTTGCGCTTGGTACCCAATTGGCTTTATGACCGGCTCGCCCAAATCGCCAAACCAAAATTATAAATTTTCAGATATGAATATCACCACAGTTGAAGAAGCACAGTTTACGGACAACCAGTCTTTTCTGGATAATTACAAAGCGCACAATCGCCCGGTCATTTTTAACAACTTGTGTGACGACTGGCCGGCCAAGAAAAAGTGGACCACTGACTATCTTTGCAGTGTAGTGGGTGACAAGCAAGTGCCACTGTATGGTGGGCAAGAGGCCAAGGGCCACAAACACCAACACGCCCATGTGGCGCAAATGACATTTCGCGAGTTCATCACCGAGCTGAACAATGGCAACACTAAGTTGCGCATGTTCTTCTACAACATCCTGGCCCAGGCACCTGAGTTGATGAAGGATTTTTACTTTCCCAAAATGGGTTTGAAAATGTTTACCAAACTGCCCGCGCTGTTTTTTGGCGGGCGAGGTGCCAAGGTGCAAATGCACTTTGACATTGACTGGGCTGACCTGCTGATGTTTCACTTCGGTGGCAAAAAGCGGGTATACCTGTTTGCACCAGAACAGGAAAAATACCTTTACCGCGTACCCTACTCTTACAGCAGTTTGTTTGAGATTGATGTTGACAAACCAGATTTTGAACGCTTCCCTGCGCTGGCGCACGCCACGGGCTACGTGGCCGAGCTTAAGCACGGCGACACGCTGTACATACCGCCCGGCTTTTGGCACTATGTGGTGTACGACGACATGTGTTTTTCAATGACCTTGCGCGCGCTGCCGCGTAAGCCCAAGCACATTTTTAATTTCCTGTACAACTTGATTTACATCCGCACAGTTGACGGCCTGATGCGCAAGTTTGTCGGGCAATCGTGGAATGATCCTAAATCCGGCAGTTACCCAGCGCCCATAAGTTGCGCAGGCGGTATCCATGGCGGCAAAGGGCGTGTGATTTTGGCCACCACATAGTTCAG
>JAYUHM010000027.1:0-18526 GCA_043766985.1 Polaromonas sp.
CACACTGTCATGCCGGGCAGTTTGCTGGGCAAGGCGCTGCATTACATGTCGTCACAGTGGGGCAAGCTGAGCCTGTATGTTGAAGACGGCCACCACCCCGTTGATAACAACGCTTGCGAAAATTCAATTCGCCCATTTGTGGTGGGCAGAAAAAACTGGTTATTCAGTGACACGGTGGCTGGGGCAAATGCCAGTGCCAATTTGTATTCTTTGTTGGAGACTTGCAAAGCCAACGGTGTCAATGCCTATCAGTACCTGCGCGCACTTCTGATCGCACTGCCAAAAGCCAAGACCGCCGATGACTACGAGGCGCTGCTGCCCTGGAGTATCGCCCTGTCCAAAAACTGAGCTCTCTCAAACCACCACAAGTCCAGCCTTGGCGCAAGGGGTGTAGTTGCCAGAGCGCTTACTTTGGTTCACAGGGAGGATAGTCTAGTTGCGCCTGCTTACATCCAAGAGGCCGTGACATGGATAAAGCAGTAGTTTTTGCTGTCGCCGGCTCTGGCAAGACATACAAGATCGTCGATGAACTGGACGAGACCCGGCGTTTCCTTATCGTCACGTTCACTGAGGCAAATTGGAGAAACCTGCGCTCACGGATTATCAACAAGTTCGGCTATTTTCCGAACAACATCTGTCTCTACACGTACTTTACGTTCTTGCACTCATTTTGCTATCGACCGTTCTTGCTCAGCGCAAAGCGGACAAAGGGAATGACATTCCAACGACGATTAGCCACAGAGAGAGACTACCCGCTTACGGATGACAAGCGGTATATGACTACAGGCAGGTGGCTCTTTGCTAATCGGCTGGCGAAATACTTGGAGCAGACTGGTACGGTTAAGGATGTGATCGCGCGGATTGAGAAATACTTCGACGCCTTCTTTATTGACGAGGTGCAGGATTTTGCTGGGCACGACTTCAATCTCCTGTTGTCTCTTTGCAAAACCAATGTCAAGTGCTTGTTCGTCGGAGATTTTTACCAACATACCTACGACACGAGCCGAGACGGCAATGTAAACAATAGTCTGCACGCAAACTATGAAATCTACAAGAAGCGTTTCTCCGCAGCAAAGATAAATATTGACCTAACATCGCTGGTCAAGAGCCGTAGGTGCAGCAAGTCAGTTTGTGACTTCATTTCCGAGAAGATCGGCATTCATATCGAGGCGCACTCGGACTCACTCACAGACGTTAGCTTGACGGAGGATAGGGTAATCGCGCAAAAGTTATACGAGACGCCTGGTACTGTAAAGCTCTTTTTAAAAGAGCACTATAAGTACGACTGTTATTCGCTAAATTGGGGTGCGTCAAAAGGTCTCGATCACTATCAGGACGTATGTGTCGTGCTTCACCCTGCGGCGGTCAAAGCCTGGAAGGCGGGAACTCTGGCAGACCTCAATCCAGAGACCCGTAACAAGCTCTATGTTGCGTGCTCGCGGGCACGTGGCAATCTGATTTTTGTTCCTGAATCTCTTCTTAAGCAACACAAGCGGGTCGTTAATTTTGCGATATAAACTGAGCGTGACCAAGCCAGTCCAGCGGCAGGTGAATGTGGTTGTGATGAAAATTTTGTGGCAAGGCGCGGTGTTAGGGGATGATGGCTACAAAAACTGGTCGCGTGTTTGCGGAGAAATTTTGCAGCGCAACTTCTTCACCTGCTGCCAGCCAACCACTTTAGCGGCTAAAATGGCCCTAGCCCAATAGAATATAGCACAAGCAGCTACTAAATTAATAGTAATGCTCTCCCACCCCAGACAGACCATGACACAACACGCCCCCATCATCCTCGACGTAGCAGGCATTGAACTGACCGCAGTAGACAAGCAGCGCTTGGCGCATCCTCTCACTGGCGGGGTGATTTTGTTTGCGCGTAATTGGGAGGACCGTACCCAGCTGACGCACCTGTGCGCTGACATCAAAGCGGTGCGTGGTGACTTGCTGATTTTGGTGGACCACGAGGGTGGGCGGGTGCAGCGGTTTAAGACAGATGGGTTTACGCACTTGCCGCCGATGCGTGCGCTGGGCGAGCTGTGGATGCAAGACGGCAAGCAAGGCGAGGGCGCGGGGGCCATGCGCGCTACCAACGCGGCTACGGCCACGGGCTACATTTTGGCGTCTGAGCTGCGCGCCTGTGGCGTAGACATGAGCTTCACCCCCGTGCTGGATTTGGACTACGGCGAAAGCGGTGTGATTGGTGACCGCAGCTTTCACCGCGACCCGCGCATTGCCGCTGTGCTGGCCAAGGGCCTGATGCACGGCCTGCTGCAAGCGGGTATGAAAAACTGCGGCAAGCACTTCCCCGGCCACGGCTTTGTGCGGGCCGACTCGCACACCGAGATTCCGGTGGACAAACGCAGCCTGAAAGCTATTCTTGCAGATGATGCAGCCCCTTACGAGTGGCTGAGCAGCGCGCTGGACAGCGTGATGCCCGCGCATGTGATTTACCCCAAGGTAGACAGCCGCCCGGCCGGTTTTTCTAACAAGTGGCTGAACGATATTTTGCGTGCCAAGCAAGGCTTTACCGGCGCCATTTTTAGCGACGACCTGAGCATGGAAGGTGCCCGCCTGATCGACGGCCAGCGCGTAACCTATACGCAAGCGGCCATCACCGCGTTGAATGCGGGCTGCGATATGGTGCTGCTGTGCAACCAAAGCGTGGGCGACGAAGGCAAAGCGGTAGACGAACTGCTGGAGGGTTTGGCTAAAGCGCAACGCAAAGCGCAATTCCACCTTAACCCAGCCAGCGAGCAGCGCCGGCTAGACCTGCTGCCGCAAACCCCGCCCATGTCGTGGGACGAGCTGATGGTGCAAGCCCAGTACATGCAGGCCATGGCTTTGTTGCCTTGACCTGGTTGTCTTGATTTTCCCGCCACTAGCCCCACCTTCAAGCCAGGCAAACGGCGCTGTACGCGCTATAGCATTTTTCGCTATAGTGGGTGCGTGCAAACTCTTTGAAATTTTACGATCAGGCTCGCTATGTCTCTTATTCCCGCCACCATCCTTACCGGCTTTTTAGGCTCCGGCAAAACCACGCTGCTCAAGCGTGTGCTGTCGGAGGCGCATGGCCAAAAAATCGCCATCATTGAAAATGAATTTGGCGAAGAAAACATCGACAACGAGATCCTCGTGGCCGACACCAAAGAGCAAATTATCCAGATGAGCAATGGCTGCGTGTGCTGCACCATCCGCGAAGACCTGCGCACCACGCTGAAAGACCTGGCCGAGAAAAAACGCAAAGGCGAGCTGGACTTTGACCGCGTGGTGATCGAAACCACCGGCATAGCCGACCCTGGCCCGGTGGCGCAAACCTTTTTTATGGACGAAGAAATTGCCGAGCAGTATCTGCTGGACTCGGTGCTGACACTGGTAG
This sequence comes from Polaromonas sp., assembly GCA_043766985.1. GTDB lineage: Bacteria > Pseudomonadota > Gammaproteobacteria > Burkholderiales > Burkholderiaceae_C > JAAFIP01. Next base: position 3,374 of record JAYUHM010000027.1, read on the forward strand.
ACGCCAAGCACGCAGCCCAGCAGCTGAACGACCGCCAAGAGGCGCGCCGCCAGGTAGGCTTTGCGGACCAAATTTTCATCAGCAAGACCGACTTGGTGTCTAAAGACGAGGTAGACGCGCTGATGCACCGCTTAAAGCACATGAACCCGCGCGCACCCATGCAGGCCGTGCACTTTGGCGAGGTGCCGATCAAAGACGTGTTTGACCTGCGCGGCTTTAACCTGAACGCCAAATTGGACATCGACCCCGACTTCCTCAAGGAAGACGACCACGACCACGACCACGACCACGACCACGACCACGACCACGACCACGCCGCCCATGACCATGGGAACCACCATGACGACGCGCACAAAGACGGCGAGGCATGCGACCATCCCTCGCATGCCCACGACCAAGTGACCGGCGGCCACGGCCACCACCATCACCACGACGATGACGTCAAAAGCTTCGTCTTTCGTTCTGACCGCGCCTTTGACCCGGCCAAGCTGGAAGACTTTTTGGGTGCTGTTGTCAATATTTATGGGCCTCGCATGTTGCGTTACAAGGGTGTGCTGCATATGGTGGGTACCGAGCGCAAGGTGATTTTCCAGGGCGTACACCAGCTGATGGGCTCTGACCTGGGCCCCGTCTGGACGGACGGCGAACGACGCACCAACAAGATGGTGTTTATTGGCATAGACCTGCCAAAAGACATCTTTTTGCAAGGTTTGGAGCAGTGCCTGGTGTAAAACCAGGCACTGCGGCCTCTTTGCCGCTCCAAGTGTGCAATTGTGCACATTGGCTCAACTGGCCGAGTGCGGCGGGTAGTAGGGAGTTTTTACTCGGGCTGGCAAGATTTTAAAATTTGTAGGACTTTCTTCGGGTAAATCGCTACAATCCGGCGCCGACTCCAAATCGGTGAGGCCCCCAAAAAGGGTATAACTCTGGATAAACCAGAGAAAGACCGAGGCGTCAGTGATGGCGCGGCGGGATTTGCGAGGAGACACGAATGAAAGCCCCTGTAAACAAGAAGTCCAGTATGCCGAAAAAGACCGTTGTCAAAGCTAAAGCAGCCCCTGTAAAAAAGGCGGCGGCTAAACCTGTCCCTAAAACCAGTGCTAAACCAGCTCCGAAGCCCGCTCCTAAACCTGCTACTAAAGCCGCTGGTAAGCCAGTGGCCAAAAAAGCGGGTGTCAAAGCGGGTGCAAAAACGGGTCTAGCAGCACCGGCAGGCAAAACTGCGGCCAAACCCGCGACGTCTGCCAAACCCATCGTCAAGATGGCAGCAAAACCCGCAAAACCGGTGGCAAAAGCAGTTAAGTCAAGCCAGTCCGCTCAGTCGGTCAGCAAGGCCAGTGCCAAGCCGGTGGCCAAAAAACCATCGGCTCCGGCCAAGTCATCCAAAGCAGTAGCGAAAGCCCCTGCCAAAACATCCCCGAAAGTTACCGCAAAAGTGTCCCTTAAAGCTCCCGAAAAAGCCTCTGCCAAAACCCCTGCAAAGGCCCCTGCCAAAGCACCCGCTAAAGCCCCCGTCAAAGCCGCCCCAGAATCAGCCAAGCCCAGCGCCAAGCTGGCCACCGCGCCCGTGCTCACCAAGCCTGGCGTGCCCCTGGCGCCGTCGATGGTGATCACCAAGCCGCGAACCTCTAAATCAGGCTTTGTCAGCCCAGGCAACATTGCGCCCAAGTCCATGGAAGTCTCCACGGCGGCCAAGACCAACTTCACGATGTCCACGCCCGCCTTGGCGCCGCCGCACCAGGTGGTGGTCAAAAAGGACGCCAAACTGGCCAACAACTGGAAAACCAAGACCGCTGTGCAGCTCACCGATGCCGAGGCTATTGCCATGCCCGACTCGGAGTACATGAGCGCTTTGCAGTTGGCGTTTTTCCGTCTCAAGCTGGTGCAGCTGAAAAAAGAAATTTTGAGCAACGCTGGCGAAACCACCGAACACCTGCGTGAAGACACCTCCGTTGTGCCCGACCCGGCCGACCGCGCCACCATTGAGGAAGAGCACGCCCTGGAGCTGCGCACCCGTGACCGGGAACGCAAGCTGCTGAAAAAGATCGAGCAGTCGATAGTGCGTATTGACTCAGAAGACTATGGCTATTGCGATGAGACCGGCGAGGCCATCGGGGTAGCCCGCCTGATTGCGCGCCCCACAGCCAACCTGTCGCTGGAAGCGCAGCAACGCCGCGAGTTGAAGCAAAAAATGTTTGGCGATTAGACCAGTGCTAGACTCCTAGATATTCATACATCACACCACCGCGCAAACACAGGTCATGGCAAAAGAGGAACCCGCAGCAGCAGGCATATTTTCCAAGGTGGTGAAGTTCGTGCGCAATCCAGGCACGAACTGGTCTGACCTTGACCACAAAGAAACTGACCGCGAAAGCTCTTTCAGCAAGCAAGCCCTGAAAGAAATGATCGAGCGCAAGCGGCGCAACGACTTTGTGCGCAAGCGCGAGTTTGACATGCTGCGCAAACTGCGCCGCCGCGAATCCATGGGCGGCGTAGGCATGTCAGGCGATGCCTCAGCCCGTCCATCCTTCTTCCAGAGTTCCATGCCGTCCAAGCCGGACGACCGGGCCATGACGCTGAAAAAGATTGATGAAATCGAAGCGCAAATGTCCATGCAGTGGTGGAAAACCAAGCACGGCGGCACCTCCGACCTCGCTCCGGTGTCGAGTTTCAGTAATTCTGAAATTACCAGCAGCGTCCCGTCTGTAAACCCAGCTGCCCAATCTGGTAAATCAGGCAAAGCTGGCGGCGGCAATTTGGCCTATGCCTCCACCGAGCCCGACAATTTAACCAATGCCGTGGCGATGGGCGCGGCCCGGGCGCAAGAGGCACTGGCCAAGGCAAAATCTGCCGATATTCCCCCGCTGGCTGTAACCCCTGCACCTGTTGCTGCGCCGGCACCCAGCTGGGCACCTGTGCCAGCCCCAGCGCCAGCACCGGCACCAGCCCCCAAAACACCCATGATGGGCGGGTTGGCTGCCTCTTACGATGGCGTAAGCCATACCGGTTTTACGGCGTCCAAATTATTTTCTATCGAGGTCGACGAGATCCAGCACGACCCCGAGCTGGAAGAAGCCGCCATTCGTTTTGCCAACAGCGACGATGCCGGGGCCGAGGCAGGCCTGCTCGAAGCCTTGGCCTCCAGCGGCAGCCGTAACCACCACGAAGAAACCTGGTTTACTGCTTTTGACCTGTACCGCGCTACCGGGCAGCAAGACCGTTTTGACAGCATGGCGATCGACTTTGCCAGCAAATTCAACCGCTCCGCCCCAATGTGGTTTTCCATGCCCGAGATGGTGGGGAAACTGACGCATGGTGACCTTGCCATTCCCAGTACCGGGGGGCATAAATCAAACTGGCGATCCCCCGCAATTTTCGGCGTGCAAACACTCGCCGCCCTCAACGCCGCGCTGGCCCGCGCCACCATGCCGTGGGTGCTGGACTGGTCGGTGCTCAAAACCGTGGAAGACCAGGCCGTCGTGCCGCTTGGCAAGTTATTTGCCAGCTGGGCCGTGCAGCCCGTGCAGATGCGCTTTATGGGCGCGCACAAGCTGGACGAGGTGCTGCGCGACCTCACCCCATCTGGGGCGCGCGACGTTCACCAAGACCTGTGGAAGCTGCGCCTGGAGCATTTGCGCATTACCCACCGCCCTGACGAGTTTGAGCTGGCCGCGCTGGATTTTTGCGTTACCTACGAGGTGTCGCCACCAGCGTGGGAAAGCGCCCGTTGCGAATACAAAACGCTCGACATCGAGGGCCTGTCAGGCGTGGGCCAAACTATTATTGGCGAGGCCGTGCACGACTCTGTGCAGTCTGAATTCATGGGCGACGCTGACTCCGACCAAGATCCGGCATCCAGTCAGTTCCGCCAGGTGTCTGCGGTAGAGCTGTCGGGCCAAATCCAGGGTGACCCGGTGGCCGTGCTGGCCAAGCTGGAGTCGCGGTTTCAAGGCGCTGACGTGATGGTGATTTCCTGCGCTAAATTGATTCGCGTGGATTTTTCCGCCGCTGGCACCTTGCTTAACTGGGTGTCTGCCCGCCAAACCGAAGGCCGCGTGGTGCAGTTTACCGATGTCCACCGTTTAGTGGCAGCATTTTTTCATGTCATCGGCATCAGCGAGCATGCCAACATTATTACCCGAATTGACTAGTGTTTCAGGGCACCAGCCCAACACAAAACAGCACAAGCAGCTATAAAAATTATAGCTGGCCGTGCAAACCATCGGCCGCCTGGAACATCGCCTGGCGTGCTTGCGAGATGACCATGCCCTTCCAGTCATCGGCATCGCAATAAAACGCCTCCAGCATCTGCTGCTTGATCTGCGCGTGCTGGGCCGCAGGCGCCTCGGGGTGCAGGTGCAGCCAGTGGTCTGCGCGCAGGGCTTGCATCACTTGCTCCATCGGCTGCGTGCCGTACTCCATGGCAATGGCGGTGTATTCGGCTTGCGGGCACTCTTCGTAGGCAGACTGCCACATTAAACCCGTGAGAAAGGCTGACGACGAGGAGCCGTCATAAATGCTGGTTACCGGCGTGGCGCCGCTTTGGTTGTTGGCGTTGCCCCACCACGCTTGGGCGCGGGCGTAGGCCGCTTTGTCGTCGCGGCAGGCAAAGATACGCTCGCCCAGGCCGCGTGGCCCCAAACCGGTGTGCAGGTCAATCCACGCCAGCTTGGCGCAGCGCTTGCCGTACTGGCGCAGCACGGTGCGCAGGGCGCTGTTGCTCCAGGTGGGCGCCGTGCCGCCAAAAAACAAACCATCGGCATGCGTGTGTTGCCCGCGGGTAATGATGTCTTGCAGGCCTTTTAGGCCATTGGTCTTTATAAAATCAGCATGAGCTGCTATGTTTTCAGCAGCTGGTGGCCATTGCTTGGGCATCATCAGCGCGTGCAGTTCTGCGTAGCTGGCATTCACCGGCAGCGGCTGGGTATAGTCAGAAAAATTGCGGTTCAGGTCCACGTTCTCGTGGGTTACCCGCCGCACGTGGGAAAAGCCGTGGGGGTTCAGCGCATGGATGTACAGCACCGCTACGCTGGCTTCTTTGGCTTTGGCGCGCCACTCAGCATCGTGCAGCGCGAACACCTGCACGCCACTGCCGCAGTAGCCCTCCACGCCATGGCAGGCACTGCTGACGATCAACAGTTGCTTGGCGTCGGGCGCACCGTCCAGCGCCACGTCCATGGCCAGCGTTTCGCCATCGCGCCCGGGCAGGGGGTGGTTAAACGACTGGATGGGCAGGCTGGCCGCGCTCGCGGCCTCGAGAAACTTTTTACGCGCCTGTGCGTAGCTGGCAGAGAAAGCGTCGGGAATGCTGATCATGGGGTGTGTCGCTGGGGGTGGTCAGGCTTAGGCTTTTGCCAGCCACTCTTCAGTCAAACGCACCCAGTAGGTGGCCCCCAAGGGTATCAGGTCGTCGTTAAAGTCGTAACTTGGGTTGTGCAGCATGCAGGGGCCGCCGCCGTGGCCCATCTCGCGGTGGCTGCCGTCGCCGTTGGCAATGAACACGTAGCAGCCGGGTTTGGCCTGCAGCATGTAGGCAAAGTCTTCTGCGCCCATGGTGGGTTCTTGCACGTCTACATTGTTGGCACCCACGATGCTGGCCATCACCTGGCGGGCAAAGTTGGCCTCGTTGGCAGAGTTGATGGTGGGCGGGTAGTTGCGCACAAACTCAAACTCGCAGCTGGTGCCAAAGGCGGCTGCGGTGTGCTGGGCAATCTCCTTCATGCGTTGCTCAATCATGTCCAGCACCTCGATGGTGAAGGTGCGCACGGTGCCCTGCAGCTCGCAGCTGTCGGGGATCACATTAGTCGCCTCACCGGCGTGGATCATGGTGACTGAAATCACGCCAGCGTCAATCGGTTTTTTGTTGCGGCTGATGATGGTTTGAAACGCCTGCACCATGGCGCAGGCAATGGGCACCGGGTCAGTGCTAGCGTGCGGCAGCGCGGCGTGGCCGCCTTTGCCTTTGATGGTGATTTTGAACTCGTTGCTCGACGCCATCACCGGCCCCGGGCTGGCCGCAAAACGCCCCACCTGCGGGCCGGGCCAGTTGTGCATGCCAAATACCGCCTGCATGGGGAATTTGTCAAACAAACCGTCTTTGATCATCTCGCGCGCGCCGCCGCCGCCTTCTTCGGCCGGCTGGAAGATCAGGTACACCGTACCGTCGAAATTGCGGTGCTTGGCAAAGTGCTGCGCGGCCGCCAGCAGCATGGCGGTGTGGCCGTCGTGGCCACAGGCGTGCATCTTGTGGGCATTTTTGCTGGTGTGGGCAAAGGTGTTGAACTCTTGCATGGGCAGCGCGTCCATGTCGGCGCGCAGGCCAATGGCCTTGCCGTTTTTGCCGCCGTCGCGCCCCTGCACAATGCCCACCACGCCCGTGGTGCCCATACCCCGGTGAATGGGAATGCCCCACTCGGTCAGCTTGGCGGCCACTACGTCGGAGGTGCGTACTTCTTCAAAGCACAGCTCCGGGTGGGCGTGGATGTCGCGGCGAATGGCGGCAATACTGGCCGCTTGGGTAACTATGGAATCGATGATTTTCATGCTTTGCTCCTATGCCAATAGTCTAGCCTTTTCCAGGGCATTCTGTGCTTAGGGAAATTACGCGAGAATGTGGGATATGACTACAACCGTGTCCCCCAAAGCGCTGGAACTGGTGCAAAGCCTGGTGCGCATCAACACCGTCAGCCGTAACTCCAACTTGGCGCTGATCCACTTGGTGCGCGATGCGCTGCAAAAAATAGGCGTGAAAAGCCGCCTGACATACAACGGCGACAAAACCAAAGCCAACTTGTTTGCCACCCTGGGCGAAGGCAAGCCAGCCGGCATTATTTTGAGCGGCCACACCGACACCGTGCCTTGGGACGGCCAGGACTGGACGGTCGATCTCTCGGGCGGATTGGTGCAAAACGGCAAGCTGTACGCGCGCGGCAGTGCGGACATGCATCGTCGGCGAGCCGACCAATATGGTGCCCGCCATTGCCCACAAGGGCGTGTACCGCTACCGCTGCTGTGTGCGCGGCAAAGAGGCCCATTCGTCGCTCACGCCGCAGTCGGTTAACGCGATTGAAGAGGCGGCCAAGTTAATCGCGCATATTCGCGGCATGGCCGACGAGATGCGCGCGAGCGAGCCGCGCTATGAGGGCTTTGACGTGCCCTTCAGCACCGCCAGTGTGGGGCAGTTCCAGGGCGGCATTGCCGACAACGTGGTGCCGCGCGATGCCTGGTTTCACTACGAGTTTCGCGATTTGCCCACCGCAGACGTAGTTTCCATGCAAAAACAGGTGCTAGCCCAATCAAATATAGCACAAGCAGCTATGAAAAAAGTAGCGTCTGAGGCGGGGTTTAGCTTTGAGCCAATATGCGAAGTGCCCAGTTTTTTGGGTTCGGCCAAAGACCCCATCACCCAACTGGCGCAGCGCCTGAGCGGCGAGGCCAGCACCACCTTGGTGGCTTTTGGTACCGAGGCCGGTATCTTTAAAAACGCCGGCATTCCCACGGTGGTGTGCGGCCCCGGCAGCATCAACCAAGCGCACCAGCCCGATGAATTTGTGACGCTGGCGCAGTTGGCGCGCTGCGAGCAGTTTATGCAAAAGCTGGCTGCGACAACGGCGCTGCCCACCTGAAGCGTGCTAGTGGCGCACGCGGCCGTCTTCGGTCAGCAAGGTGAGGTCAACGTACTTGGAGCCGGTGTGCTTTTTAGGCCCAAAATCAACCGCAAAACCGCCAATCAGCACGTTTTGCATGCCTTCGATCGCGGATAAAAAGGCCTCCCGCGACGGGTTGCGCCCAGCGCGGCGCAGCACCTCTGTAAATACTTTGGCGGCCACAAAACCTTCCATGCTGGAGTAGTTGACCGTCAGCTCTTTGTTGGTGGCGGCTACCGCTTGCACCGCGCTTTGGTACTCGTACACCAGGGGCGTATTGGCGGCAAACGGGAACGGCATGACCTGGCTTACCACCACGCCGCGCGCGTCTTTGCCCAGCTCAGTGGACAGCGCCTGGGTGCCAACAAAAGACACGTTGTAGAAGGTGCCGCCAAAGCCCGCTTTACGGGCCTCGCGGATAAACGCGGCGCAACCTTTGTAGGCGCCAATCTGCACAATCGCCTCTGGCTGCTGCGCCAAGATGTCGGTGACGGCTTTTTTTACGTCCACAGAATTGCGCTCTACCGTGCCCAAGCCTGCGGGTTGCAAATTTTGCTCTTTCAAAGCGCGCTGTACGCCTTCCAGCCCGGCCTTGCCATAGGCGTCGTTTTGGTAGAAGACGGCGATTTTTTTAATGCCAATGGCCGTGGCCTGTTTGACGATGGCCGCAGTTTCGTCAAAGTACGATGCACGCACGTGCACGGCATAGCGGTTAAACGGCTCGCGCAGGTTTTGGGCGCCCGTAAACGGTGCGAAAAACGGTACCTTCGCCTCAGTAGCCAGTGGCAAGGCCACCACGCTGGTGGGGGTACCAATATAGCCAAACAGTGCAAACACGCCATCGCTGATAAATTGCTTGGTGTTGGCGGCCGTGCGCTCTGGCTCGTAACCATCATCCAATTTGCGCAGTTCAATGGTTTTACCGCCCACGCCGCCCTTGGCGTTTACACTGTCAAAGTACAGTTTGGCACCTTCAAAAAACTGGATGCCCAGTTGCGCCGCCGGGCCAGAGAAAGGGGCCGACTGGCCGAGGACGATTTTGTTGTCGGATTGCGCCCGGGCGCCGGAATGAATGCCCAGAGATGCCAAGGCCGTAGCCAGGCAAAAGAGTCTGCGTGATGTCATTGGAGGTGATACCGATTTTTGAAAACAAATCACATTATCGCGGCCCGGCGCGGTATAAAGGGGTGTGGAAACTACCCTGCAATCTTTAGATGTAATAAAAGCGCAAGGGCAAGTGCGTGGTGCCTGCCCGCACGATTGTCCCGACACCTGTGCATTAATCACGGATGTGCAGGACGGCATCGCCATCAAAGTGCATGGCAACCCGGCGCATGCGCAAACCCATGGCACGCTGTGTGCCAAGGTGTCCAAGTACACCGAGCGCACCTACCATCCCGAGCGCATTTTGCAGCCACTCAAACGTGTCGGGCCCAAGGGCAGCGGGCAGTTTGCACCAGTGGGTTGGGACGAGGCGCTAGCCGACATTGCCCAGCGCTTGAAAGCCATTGCAGCGCGCGACCCGCAGGCCATACAACCCTACAGCTACGCGGGCACCATGGGCCTGGTGCAGGCCGAGGGCATGGCAGCGCGGTTTTGGCACAAGCTGGGCGCCTCCTTGCTAGACCGCACCATTTGCTCTTCTGCAGGGGGTGAGGGGCTGACCCAAACCCTGGGCGGCAAAGTGGGCATGAAGGTAGAGTTTTTTGCAGAAAGTAAGCTGATCATCATCTGGGGCAGCAACAGCATCACCAGTAACCTGCATTTTTGGCACTACGCGCAAGAGGCCAAGCGGGCCGGGGCCAAGCTGATTTGCATTGACCCGCGCAAGACTGAAACCGCCGATAAATGCCACGAACACATCCAGCTACTGCCCGGCACCGACGCCGCACTGGCCCTGGCGGTGATGCATGAACTGATCATCCACGACTGGCTGGACCACGACTACATTGCCCAGCATACCGTGGGCTGGCAGCAGCTGAAAGAACGCGCCCTGGCTTGGGACAGTGAACGCGCTGAGGCCGTGTGCGGCGTGCCAGCGGAGCAAATTGCATCGCTGGCGCGCGACTACGGCATGAGCCTGGTTAACCAAACGCCCGCCGCCATCCGCTTGAACTACGGCATGCAGCGCGTGCGCGGCGGCGGCAATGCCACCCGTGCTGTGGCCTGCCTGCCAGCGCTGGTAGGCGCCTGGCGCCACCGTGCGGGTGGGCTGCTGCTGTCCAGCTCGGGCATGTACCCGGTTAACAAAGCGGCCTTGCAACGCCCCGACCTATTGGCAGGCAAAACGCCGCGCACCATCAATATGAGCACCATCGGCAACGACCTGCTGCGCCCAGCCTCGCCCGAGTTTGGCCCGAAGATCGAGGCGCTGGTCGTCTACAACAGCAACCCGGTGGCGGTAGCGCCCGAGTCGGCCAAGGTAGTGCAGGGCTTTGCGAGGGAAGACCTGTTTACCGTGGTGCTGGAGCATTTTCAGACCGACACGGCTGACTACGCTGACTACATTTTGCCGGCCACCACCCAGCTAGAGCACTGGGACGTGCACTTAAGCTACGGCCACACCGACGTGATGCTGAACCAGCCCGCCATCGCCCCCGTGGGCCAGGCCAAACCGAACACGCAAATCTTTCGCGAGCTGGCGGCCCGCATGGGCTTTGACGACGCTTGCTTTAAAGACAGCGACGAGGCCATGTGCCGCGCCGCGTTTGATGGCAAGATTGACTTTGCGCAATTGCTGCGCGATGGATTTGCACCTTTGGCGGTGCCCGACGCACCCTTTGCGCACGGCGGCTTTCCTACCCCCTCGGGCAAGGTCGAGTTTTTCAGCGCCCGGCTGGCCGCGCAGGGCATGGATGGCCTGCCGGACCATCTACCCAACTACGAGGCGATGGGTTCGTCCGACAAATACCCCCTGGCCATGATCTCTCCGCCTGCGCGCAATTTTTTGAACAGCAGTTTTGTGAACCTGAAAAGCCTGCGCGACATGGAGGGCGAGCCGCTGCTCGAAATGCACGCGGTGGACGCAGCCAAGCGCGGCATCGTGGATGGCCAAACCGTCCGAATATTCAATGACCGCGGCAGCTACCACTGCAAAGCCCGCATCAGCACCCGCGCGCGCCAGGGCGTGGTTAACGGCCTTGGCATCTGGTGGCGCAAGCTGGGCTTGCACGGCACCAACGTGAACGAAGTCACCAGCCAGCACCTGACCGACATGGGTCGTGGACCGGTGTTTTACGACTGCGCCGTGCAGGTAGAGGCACAGGCCTGATCCAACGCTGTTAGCCTAAGAGAATTGCGCTTGTCTTGAATCTGCCTGCGGTCTTCTTGCGCTCGAAGGCATGGGGATCGTGCGCCATGGTTTGTGTACGCCCTGGCGCTTGGCGTGTACGGCTACGCGGCTGTCCCCCGTGTTGGCCTAGGGCCAACGACCCCTCCTTGATGCCGCTACGCCGTACACACCAAGCGCCCGGGCCGCGACCAAGGTCTGTGCGCAACGGTTGATCGCCCACCATGGTCGCAAGAGCAGGTCGGCGGTGTACTCAGCGCAGCGGCATAAAGGAGGAGTAGGCGGCCATAAGCCGCCACGGGGGACAGCCGCGGAGCTGAGTACGCCGCCGACCAGCTCCCGTACAAGACTCACACCGTCCCCGACGACAGCCGCGGAGCTGATCGGGCCACATCAGGGCTTGGTGCGCACCGCTTTGCCGTTGATGGTGCCCACCGCCTTACCGCCGGGCGACAGCTCCAGCGTGCCCGCAGTGGCGGTATTGGCTTGGCCAAACGCCACCGTCAGCTTGCTGCTGCCGGCTTGGTAGCAGGCGCTGCTGATGGGCACGGTGGCGCCGTCCACCGTGGCGGTGTTGTTGCTGGCCAGTTCAAAAATGGCAGAACTGGTTTTGACAAAGGCGCCCAGTGGGTCGATGGTGCCCACCTCCAATGCGTACACTGTGGCAAACAAACCCACCACCACGCTGGCGGGCGCGCTGGAGTCTGCACCAGGGCTGGAGCAAACCAGCGTATTGGCCACACTGGCCGAGGTGTCCGCGGTGCTACTGCTGCCGCCGCCGCACGCGCCCAGATACGCCGCAGTGGCAACGACGGCTGCACAGTGGGTTAGTTTTTTGAACTGCATGGTTGGGTTACTTTCCAGTGGGTGGCTGCCGGCGTAGCTAAGTTTTGTACACTGTGCGCTCACATCCAATTTCTACAGTGTAAAGCAGTGTCCCCATATCTCCCCACGCGCCACCCCATGCGTTCTATTGCCCTGGCCCGCCAACGCGGCGGCGTGCGGCGTGGTGTGCTGCTGCTGCTGGCAGGCATAGCGGCCGCATTGGCACTGACCTGCTTGTCGGGGTGCTCCAACCTGGCGTACTACTGGCAAAGCGTCAGCGGGCATATGGGGGTGCTGAACGCCGCCAAACCGGTGCAAGAGTGGATGGATGACCAACAAACCCCCGAGGCCACCAAGCGCCGCTTGCTGCTAAGCCAGCGCATTCGCCACTACGCCAGTGCCGAGCTGGGCCTGCCCGACAACGCCAGCTACCGTCGCTACGCCGACCTGCAGCGCCGCGCCGTGGTGTGGAACGTGGTGGCCGCGCCCGAGTTCTCGCTAACGCTTAAAACCTGGTGCTTCGCCGTGGCAGGCTGCGTTACCTACCGCGGCTACTACACCGAGGTGGATGCGCAGCGCGAGGCCGATGCGTTGAAAGCGCAGGGCCTGGAAGTCAGCGTCTACGGTGTGCCCGCGTATTCCACACTGGGCTACCTCAACTGGGCGGGTGGCGACCCACTGCTGTCTACTTTCATTAACTACCCCGAGGGTGAGCTGGCGCGTTTGATCTTCCACGAGCTGTCGCACCAAGTGTTCTACGTGAAAGACGACACCATGTTCAACGAGTCGTTTGCCACGGCGGTAGAGCGTTTGGGTGGCAGGCGCTGGCTGCAAGAGCAGGGCGCTGACGCGGCGCGGGCCGAGTATGCGCAGTTTGACCAGCGGCGCACGCAGTTTCGCGCGCTGGCACTGGCCACACGCAAGAAATTAGAGGCTATTTATGCCCCAGCCCAACAGAACATAGCACAAGCAGCTATGAAAAGTGTAGCTATGGCCGAGTTTAAAGCAGACTACGAAGCCCTGAAAACGCAGTGGGGCGGCTACACCGGCTACGACGCCTGGGTGGCGCGCGCCAACAACGCCAGCTTTGGCGCGCTGGCCGCGTACGACGAGCTGGTGCCCCAGTTTGAGGCGCTGTTTGCCCAGCAAGGCAGTTGGCAAAAGTTTTATGATGCATGCCAGGCGCTGGCCAAATTGCCGCGCCTGGAGCGCCGCGCCGCCTTGGCCGCGCTGAAAATACCCGCAGCACCGTAAATACTACTGGAGACACGCATGGCAGACCTTCGCATCGAACGCACCCACACACTGGGCTTGGCCGAGGCCCGCAAAATTGCCTTCACCTGGGCCGAGCAAGTAGAGGAAAAATTCGACATGCAATGCACCTACGAAGAAGGTAAAACCCACGATGAGGTGCACTTTACCCGCAGCGGGGTAAACGGCCACCTGGTGGTGACCAAAGACAGCTTCGTACTGGACGCTAAGCTGGGTTTTTTACTGGGCGCTTTTAAAGACCGCATTGAGGGCGAGATCACCAAAAACCTGGATGACCTGTTGGCAAAAAAGCCCGCCGCCAAAAAGAAGGCGTAACGGGCAGAAGGCGTAACGGGCTGGCAACTGTCAGCGGTTTGATTACTACTAAAAAAATAGCAGCTTGTGCTATACCCTATTGGGCTGCGGCCCTATTTGCCTTGCAAATTACTTTAAAGACTCGATCAAGTCGACATATTGCTGCATGGCGTCATCCTGCGACGTGCCCTTCAGGCTGTTCCAGGCGTCCCACTTGGCGCGGCCCACCATGTCGCTAAAGCCGGGTTTTTTGTCGGCGTTGTCACCCGTGCTGCCCTGCTTGTACAGCGCGTAGATTTTCAGCAAGGTGGCGTTGTCAGGCCGCTCGCTGAGGTTTTTTGAATCTGCCATCGCGGCTTCGAACTGGGCTTTGAGATCGGCCATAGAGTGCTCCTTGAAAAAATAAAGATGTTGTGGTTTAAGGGAAAGCGCTGTGTATCTTAATGGCGTAAAACCCGCCAAAATAGGGAACTAACCCCAACACAACAGCAATCTAGCAGCTTGCAACACCAGGAGAGCACCGGATGGTTACCCGCATCATTGCAAAAACAGCCAGCAAGAGCGCACGCGGCGCCGCCAAAGTGGTACAAAAAAATGTAGAGCGCGCGGTGGCGGGCACGCTGGGGCTGTCGGGCGAGCGCATGAGCAAGGTAGACACCGCTTGGCTGCGCATGGACAGCCCGCAAAACCTGATGATGATCGTTGGCATTTGGGTGCTCAAGCCCGGCATTACCCACGCCGCGCTATGCGAACGCATAGAAAGCCGCCTGCTGAAGTACCCCCGCTTTTGCCAGCGCGTGGTGGAAGACGCGGCGGGCGCCACCTGGGTGAACGACAAAAACTTTGACATCCAAAACCACGTGGTCACCGAGACGCTCAAGGCGCACAAAGGCCAAAGTCTGCAAGACGCGCTGCAAGACCGCGTGGCCGAGCTCACCACCACAGCGCTAGACCGCCGCCGCCCGCTGTGGCAGTTCCATTTGGTAGAAAACTACACCCTGCCCGATGGCTCCAAGGGCAGCGCCATGATGGTGCGCATCCACCACTGCATTGCCGACGGCATGGCCTTGATCGCGGTTACTACCTCGCTGGTAGACGGTGGTGCCCCGCCGCCCGAGCGCAAGCGCAGCGAGCCTGCGGGTGGCGCTGAAGACTGGATTACCCAGCACCTGGTCAAACCGTTTACCGACCTCACCATCAAGGCCCTGGGCGCTGCGGGCGATGGCGCCGCGCGGTCGATGCAAATGCTGGCTGACCCACAAAAAGGCGTGGCCGGATCCATTGACATGGCCAAGCTGGGCATAAAGCTGGTGGGCGACATGGCCGCCCTGGCCATGATGCCCGACGACTCTAAAACCCGCCTTAAAGGCAAACCTGGCACCACCAAAAAAGTAGCCTGGTGCCAGCCCATCCCGTTAGAGGAGGTCAAAGCCGTCGGCAAGGCGCTGAACTGCTCGATCAACGACGTGCTGCTCGCCTGCGTGGCCGGCGCGGTCGGCGCGTACCTGCGCGACCAGGGCGACGACCCGGCGGGCAAGGAGATCCGCGCGATGGTGCCGGTGAACCTGCGCCCGATAGAGCAGGCCTGGAAGTTGGGCAACCGTTTCGGCCTCGCACCGCTCACGCTGCCGATCGGCATCGACAACCCCATTGAGCGCGTCTACGCGGTGCGTACGCGCATGAACCAGCTCAAAGACAGTTATCAACCGTTGTTGGCGTTCGCGGTGCTCGCGGTCGCCGGCCTGCTGATCAAGCCGGTACAAGACGGCCTGCTCGGCCTGTTCGCGAAGAAGGCGACCGCGGTGATGACCAACGTGCCCGGCCCGG
>JAYUHM010000028.1:0-18526 GCA_043766985.1 Polaromonas sp.
GGACTTCAGGCACTTTGAATGCCCCAATCGTAACGACTCAGGTCGCTGAGAGGCTTGGTATTGCTCCCTGCCCCTTTGGGGTAGGGCGGGGGAAGGGGCTGCCCCCATCCCAGCCTTCCCCCAAAGGCGGGAAGGAGTCAGTCAAAATACCCAACTGCCCGCGTGACCCGCGTCAAGACGTGCGACCCTCGCACGGCAACCCCAACGCCAGCAAACCCAACCGAAAGCCCACCATGTTGCTAGATGCCCTTGAATCCCAGCTCGTCCTGGTCGATTACCAAACCCGCTTGATGCCTGCCATCTTCGAGAACCCCGCCGTCATCGCCAACGCCGTGCGCCTGGGCCACATCGCGCGGCTGATGGACGTGCCTGTGTGGGGCACCGAGCAAAATCCGTCCAAGCTGGGCGAGAACCTGCCCGACATTCGCGCCCTGTGCGGCCAGACCTTGAGCAAAATGCATTTCAGCGCTGTTGAAGAAGGCTTGGGCGAGTGGCTACGCCCACCCGCCAAACCTCAGCAAGGTGGCAATGCCCGCAGCTTGCCCAAGCACCTGCAAAAGCCTGCCGTCGGGCCAGAGCCACGCAACACCATCGTGATTGCCGGGTGCGAAGCCCACATCTGCCTGCTGCAAACCGCGCTGGATTTGCTGGAAGACGAGTTTGAAGTGTGGGTAGTGACCGACGCCTGCAGCTCCCGCACCGAACGCAATCGCGACGCCGCGTTTGACCGGCTTGCAGGCGCAGGGGCTGAGCTGGTAACTACTGAAATGGTGCTGTTTGAGTGGCTGCGCACGGCCGAGCACGAGCGGTTTAAGGACGTGCTAGCGCTGGTTAAGTGATTTAGCGGGTTTGATTGGTCGTTACTCGGGGATTTCGCGTCTACCTTTTGGCGTCGGCTGCGGTGGCAACCGTTGAGAGGTTCGCCGCGACCTTTTGTAGCGTTGCGGCGGTTGAAGAATTTGCGCTGCAAAAATCTTACGCAAACACGCGCACAGTTTTTTGTAGTCGTCTTAAGTCCCCGCCGCGCCTTGCTACAGATTTTTCATCACAAACACGTTCAACCACCGCTTGCTGGATTGGCTTGTTTTCCATGGTGCGCTTTGGTGGCGGCTAAATTGCATCGGAGTGCCGCTGAGGTTGACACCACCGGGCACTTCGCTGTAAGCGGCAGTTAGCCATGCACAGATGTGCCGCAAAGTGCATTTTTGGAATCGAAATAGGCTACTAGCCCAATAGAGCATAGCACGAAATGCTATGTTTTCGATAGTACATGGCGCCCAAAAATGCCGCGCAATCAGTGCGAGAAGCGATCGCAAAACACGTAGCCAGCAACCCGTGATCGCCCGCCACGTCACTTGGAACAGGTCGGCGGTTCTACTTCAGCGTAGCGGCATAAAGGAGGAGTAGTCGGCCATAGGCCGACACGGGGGACAGTCGCGTAGCTGAAGTAGCGCCGCCGACCTGTTCCTGTACAAAACGAGGGCAAGAAAAGCCAGCCGTCAGCACCTAGCAAGCCCCATCGCCATAATTATGAATTCAGTTTGACGTTTGACAATAGCCAGTCTTTGGAGACACCGCGATGACCCAGTTTGCAGCCTTTCATGCCCGTTCGCTCGATCACCGAGATGCTTTTTGGAAAGAGCAGGCGCAGCTGATTGAGTGGCAAACCCAGCCTACGCAAATCTGCGACTACAGCAACCCGCCATTTGCCAAATGGTACGTAGGCGGCAAAACCAATCTGTGCCATAACGCCGTAGACCGTCACCTGAAAGAGCGCGCTAACCAGGCTGCGCTGGTGTACATCAGCACCGAGACGAATACCGAGAAAACCTACAGCTTTCGCCAGCTGCACCAAGAGGTGCAGACCATGGCGGCGATTTTGAAAGACATGGGCGTGGGCAAGGGCGACCGGGTGCTGATCTACATGCCCATGGTGGCCGAGGCCGCGTTTGCCATGCTGGCCTGCGCGCGCATTGGGGCTATCCACTCGGTGGTGTTTGGCGGTTTTGCCAGTGTGTCGCTGGCGCAGCGCATTGACGACGCTACGCCCAAAGTCATCATCACCGCCGACGCTGGCTCGCGTGGTGGCAAGGTGGTGCCCTACACGGCGCTGCTGGAAGAAGCCATCAAACTTGCTGCGCACAAGCCCGCCGCCGTGCTGATGGTGAACCGCCAGTTGGCCGCTGTTGAATTACTGGCCGTGCCCGTAACCGACTTCGCCACCGAACGCAAAAAGCACCTCTACACCCAAGTGCCCTGCGAATGGCTGGACGCCCCGGACATCAGCTACACGCTGTACACCAGCGGCACCACCGGCAAACCCAAAGGCGTGCAGCGCGACGTGGGTGGCTATGCCGTGGCACTGGCTGCCAGTATGAAGTATATTTTTGACGCCAAAGCGGGTGAGGTGTACTTTGCCACCAGCGACATTGGCTGGGTGGTAGGCCACAGCTACATCGTCTACGGCCCCTTGCTGGCCGGGTTGACGACGGTGTTTTTTGAAGGCACGCCAATACGCGGTATGGATGGTGAGCCCAACGGCGGCATTTGGTGGAGCATTGTGCAAAAGTACAAAGTCACGCACATGTTCAGCGCGCCTACCGCCATTCGCGTGCTTAAAAAACAAGACCCCGCCTACCTTACCCAATACGATCTGTCCAGCCTCAAAGCCTTGTACCTTGCCGGTGAGCCGGTAGACGAGCCCACGGCCCGCTGGATCAGCGCCGGCATTGGCAAACCGGTGGTGGACAACTACTGGCAGACAGAGACTGGCTGGCCTATCCTGGCTACTGCCAACGGCGGTGGCCTGCAAGGCCCTGCGCCGCAGTTTGGCAGCCCTGGGGTGCCCATGTATGGCTACAACGTCAAGCTGCTGCACGAAGGTACCGGCGAGGAGATGCTGGGCCATGGCGAAAAAGGTGTGGTCGTTATCGAAGGCCCGCTGCCCCCCGGCTGCATGCAAACCGTGTGGCAGGACGACAAGCGTTTTGTGCAAACCTATTGGGAGTCCGTACCCGGCAAGCAGGTGTACAACACCTTTGACTGGGGCATTCGCGATGCCAATGGCTACTACACCATTCTGGGCCGCACCGACGACGTGATCAACGTGGCTGGCCACCGCCTGGGCACGCGTGAGATTGAAGAGAGCATTGCCTCGCACCCCAACGTGGCTGAGGTAGCCGTGGTGGGTGTGGCCGACGCGCTGAAGGGCCAAGTGGCCATGGCCTTTGCCGTGATCAAGGACACCAGCCTGACCGCGACCGAAGCCGACAAGCTGAAGTTGGAAGGCGAGATCATGAAGCTGGTGGACGAGCAGCTAGGCGCGGTAGCCCGGCCCGCCCGCGTACGCTTTGTCACGCTGCTGCCTAAAACCCGCAGCGGCAAAATGCTGCGCCGCGCCATACAGGCCGTATGTGAAGGGCGCGACACCGGCGACCTGGCCACCATGGATGACCCGGCTGCATTGCAACAGGTGCGTGATTTAATGGGCAAATAGCCTGTAAGCCCAATTCAATAGGGCACAAGCTGCTATTTATTGTGCAGCGAACTGAGGTGAATGCTTAAGTAGTTATTTGCATTTGGCTACAAATATCGCTGCACTTTGCGTCTGCTTCTAGTAACCTTGGCGCGTTGTAACAAGGT
Source organism: Polaromonas sp. (assembly GCA_043766985.1). Taxonomy (GTDB): domain Bacteria; phylum Pseudomonadota; class Gammaproteobacteria; order Burkholderiales; family Burkholderiaceae_C; genus JAAFIP01. The sequence continues at coordinate 3,643 of JAYUHM010000028.1, forward strand.
CAACTAATGGAGATCATATGACTACAGCAAGATTTACCAGGCATCTGTGTTTAGCTTTAGGCTTGGCAGGTGCAGCATGGGCGGCGCATGCCCAAACCGATGTCAATATCAGCGTAGGCGGCATCATCAAACCCGGCGTATATGGCCGCGTAGAGGTAGGCAATCGTCCACCGCCCCCCGTTATCTATCCCCAGCCCGTCATCATCACCCAGCCGGTCATTGTGGCCCAGCCTGCAGTGATCGTGCAGCAGCAACCCATTTACATGAACGTACCTCCAGGGCACGCAAAAAAGTGGTCCAAGCACTGCTACAAGTACAACGCCTGCAACCAGCCGGTGTATTTTGTGCGCAGCGACTACCGTGGTGAGCGTGAAGGCTATGAGTACCGCGAAGAGCATGGCGGCAAAGGCAAAGGTAAGCACGGCGGTAAAGGCAAGCACGACGACTAGCTTACTTGCCGTTTAGGCAAACCAGCTTTATTAGCTTCACCCTAAGCCGTACCGCGCAAGCAGTACGGCTTTTTTGTTTTTTTAAGTACAAACCCTATCGTTTCAATGCATTGAACATCTTAATATAAGCAATTGCTGATATTTGGATAAACCGATGACTGAAGCACTACCACTGGTAGGTAACGACGACGCACAGCAGTCAGGCCGTGTGTTTGAACTGGCCGCAGAGCTGTTTACGCTACTGGGCACACCTATGCGCCTGCGCATCCTCAACGCGCTGTGTAATGGCGAGCAATCGGTCTCGCAATTGCTGGAAAAAATAACCACCACACAACCTAACCTGAGCCAGCACCTCAGCGTGCTGTACCGCAGCGGTGTGCTGGCCAAACGCAAAGAGGGTACGCAGGTCATCTACCGTGTGCAAAGCGAAAAAGCGCTCACCCTGTGCCGCAGCGTGTGTTCGCAAATTGCCATTGAGATGGACGACATGCCGCAAATGCCGGTGAGCGAACGTCTGCTGGCGCGCGCTTAAATTGAACTTGAAACCGAACTGAACAGACATGCGAAGCAACCGATTTTTACAGGCCGCGCCTGAAGGCTTTTTAACCCGTGAGCAGGTCAAAGCCGTGCACGGGGGCAGGCGCGGGTTTTTGGGTGCAGCCTTTGCCACGGCAGCCTCGGCCATGGCAGTAGCGTCTGCAGCGCGTGCGCAAAGCAACCCCGTGGCTGGCCTGGGCGACCCGCATATTTTGAATTTGCCAGACCACAGCAAATCGCTAGGCCAGGGCGTAGCCGCGCGCGGCTACGGTGTGCCCAGCGTGCATGAGAAAAACCTGCAGCGCCGCGAAAGCCCGGGCCTCACAAGGGTAAGCCAGGCGGGCGTGAGCTTTGCGCCGCTGCAAGGCCTGTTTGGCATTATCACGCCCAGCGGTTTGCACTTTGAGCGGCACCATCAAGGCTGGTGGGATATTGAGCCCGACAAGCACCGCCTGATGGTCAACGGCAGCGACGAGACTATGCTTAAAAAGCCGATGGTGTTCACCATGGACGAGCTGATGCGCCTGCCCAGCGTGAGCCGCATGCACTTTATCGAATGCGGTGCCAACACCGGCATGGAATGGGGCAACGTGGCCGTGCCCACCGTGCAGTACACGCATGGCATGCTCAGCTGCAGCGAATTTACCGGCGTGCCGCTTAAAACGCTGCTGGACATGTGCGGCGCAAACTACAAGCGCGGCAAGTTCGTGTTGGCCGAAGGGGCTGATGGATCGAGCATGACGCGCACCATCCCCATGAGCCTGATTGACAGCGGAGAAGTGCTGGTGGCCTACGGCCAAAACGGCGAGATGCTGCGACCCGAGAACGGCTACCCCCTGCGCCTGGTGGTGCCCGGTGTGCAAGGGGTGAGCTGGGTGAAATACCTGCGCCGCATCGAGCTGGGCGACATGCCCTACGCTACCAAAGACGAAACCCTCCACTACATCGACCTGCTGCCCGATGGCCAGCACCGCCAGTACACCAGCATTCAAGAAGTTAAGTCGGTCATCACCAGCCCCAGCGGCGGGCAGGTGCTGCTGGACAAAGGCTACAGCAACGTCACCGGCCTGGCCTGGAGCGGGCGCGGCAAGGTAGCCAAGGTTGACGTCTCCAGTGACGGTGGCCGCAACTGGAAACCCGCGCGCCTGGAAGGCCCGGTGCTTTCTAAATGCCTGACGCGCTTTAACTTTGACTGGAGCTGGGACGGCAAACCCGCACTGCTACTGTCCCGCGCGGTGGACGCGACGGGACAAGTGCAGCCAACCTACGCCGAACTGCGCAAGGTGCGGGGCACGCGCTCGATTTACCACAACAACGCCATTCAGACGTGGCTCGTCTCGGAAAACGGCGAGGTGAAAAATGTTCAACTGTCTTAAAGATAAAACTTCCGGACGCAGAGGGCGCAAAGGTTACGCAGAGGACGCAAAAGAAGATGGGGAGAAAAAGAATACCAAAAATTCAAAAAATAAAAATCAATTTTTGTATTCGTATCTTCAAACGATTTGCTCAGTAGTTTTCTTGTTTTCAAAGTCTATTTTGTATTCCTTTGGTATTTTCTTTTTTGCGTCCTCTGCGCAGCTTTTGCGTCCTCTGCGTCCGGCAGTCCGGTATTCAGCCTTAGCCGCACTACTATCCCTGCCCACGCTAAGCCAAGCGCAGAGCAAATTCGATGGCATTGGCCGCACAGCCACGCCCGCCGAAGTGAAGGCTTGGGATATTGACGTGCGGCCCGACTTTAAAGGGTTGCCCAAGGGGCAGGGCAGTGCCCGGCAAGGCGAGATGCTGTGGGAGGCGCAGTGCGCCAGTTGCCATGGCAGCTTTGGCGAGAGCAACGAGGTGTTTACGCCGCTAGCGGGCTACACCACGGCAAAAGATGTTGCAACTGGCAGGGTGGCCAGCTTGCAGCTGGGCGGCGGCGCCCCTACGCGTACCAGCATGATGAAGGTGTCCCAGCTGTCCACGCTGTGGGACTACATCAACCGCGCCATGCCCTGGACAGCGCCTAAATCGCTCAAGCCGGACGAGGTATACGCGCTGACCGCCTATTTGCTGAACTTGGGCGAGGTGGTGCCGGCAGACTTCAGCTTAAGCGACACAAACATCGCCGAGACACAAAAACGCTTGCCTAACCGCGCGGGCACCACCACGGCCCACGGCCTGTGGCCCGGCAAGGAGCTGGGCGGTACCGGCAGGCCCGATGTGCAGGGCAGCACCTGCATGGCGCGCTGCAAAACCGAAGCCGCCGTGGCCAGCCTGATCCCCGACTATGCGCGCAGCGCGCACGGCAACTTGGCTGACCAGTCGCGCACGCTGGGCAGCACGCGGGGCGCCAGTACGGCGCCAAAAAATGATGCAAATCAGCCTGTAGCCCAACAAAATACGGCACAAGCTGCTACTAAATTAGTAGCTGTTGCCGGTGCACCGAACAGCCAGGCTGCCGTCGCCAGCGCTGATATATCGCCCATATTGCAAAAGCATGCCTGCATGGCCTGCCACGCCGTGGATACCAAGCTGGTGGGCCCCAGCTTTCAAGATGTGGCGGCCAAGCAGGCCCCTCGCGCCGACGCGCTGGCCTACCTGAGCGGCAAAATCAAAGCGGGGGGCTCGGGCGTGTATGGGCAAATCCCCATGCCTGCGCAAAGCATTAGCTCGGGCGACGCCCAGCTGGTGGCGCAGTGGCTGGTGCAGGGGGCAAAAAAATAAACAACGCCCATTGCCCGCCACGTTATAGCCCCTACTTGGTTGTAGGCCTTTTGGCGAACTAAGCCGTTGAGGATGCATCCAAGCTGTAAGCGGCTTAAAAGTTTTTTACAATCACCCTATTCACCAGGAGTTTTTTTACATGAAACGTCGTCAATTTGTACACAAGAGCACCGGCGCTACCGCCTTGGTATTGGCTGCAGCCGCCGGTTGGTTGCCAGCTACCTCCCACGCGCAGGCCGCGTGGAACAAGGCCGCCTTTGAGAGCAAGAGCCTGGCGGACGCCGTCAAAGCGTTGGGCGGCACCACCGCCACCGAGAGCAAAGACATTGTGCTGAGCGCGCCCGAGATTGCCGAAAACGGCAACGTGGTGCGCATCGGCGCGTCCACCAGCAACCCCGCAGTCACGCAGATTGCCTTTGTGATTGAAAAGAACCCCAGCGCGCTGACAGCCGTGTTTGACGTGCTGCCTGGCACCGAGGCCAATTTTGCTACCAACGTCAAGATGGCCCAGTCGTCCAACGTCTACGCCGTGGCCAAAATGGGCGACAAGTTTGTGTATGCGGTCAAAGAGGTCAAAGTGACTCTGGGCGGCTGCGGCGGTTAAGCAATTCGTATAAAGACTGAGAAGGAACCATCATGAGTGAGCCAATGAGAATTCGCGCCCAAGCGCTAGGCGAAAAAGTAACCGTGCGCCTGCTGGTCAGCCACGACATGGAAAGCGGCCAACGGCGCGGCGCCGACGGCAAACTGGTGCCCGCCCACTTCATCCAAACCATCAACGCCACCTGCAACGGCAAAACCGTGATGAGCGCGCAATGGGGCACAGCAGTATCTAAAAACCCTTTCGTGCAGTTCACCTTTACCGGTGCCAAGGCCGGCGACAAAATTGTGGTGAGCTGGGTGGACAACAAAGGCGACAAGCGCACGGACGAGGCAGTGATTTCTTAAACGCTGCTGCTACGCGGCGTTGCGTCTATAACAACGATATTGAGGATAATTTTGATGGCAAATCACCCCCTAGCCCAAAAGAACATAGCACGAGCAGCTATGTTTTTAGCAGCTCTGACGGCTTCTAGTGTTGTGGTGCGTGCGCAGCCCAAGTCATCCCAAGACGCCATCAACGAGTACCGCCAAAGCCTGCAAGACGGCAACCCAGCCGACTTGAACGCGGCGCGCGGTGAGGGCCTGTGGAAGGCCAGGCGCGGCCCGAACAACCAAAGTTTGGAGTCCTGCGACCTGGGCCTGGGTGCTGGCAAGGTCAAAGGCGCTGTGGCCGCGCTGCCCAAATACTTTGCCGATACCGGCAAGGTGATGGACGTAGAAAGCCGTTTGGTGCACTGCCTGGTGACCTTGCAAGGTGCCAAGCGCGAAGACTTCAAGGCCAGCACCGCCTTTAGCGCTGAGGGTGCCAAGTCCACCCTCATCGAAGACCTGGTGGCCTACGTGTACGACGAGTCGCGCGACATAACCATCAAAGTGCCGCAAGACCACCCGCTAGAGAAAGCCGCCTACGCACGCGGCAAAGAGACCTTTTACTTCAAAGGCGGCCCCTACGACTTTAGCTGCGCCAGTTGCCACAGCGAAGACGGCAAGCGCATCCGCCTGCAAGACCTGCCCAACCTCACCAAGCCGGGCCCCGCGCAAGCCGCGTTCAGCCAGTGGCCCGCCTACCGGGTAAGCCAAGGGGCAGTGCGCACTATGCAGTGGCGCCTGTACGACTGTTTTAGGCAGCAGCGCTTTCCGGAGTTGCAATACCTCAGCCAAACGTCTGTGGACTTGATTGCTTTCATGGGTGTGAACGCCAACGGCGGCAAAATGGCGGCTCCTGCTATCAAACGTTGATTTGAGAATAAATTTAATGATTAAACAGCCTCAAGCCCAATGGAATATGGCACGAGCAGCTACTTATTTTGTAGCAAATCGCCGCGCTATCACCACCACCACTTTGGTCCTCAGTGCGTCCCTGCTGGCCAGTTGCAGCTCGGTACCCAGCGCTGCCGAAGCGCTCGCCGCCATCAAAGGCAGCTTCTCTGAGCGCGGCATCGCCAAGCTAGACCGCTTGGACCAAACCGATATTCAAAAAATCTGTTCTGAAGCCAACGCCACCGGCCAAGGCGTGCCTGCTGCCACCCGCGAGCGCATGCAAAAAACCCTGTACGACAAAATTCCGTACCCGGCAGATGGCCAGTATGTCGGCGACTGGAAAGAGGGCGAAAAGATAGCCCAAAACGGCCGAGGCCTGCAGTTCAGCGACGTAGCCGGCGTGCCCGGCGGCGCCAACTGCTACGCCTGCCACCAGATCACCCCGCAAGAAATCAGCTTTGGTAACCAAGGGCCATCTCTGCTCAAATACGGCAGCATTCGCGGCGTAAAAGACCCGGCATCCAAAGACGCAGAGCCCATCGTCAAGTACACCTGGGCCCGCATCTGGAACACCCACAGCGTCAACCTGTGCAGCAATATGCCGCGCTTTGGCGATGCAGGTATTTTGACTTCAGCTCAGATGAAGGATGTGATGGCACTGCTGCTGTCGCCTGAGTCGCCGGTTAATAAGTAGTTTTCTTCTTTTGCGTTCTCTGCGTAACCCTCGCGCCCTCTGCGTTCAAAAAGTCCCCGCTCCCTACCCATGAACCTATCCCGCCGCGAATTCTCATCCGTCCTCACCGCCGCAGCCGTAGCGGGCTTCCCGCTAGCGCGTGAGGCCAGTGCCAAAGAGGCCGCAGTCAACTACAACGTGCCAAAAACCGGCAATGTGCACCTGCTGCACATGACCGACTGCCATGCGCAGTTGTTGCCTATCTACTTTCGAGAGCCAAGTGCCAACATTGGCATTGCCTGCATGACGGGCCGGGTGCCGCACTTGGTGGGTGAGAACTTGCTGAAATATGCGGCGTTGCAGGCGGATAGCCCGCTGGCCTATGCGCATACGTATCTGGACTTTGAGCGCGCGGCCAAGCAGTACGGCAAGGTGGGCGGCTTTGCGCACATCGCTACCTTGGTTAAACAGCTTAAAGCCAGCCGCCCCGGCGCGCTGCTGCTGGACGGTGGTGACACCTGGCAGGGCAGCGCGACATCGCTTTGGACGGGCGCGCAAGACATGGTGGATGCGGCCAAGCTGTTGGGCGTGGATGTGATGACGGCGCATTGGGAATTTACCTTTGGCGAAGAGCGGGTCAAGCAGATCATTGAGAAAGACTTTGCGGCCGGCGGAAGCTTTAAAGGCATCGACTTTATTGCACAAAACGTGAAGACCAAAGACTTTGAAGACCCGGTATTCAAACCCTACGTCATCAAGGAGATGAACGGCGTCACAGTCGCCATCATCGGCCAGGCCTTCCCCTACACGCCGATTGCTAACCCCGGTTATTTGGTGCCCAACTGGAGTTTTGGCATTCGGGAAGATGACTTGCAAAAGCAGGTGAACGAATGCCGGGCCAAGGGCGCGCAGGCGGTGGTGCTGCTTAGCCATAACGGCATGGACGTAGACCTCAAACTGGCCAGCCGCGTAACAGGTATTGACGCCATCTTGGGGGGGCACACGCACGACGGTGTGCCGGTGCCCACGATGGTGAAAAACGCGGGTGGCCAAACACTGGTAACCAATGCCGGCAGCAACGGCAAGTTCCTGGGCGTGCTGGACATTGACGTCAAAGACAAAAAGGTAGCCGGTATCAACTACAAGCTGCTGCCCATCTTTGCCAACTACTTGCCGGCCGACCAAGAGATGCAAGCGCTGATAGACAAAATCCGTTCGCCATTCAAGGCCAAGCTGGAGGAAACTTTGGCTACCACCGAGGGTGCGCTGTACCGCAGAGGCAACTTCAGCGGTACCTTTGACCAGCTCATTCTGGACGCGCTGATGAACGTGCGCGGTGGGCAAATTGCCTTCTCGCCTGGCTTTCGCTGGGGCACCAGCCTGCTGCCGGGCCAAGCCATCACCCGGGAGCATCTGATGGACCAGACCGCGGTGACTTACCCATGGACGACCTTGACGGACATGAGCGGCGAGACCATCAAAGCCGTGCTCGAAGACGTGGCCGACAACCTGTTTAACCCTGACCCGTACTACCAGCAAGGCGGCGACATGGTGCGCGTAGGCGGCATGCAATACACCTGCGACCCAACCGCCAAAGCGGGTGCACGCATCAGCAATATGCGCCTAGGCGGCAAACCGCTGGAAGCCGATAAAACCTACAAGGTAGCCGGTTGGGCGCCCGTGCAGGAAGCCAGCAAGAACGCCGGCCCTCCGGTGTGGGATGTGGTGGAAACGTACCTGAAAGCGCAAAAAGTCATCAAACCGGTGGTTTTGAACAACCCGACACTGCAAGGTATGGCTGGCAACCCCGGTTTGGCGTAGAGTGGCCGTTTAGCGCTGCACGCCAACGCCACGTTGGCGCGCCGTGCCGTATAAAGGAAATACTATGAAATCAATAGCTTCTCGTGCTATTAAATGCTGGGCTACAGCCCTTATTACTGTGATTTTTGTTACCGGTTGCAGCAACATGAGCACGGGTGTGGGTATCAACTTCCCCCTCGGCCCCTTTGGCAGTATTGGCGTGGGCGTTGACTCTAACGGGCGCGTAGGCGGCTCGGTGGGCGTAGGTGTGGGGCCCGCTACCGTCAGCGTGGGTACTTCGAGCCAGCTGCCAGCGTCGGCGCCCAAGGCAGACGCCAAGCCAGCCGAGACCGCGGCCGCCCAGCCTTAAGGCCTGTTTTCTGGGTGCGCGCTGGCTGCATGGGCCACGCATAGACCAATTCCCCCGCTTCGGGCTATAATGGAGAGCTTCGCAAGTTGCCCGCATACGGTAAGTTACGAAGAAAGCACGGCGCGGGTAATTCCACTCGCGTACGCAAGTGTCCATTTGCACGCCGCAAGTGGTTGAATTTAAAGGAAGTTTTCATATGTTGACAGCAACAAAAGCTGAAGTCGTCAAGGCTAACGCCCGCAAAGCCGGTGACACCGGTAGCCCAGAAGTGCAAGTAGCACTGCTGACCGCCCGTATTAACGAGCTGGCCCCCCATTTTAAAACGCATGCCAAAGACCACCACGGTCGTCGCGGCTTGCTGCGTATGGTGAACAGCCGCAAGAGCCTGCTCGCCTATTTGAAGAACAAAGACGCTACCCGTTACACCGCGCTGATTGCCAAACTAGGCCTGCGCAAGTAAGGTTAGATGTTAGATAAAACGCCTGAGTTAGTTCACTAGCTCAGGCGTTTTTTACTTCGGAGTAGCCTAAAAGCAGAACTGACGCTGTGTCATTCCAAAACGGGTGTGATTCACACCCCATGAAAAACCCGCTTTGGAATGGCATCGTGTTCTGACTCCAGCGCTTCGACCCAACGGTACAGGGGGATGTACTTTTTACATCGATATCAGCTTGTAGCCCAATAAAGAATGGCACAAGCAGCTATCGAAATAATAGCTAAATTAGGAACAACGATGACTATATTCAACAAAGTGACGAAGACCTTCCAATGGGGTAACCACACCGTCAAAATGGAAACCGGTGAAATCGCTCGCCAAGCTGGCGGCGCTGTGCTGCTGGACATGGACGGCACCGTAGTGCTGGCCACCGTGGTCGGTTCTAAAACCGCCAAAGCCGGTCAAGACTTCTTCCCGCTCACGGTAGATTACCTTGAGAAAACCTACGCTGCGGGCAAAATCCCCGGCAGCTTTTTCAAGCGCGAAGCCAAGCCCAGCGAGTTTGAGACCCTGACCAGCCGCCTGATCGACCGCCCAATTCGCCCGCTGTTCCCAGAAGGCTTTTTCAACGAAGTGCAAGTGGTGATCCACACCGTGTCGCTTAACCCTGACGTGTTGGGTGACATCCCAGCGCTCATCGCAACCAGCGCTGCGCTGGCCATCAGCGGCATTCCATTCTCTGGCCCTATCGGCGCTGCGCGCGTGGCCTACATCAATGGCGAATACGTGCTCAACCCGAGCAACACCCAGCTGCTAAACAGCCAAATGGATTTGATCGTTGCCGGTACCGAAGCCGCTGTGCTGATGGTCGAATCGGAAGCCAAGCAGTTGGGCGAGGACATCATGCTCGGCGGCATTGTGTTTGGCCACGAGCAGAGCAAAGTGGCTATCAACGCCATCCACGAACTGGTGCGCGATGCTGGCAAACCCGCTTGGGACTGGACGCCACCGGCCAAAGACCTGCCTTTGATCGCCAAAGTGGGCGAGCTGGCACAAGCCAAATTGGCTGCCGCTTACCAGCTGCGCAACAAGCAAGCCCGCACGCACGCTTGCCGCGAAGCCTACGCTGTAGTGATGGCCGACCTGAAAGAAGCCGGTGTCGCATTTGACAGCGTGAAAGTTGAAGGCATGCTGTTTGACATCGAAGCTGGTTTGGTGCGTAGCCAAATTCTGGCAGGCGAGCCGCGCATTGACGGCCGCGACACGCGCACCGTGCGCCCCATCGAAATTCGCAACGGCGTGCTGCCCCGCACCCACGGCTCGGCGCTGTTTACGCGCGGCGAGACACAGGCCTTGGTAGTTACCACCTTGGGTACCGACCGTGATGCCCAGCGCATTGACGCGCTGTCTGGCGAGTTCCATGACAGCTTCATTTTCCACTACAACATGCCTCCGTTCGCCACTGGCGAAACCGGCCGTGTAGGTACCCCCAAGCGCCGCGAAATCGGCCACGGCCGTTTGGCCAAGCGCGCGTTGATCGCCGTATTGCCCACCAAAGAAGAGTTTCCGTACACGCTGCGTGTGGTGTCTGAGATCACCGAGTCCAACGGCTCCAGCTCGATGGCTTCTGTTTGCGGTGGCTGCCTGTCCATGATGGACGCCGGCGTACCCTTGAAGGCGCACGTGGCCGGTATCGCCATGGGCTTGATCAAAGACGGCAACAAGTTTGCCGTGTTGACCGACATCCTGGGCGACGAAGATCACCTGGGCGATATGGACTTTAAAGTGGCCGGTACCACCAACGGCATCACGGCACTGCAAATGGACATCAAAATCCAGGGCATCACCAAAGAAATCATGCAAGTGGCATTGGCCCAGGCCAAAGAAGCGCGCATGCACATTCTGGACAAAATGCAAACCGCCATGGCTACGGCCAACACGGTGGTAAGCGACTTTGCACCCAAGATGTTTACCTTGAAGATCAATCCAGAGAAGATCCGTGACGTGATCGGCAAAGGCGGCGCCGTCATTCGTGCGCTGACCGAAGAAACCGGCACGCAAATCAACATCGACGAAGACGGCACGATCACCATCGCATCGACCGACAGCGCCAAGGCCGACGAAGCCAAGCGCCGTATTTTGATGATCACCGCGGACGTGGAAATTGGCAAAGTGTACGAAGGCGCCATCACCAAGATTTTGGACTTCGGTGCTTTGGTTAATTTGCTGCCAGGCAAAGACGGCCTGCTGCACATCAGCCAGATCAGCAACGAGCGCATCAACAAGGTGACCGACGTGCTGCAGGAAGGCCAGATCGTGCGCGTGAAAGTGATGGAGACCGACGAAAAAGGCCGCGTCAAGCTGTCCATGCGCGCGTTGTTGGAGCGTCCTGAACAGGGCCAACAGCAGCAACAGCAGTAATGCGTTGTTCTAGCGTAGTGATTTAATTACTACCAAAATAATAGCTGCTCGTGCCATGCTCTATTGGGCTGGCAGCTATTTTGATGATGAAATTATAGATTGTTAACCATGCAAGCTGTTGAAATAACCTCCTTTGGCGCGCCCGATGTACTGCGTTTGGGTATCCGCCCTGATGCTGTAGCGGGCGTGGGTGAGGTGCTAATAAAAGTGGCTGCCTCGGGTATCAACCGGCCCGACGTGCTGCAACGCACGGGTAACTATCCCGTGCCACCTGGTGCGTCGGATCTGCCGGGGCTGGAAGTAGCGGGAACCATCGTAGGTGGTGACGCGCAGGCTATGCAGGCGGCCGGCTTCAAGCTGGGTGACCGCGTGTGCGCGCTGGTGGCCGGTGGCGGCTATGCCGCGCTGTGCGCTGCGCCCGTAGGCCAGTGTTTGCCTGTGCCTAAGGGCTTGACAGATGTTGAAGCGGCCAGCTTGCCCGAGACATTTTTTACTGTCTGGAGCAATGTATTTGACCGCGCACGGTTGCGGTCGGGCGAGACGTTTTTAGTGCAGGGCGGCACCAGTGGCATTGGCGTGACGGCCATTCAGATGGCCAAAGCGCTGGGCGCCAAGGTGATTGCCACCGCGGGCAGCGATGACAAATGCGCCGCCTGCCTGGCACTCGGCGCTGACCACGCCATCAATTACAAAACGCAGGATTTCGTGGAAGAAATCAAGCGTATTACCAGCGGCGCCGCAGCGGCCAGCGCAGGGCAGGGCGGCTTGCTGTCTAACGCACCGGTCTCTGGCGTGAACGTGATTTTGGACATGGTAGCGGGCGGCTACGTGGCGCGCGAGGTGGAGTGTTTGGCCGAAGATGGCCGCTTGGTGATCATCGCCGTGCAAGGCGGCGTGAAGGCTGAATTTAACGCCGGCATGGTGCTGCGCCGCCGATTGCAAATTACCGGTTCTACGCTGCGTCCCCGTTCGATAGAATTTAAGACCATGATCGCCCAGGCGCTGCATAAAACCGTGTGGCCACTGATCGAGGCAGGCAAAATCAAAACCGTGATCCATAGCGTGTTTGCCCCGCAAGACGCGGCCAAGGCGCATGCGCTGATGGAGACCAACCAGCACATTGGCAAGATCGTGCTGGACTGGAGCAAGGCATGAGCATGCGCAAGCTGATAGCGGGCAACTGGAAGATGAACGGCAGCTTTGGTGCCAATAAAGCCCTGCTCGAAGAAGTTCTTACTGGGATAAACATAAGCGCACCCAAGTGCGATGTCGCAGTGTGCGTCTCATTTCCCTACTTTGTTCAAGTCCAAGACTATCAAGATAGAAGTCGTGATGCAGAGGGTAATGCTCAACTGTGTCTTGGCGCACAAGACGTGTCATCGCATGAGTCGGGCGCATTCACTGGTGAAGTTTCGGCCAAAATGTTAAGGGAATTTGGCGTGCGGTACGCCATCGTTGGCCACTCCGAGCGCCGCCATTACCATGGCGAGACGGATCAAACCGTGTCGCTCAAAGCCAAGGCCGCATTGGCCTGCGGCATCACCCCCATTGTGTGTGTGGGCGAGTCGCTGGCTGAGCGCGAGGCGGGCAAAACCGAAGAAGTAGTCAAGCGCCAACTGGCAGCAGTCATCCACGACAACGGCCACTGTATCAGCGAAATCGTCGTTGCCTACGAGCCGGTGTGGGCTATTGGTACCGGCAAAACCGCCACCCCCGAGATGGCGCAGGCTGTGCACGCGGTGCTGCGGGCACAACTCAAAGCGGCGTCCACGCACCCTGAGTGCGTCAAAATTTTGTATGGCGGCAGCATGAATGCTGCCAATGCCGCAGAACTGTTGGCGCAGAGCGACATTGACGGCGGCCTGATAGGCGGCGCCTCGCTAAAAGCCCCGGATTTTTTGAAAATAATAGCTGCAGCCCAATAAATAATAGCACAAGCAGCTATAAAATTAATAGTAACAAATACATTCAGAATTGATTTAGGAGTAATTTATGCAAGTAGTAACCACCGTTTTAGTCGCCCTGCAAATGCTCAGCGCGCTCGTAATGATCGGCCTGATTTTGGTGCAACACGGGAAGGGCGCCGACATGGGCGCTGCCTTTGGCTCCGGCTCGTCGGGCAGTCTGTTTGGTGCCAGCGGCAGCGCCAACTTTATGTCGCGTGCTACCGCCGTGCTGGCCGCGGTGTTTTTCGTTTGCACGTTGGCATTGGCGTACTTTAGCGGTGTGCGCCCCGTAGGTTCGGGCTCTGGCTCGGTACTGGAAAAAACCGGCATTTCGGCGCCTGCCGGCGCTGCCTCAGGCTCAGCACCTATCCCTACCGGCGTCACCACGCCTGCGGCCCCAGCAGCCGTACCTGGTGGTGTGGCGTCTGGCGCGGCCAGCAACGCAGCGCCTGCAGCCTCCGGCACTGCAGCCATTCCTACCAAGTAGCGTTATTTCCCTGTGGAAATGCCATGCCGCAAGGCGCAAATCTGGCTTTTTCAGGGTAAACTCTAAGGCTGTTCAGGCAGGCTATTCCTCATGCGCCTGAACAGTGAAAGTTCCAGCCGTCGTGGTGAAATTGGTAGACACGCTATCTTGAGGGGGTAGTGGCGAAAGCTGTGCGAGTTCGAGTCTCGCCGACGGCACCAATTCGGGGTCATCTGCAGTGCAGATGACCCGCAATGGACATATACGCCAATCCGCTATGGTGCAGATTGGAATTAGACACAATAGCAAGATGCCATGAACCTCGAGCAATACCTACCGATTCTGTTGTTTATTTTGGTGGGCATTGGTGTCGGCATTGTTCCCCAAGTGCTCGGCTACATCCTGGGCCCCCGCAGGCCCGACGCCGCTAAAGACTCCCCGTACGAGTGCGGCTTTGAGGCTTTTGAAGACGCACGCATGAAGTTTGACGTGCGCTACTACCTCGTGGCTATTTTGTTTATTCTTTTCGACCTCGAAATCGCCTTCCTCTTTCCGTGGGGCGCTGCCATCAAAGACATTGGCATTGTGGGTTTCTGGTCGGTCATGATTTTCCTGGGCATTCTGGTTGTAGGCTTTATCTACGAGTGGAAAAAAGGCGCCCTGGATTGGGAATAGAAGGAAGCTGAAATGATTGAAGGTGTTTTCAAAGAAGGCTTCGCCACCACCAGCTACGACACAGTGGTGAACTGGGCCAAGACCGGTTCACTCTGGCCCATGAGCTTTGGCTTGGCCTGCTGCGCGGTAGAGATGATGCACGCCGGTGCGGCCCGCTACGATCTGGACCGTTTTGGTATCGTGTTTCGCCCCAGCCCACGCCAGTCCGATTTGATGATTGTGGCCGGTACCTTGTGTAACAAGATGGCCCCCGCACTGCGCAAGGTGTACGACCAGATGGCCGAGCCGCGCTGGGTGCTGTCCATGGGCTCCTGCGCCAATGGCGGCGGCTACTACCACTACAGCTACTCGGTCGTGCGCGGCTGCGACCGCATCGTGCCGGTGGATGTGTACGTGCCGGGTTGCCCGCCAACGGCTGAGGCGCTGCTGTACGGAATCATGCAATTGCAGGCGAAAATTCGCCGCGAAAACACGATTGCTCGCTGACATGGGCGACACCACACCCATCTCGCCGGCAAGCCTCAGCCGCATCGAGACGCTGCATG
>JAYUHM010000029.1:0-7029 GCA_043766985.1 Polaromonas sp.
CGCAATCGGCCGGCATCGACCTGCCTTTGAAAGCCCTGGTGTGGGAAGACGCCTCCGCGCAAGTCTGGCTGGGCTACAACGACCCGGCCTATCTGGCCCTGCGGCATGGGGTGGCGCAGTGCCCGGTGGTTGAGAATCTGTCCAAGGCGCTGTCTGCGATGGCGGGTGCGGCTGTTGCGCCTTGATTGACACGGCGAGTGCCGTGCTGGATGCAGAGGAGGGTATTCGACCGCGCGACCCGATGCGGGTCTGGGTTTTTTGCACCAAAGTTCCCGAGGGTACCTGGGACGCAAACGGACAAATGCACACGCATATCCGCACCCGCGTGCATCACCGGTAACGCAGCTTCATCGTCAATATCGCCAGCGCCAGGGTCAGCGTGATCACATTGGCAACAATCATCGGCCAGGCCCCCAGCAACAGTCCGTAGGCCAGCCAGAGCATGACTCCGAGGGTGAAGGCAGCGTACATGGTGAGGGAAATGCCACTCACATCTTTAGTTTGAAAGGTGTGCCAGGCCTGTGGCAAAAAGCTCCCGGTGGTGAGGATGGCGGCAACAAAGCCAATGGTGTCGATTGCAAGCATGGGCTCAATTGTCATTCATGGTCCAGTCCAGCAAAGCCTCAATGGCTGGGCGCGCTGCGCTGGCATTGGGATGGTTGACGATCATCACCAGCACATAGCGCCGTCCACTGGTGGCCAGCACATAGCCGGCCACGCCCACCACGTCTCGCAGGGTACCGCTTTTTAGATGCGCGCTGCCTTGCGTTTTTAAGCGATTGCGGCGCAGCGAGCCGTCCACGCCGGTGATGGGCAGTGACGACATCAGCTCTGGCATGAACGGCGAAGCATAGGCTGCCTGCAGCAGCCGGGACAGTGCCTGTGCCGTGATGCGGTCCGTGCGCGACAGGCCCGAGCCGTTGTCAATGGTGGGCGCGTCATCGGCGCTGATGGTGCTGCGCCACCAGCGTTGCACCACCTCGCGCGAGGTAGCCAGTGTTGCAGCTTCACCCGCCATGATCGCGCTGCGCGGCGCAACCGGGTTGGATGCAGTGGCTGTCGCCAACGCTTTGGCTGACAGGCTCAGGGTTAAAAACACCTGCTGCGCCATCACGTTGTTGGAGAA
Source organism: Polaromonas sp. (assembly GCA_043766985.1). GTDB lineage: Bacteria > Pseudomonadota > Gammaproteobacteria > Burkholderiales > Burkholderiaceae_C > JAAFIP01. The sequence goes on from JAYUHM010000029.1 coordinate 1,127, forward strand.
CTTGTTCACATCGGCAATGATGTCGACGAGCGGCAGCGACTCGGCCGTCAGCAGTGCCCGTGCGCTGCGCGGCGTGGCGTCTTCGCGTACCTTGCCGGTCAGCGCGCCGCCCGAGGCGCGCCACATGGCCTCGATCACCCGCCCGGCGTAGGCGCGCGGCTCGTTGTAGGCCACAGCCCACACCTGCGGCCCGCAGGCGCCGGCAAAGCGCCCAGCAAAGCTCACCTTATGCGGTGTCGCAAAATCTGCCTGCAAGGCCGAGCGCCAGTTACCACAGGCGCCCGCCGACAGTGGCATCTCGGTTGGAATGTCCACCCCCGCAATCGGTGGCTCGGAGGTGATCAGCACGCGCTGGCTGGCGGCGTCGGGCGTGAAGGTAAAGATCAGCGACTTGAAGTTGATCAGCAAGCCGTCGGGCGCGGCGTTGTAGGGGCGCAGGGGCTCGTCGTCAAAGTCGGCCGGGTTTTTGTCGGGCACGGTAAAGATGCTGCGGTCCAAAATAATGTCGCCGCGCACCTCGCGCACGCCCTTGGCCCGCACTTTGGCAAACAGGTCTTGTATGCGCTCCAGCACCAGCTTGGGATCGCCGCTGCCGCGAATCACCAGGTTGCCGTCCAGCACGCCGCTTTGCCCGTTTTGGCCCACCAAGCCGTCTACGTAGACGCGGTTCTTCCAGGTGTAGCCGGGGCCCAGCGTGTCTAGTGCGGCGTAGGTGGTTACCAGCTTCATCACCGAGGCGGGGTTGCTGCTGGCGTCTGCGCGGTGCGACAGGCGCGGGGCTGGTGGCGCGGCGGCGGTCAGCACGGCGCTGACGGTGGACATCGCCAGGTTGGCGGTGTCGGTGATGGTGGCGGCCACTGGCGTGCTGGCACTGGTTGCTGGAGCAGCCACTGGAATGGCGCTCACCACCACGCTGATGGCGCCCTGCGGCACCCCGGCGCGGGCCAGCGCGGCCAGCACCTCGGCGGGCAGGGCCCACGCGGGGCAGGCGGCCAGCGCGCAGGCGGCCAGACACGCAGCGCGTGTTGCCAGTGCCGCCCTCAGGCGTATTGCGCCTAAGCGCTCAAAGTTTCTCATGCATCTCCCTGCCCATATTCCATACCATTACTATGGTTCGATTATCCGCGTTGTCAAGGGACATGTCGGATTACCATCGCCCTATGCAAATCTGGAAAAAACCCATCAGCGTGGAAGACCTGGCCCGTTCCCATGAGCGCACTGCGGTGTCGCACCTGGGCATGGAGTTTTTGGAGGTGGGCGATGATTTCATCAAAGCGCGCATCGCGGTCAACGAGCACACGCGCCAGCCCTATGGCCTGCTGCATGGTGGCGTGAGTGTGGTGCTGGCCGAAACGCTGGGCTCCTGCGGCGCGTTCTATTCGTGCCCGGAGGGGTTTTACGCGGTGGGCCTGGACATCAATGCCAACCATATTCGCGGCGCCACCAGCGGCTACGTGACGGGCATTGCGCGCCCGGTGCACATTGGGCGCAGCACGCAGGTGTGGCAGATTGATATGGTCAACGATGCGGGGGAGATTACCTGCGTTAGCCGGATTACTATGGCTGTGTTGGCTTCAAAGTCTTAACGTCTTTTGTTTGCTTGGTTTGCGCTCTTGAGGTTTCGTTCGTAGACCTCGCGCCCTGCGCAGCGGTGTGCGCTGTGCCTATGCGCCCCGCTCGTAGGCCCCCTGCGGGGTGAGCTTTCCAGTGCTCAAAATTTGGGAAAACGTCGAAACTCGGCTAACGCCTCAGACACCGACGTTTCCTGATCCAAATTTTTCCGCGCTTCAAGCCCGCAGCCCCGATTGGGGCGCACAGGCACAGCGCACACCGCTGCGCAGAACTGGGCGGGTTGGACGGGCTGGGGGTTGAAGGCACGTGGCGCTGTGTTTTGTGCTGTTTGAGATTGTTTTATGTCGCGATCCAAATAAGATACCGCATTAGACGCTATCAAAACTATAGTTACTTTGATATTGCAAAGTCTCCATTCTCATCACTAAAAATGATTTCTCGTATGCAGTCCCCTCAGTTTTTGCGGCGGTGCATATGCACTTATTGCGTTCACACGCTATAGTGCGTGTAACGGATTTGCTCAATTAACTGATCCAGTCGCTTGGTAGATTTCAAAACAAGTATGCTGGTTTTTCTGGGAGCGTTATGACTGTTCATCCATTCAGCTTGTTTGCTGCAAACCATTCAACAAGCGGTTTTGCAAGTACTTCGCTCGCCGACGTCAGGGCGACAAATGCCATGTTTGGGCGTAAATTTTTGCGCCGCACACTAATTTCTGCGTCTCAATTCACCGCAAAAGCGCGCATGTTACCCAAATTCCTCGCGAAGATCTGCTTTCCGTTCATCTTGTTATCGCTTCCGCCCGTCGCGCTCGCACAGTTTCTGGGAGACCTTGTCTTGACACCCGCAGGATGCGAGTCCGCTGGGCAATGCACGCTCAAAAACAAGCTTCAATTCACCGATCCAACCGGTATAGTTTGGGAGGCGAAGGCGGGCCTCATCACAGACGGGGCTTCGATCCCCGGCATCTTCCAACCCTTTATTGGCGAACCCTTTGATCCAGCCTTCATAAGGGCAGCGGTGGTACATGATCATTACTGCAATAGACACGTGCGGCCTTGGCGGCAAACGCATAGAGTCTTCTATGAAGGACTTGTCGCACAAGGTGTCTCATCTGCAAAGGCGAAGGCAATGTACTTCGCTGTTGTATTGGGCGGGCCTAAGTGGGTCGAATTGATCCCAGGCGTCAAGTGCGGGAAAAAAAACTGCATAAACAACATCAAGACAGTAGCGGGAAAACCTGGATACATGATGCGGAAGGCGGACTACTCCGCTAAGGATGTTGAGCCTGCGGTAGCAAAGCTTGCGGCCGAACTTGCCGCAAACCCGACAACCTTGACGCTGGACCAGATTGATCAACGAGCCGCTTCGCTGAGGCCGACAGACTTCTACTTCCTCAACAACGCGCAATACAAAGTCGACAACCCGGACAGCATCCAGTGGTTCGAGAAACGCTTAACCCTGTTACAGGCCGCGCTTCCGGCAGGCAGGGCACCTTCACTTTAGGCCTTAAATGCACGATCTCCCAGTTCAATCGCTCGCCGCAATAGCCACACTCGTCGCGTCGCTCATCACGGCTGCAGTCTCGTTCGTCAGCCTCACGCTCACAAAAGAGCAAAAGACTTCTGAGTTTCGTCAAGCGTGGATTGACGGGCTAAGGGAGGAGCTTGCGGCTTTCCTGGCCGCAGCGAGAGCGTTTGCCAGAGCCGTTGAGATACTAAACACGTTTGGGCCCGACTACAAGGAAAAGACGGCGCTTCGAATCAGCGATGATAGGGTCGGAGACTTCAGATACCAGGTAGCAGAGTCACTTAGCAAGATTCAGCTACGCCTCAATCCAAACGAGCCAGAGCATAAAGAACTACTCCGCCTGCTACGCCGCGCAATCAGCGAGCAGAACGCAATGCTCAGTGGAGGAACTGGAATTGAAGCAACATTGAAGGCTATTGAGTGTGCCAGCGATTACGCGCAACCTGTTCTAAAGAAGGAGTGGGAGCGGGTGAAGAAGGGTGAGTTGCCATTTCGCATCGCCCGCAACTGGGTCGCTCCAGCTATTGCCGCGCTATCCCTCTTTTTCATTGCCTATGTATTGCTCGGCACGTTCAAGCCATGAACCAGTCTACGAATGTCATTCCTCCGCCGTTGACGCCTAACCTCCCGTATATTGCCCCCCTCAAAAGTAAGAGGCTGATCAATAGTTTGGCAGTTTTGGGGATACCTGCAATCGTATGTCCGATATCTAAAGTGAGATGAAATCTGTCCCGCGCCGGCATGGAACCTTAGCCACCGACATGCCAATCGGTGCGAGCGGCTCGTGCGTTGCCAATCCGCTTGGATCGCATCCCTTTCAGCCCAGTAGCCCAACAAAATATGGAACAAGAAGCTACTAAATCTATAGTGCGACGCTCACTTCTGCGCACTAAGCAAACTAAAGCCATGCGCCCAATGGTTACGCGTTGCGCCGTAGTCTATCCAGGTCATGGCCAGGGCTTCAAGTAGGTAGGCTTTGCTGATGTCGCCCATGTCGATGGCGCTGCGCCAGCCGAAGCTTTTGAGGATGTCGGCGGTGGTGGCCTTGGCTTTGGCGTCGTTGCCTGCGATGAACATGTCGGGGGCGCCGTCGTCGAATTGGGGGTCTACCATGCGGGTGGCGCTGATGATGTTGAAGGCTTTGACTACGTGTGCGCCGGGCAGCCAGGCTTGTACCTGCGCACCGGCTGAGTGGGGAAAGCCCAGTGCCAAGGCGGGTTTGCCGCTGGAAAAGTCCAGCGGGTTGGTGACGTCGATGACCAGCTTGCCTGCTAGGTTGGATGCGCCGGTGAGTTGGATGGCGTTTTCGGCGCCGCTCCACGCGGTGGCCAGCACGGCCATGTCGGCGCTGCGGGCGGCGTCGGCGTAGGGCGCGGCGGTGCTGCCCGCCACCTGGGCCAGCGCGTCTTGCGCGGTTTTGCCTTGCACCTCGCGGGTGCCAAATACCACGCTGTGGCCTCGGCTGGTAAAGCCTTTGGCTAGGGCGATGGCGACGGAACCGGTACCTAAAACTGCTACTTTCATGCTGAACTCCTGGTTAAAAAGGGGTGGTTGATGGGGTGAATTGTGCTGTGCAGACAGGCTTTGAAAAAGACATAATGGCTCATATCATTAGCAACTATTAGTTGAAAATTACCTATGAAGCAACTGCAAACTACCCTGCCGGGCTTGGTGAGCGCGGTGCAGGCGGCTGACAGCGGCAGCTTTACCGCAGCGGCCAAGGTGCTGGATTTAACGCCCGCTGCGGTGAGTAAAAACGTGGCCGCGCTGGAGGCGCTGCTGAAGGTGCGGCTGTTTAACCGCACCACGCGCCAGCTGTCGCTCACCGAAGAGGGCAAGGCCTTTATTGCGCAAACCCGTGAGGGGCTGGGCCTGCTGGAGGCGGCCTCGGTGCAGGCCACGCAGGGCTTGGCAGCGCAAGGCCTGGTGCGGGTGAGCAGTGCGGTGGGCTTTGGGCGGCGCTTTGTGTTGCCGCTGCTACCGGCGTTTTATGCGCAGTACCCGCAGGTGCAGGTAGAGCTGAGCCTGAACGACCAGACGGTAGACCTGGTGCGTGAGGGCTTTGATGTGGGCATTCGCGGGGGCACGCAGCCGCCCGAGGGCATGGTGGCGCGCAAGATCTGCAATCTGTCGGTGGCGCTGGTGGCTACGCCGCGCTACCTGCAGGCGCGCGGCATGCCCAAGCACTACACCGAGCTGGCCGGGCACGACCTGCTGCGGGTGAAGTTTCTCTCAGGCCGCATCACGCCCTGGCTGTTCAAAGACAAAGGCAAGGTAGTGGGTTTTGAGGGTCCGGCCAAGCTGCTGATCTCAGACCCCGAGGTGATTTTGGACGCCGCCTTGCTGCACATGGGCATCGCCCGCATGGGCCGCCACCACGCGTTTGAGGCATTGCAGCGTGGGGATTTGGTCGAGGTGCTGGCCCGCCAGCACATTCCAGGCGATGCCAGCATGGCCATGTTTTACCCGCACCGCGCCGGGCTGGCGCCGCGCGTGCGGGTGCTGGTGGACTTTTTGATGGCGCAGTTTGCGGGTATGGCCGCGCTGCACGGCGCGTGAGCTGTGGGGTCCAATTCAGTCTGGATGCTGTTCGCTTAAGCAAATTTCGTTTGTCTTGAATCTGGTTGCGGTGTTGCTGGTGCTCTGCGGTGTGGGAATCTTGCTCTAGTCCAGTGTCTGTGCTCGCTCTGGCACTTGGTGTGGACGGCTACGCGGCCAATACTGTTCTATTAACCAGAAATTGACAATTTCTCTCTGCCCCATTTGCTAAGTGGCTTAGGCTGCAATATGCGTGGCGTTGC
>JAYUHM010000030.1:0-18454 GCA_043766985.1 Polaromonas sp.
CTAAAATTGAAAGCAACCCGCATCTACGGTCCGGACATCTGGCAAGAAAGCCATTCTCAGCAAGCGCGTGACCTGCGACTTTTCCGAGGTCATGATCGACCAGATGTAGAGCGCCTGCGGCGTTGCGGTTTTTTTACTTTTGCGCCTTGATAGTCATCAAATCGTCACCAGATCGGTTGGGTGATGCAGTGATACAGGGTGCCCGATAGAATGGAAAGCATGGCTACAAAGAAACCCCCAACTCCACCCCCTAACCCGGTGCGCGTACCTGACCGGGACGAGGGCGGTTCTGTGGTGCTTGAGCGGGTTCCGCTGAAGACCAAGCCACCGGGCTTGTACCAGGTGGTCATGCTCAATGACGACTACACCCCGATGGAGTTCGTGGTGGTGGTGATCCAGGAGTTCTTCAGCAAAGATCTGGAAACCGCAACGCAAATCATGCTCAAAATCCACTTGGACGGCAAAGGCGTGTGCGGTGTGTACAGCAAAGATGTAGCAGCTACCAAGGTAGACCAAGTGACCGAGGCGGCAAAAAAATCAGGCCACCCATTGCAATGTGTCAGCGAGCCCCTAAATTAGACTGAGTCCGTTTTAGTTTTCAAGCGTTAAATAGAGATATCGTTCTCCATGTAGGCACCCCCTAAGGAATCACACCATGATTGCACAAGAACTTGAAGTTAGCCTGCATATGGCCTTCGTCGAGGCGCGCCAGCAGCGCCACGAGTTCATCACCGTCGAGCATTTGCTGCTCGCCTTGCTGGACAACCCCAGCGCCGCCGAGGTGCTGCGTGCCTGTTCGGCCAATATCGATGACCTGCGCAAGTCGCTGGCCAACTTTATCAAAGACAACACGCCCCAGGTGGCGGGTACTGATGAGGTGGACACCCAGCCCACATTGGGTTTTCAGCGCGTCATCCAGCGCGCCATTATGCATGTGCAAAGCACCGGCAATGGCAAAAAAGAAGTGACCGGTGCCAACGTGCTGGTGGCCATTTTTGGCGAGAAGGACTCCCACGCGGTGTACTACTTGCACCAGCAAGGCGTAACGCGCCTGGACGTGGTTAACTTTATCGCCCACGGTATCAAAAAATCTGATCCACCTGAGCCCGCCAAAGCAGGCGAGGGCGCCGAGCAGAACGAGGAGGGTGGTGGCAGCGAGAAGAGCGAGAAAGCCTCGCCGCTGGAGCAGTACACCGTTAACCTGAACCAGATGGCCAAAGACGGCAAGATCGACCCGCTGATTGGCCGCGAGTACGAGGTCGAGCGCGTGATCCAAATCCTGTGCCGCCGCCGCAAAAACAACCCGCTGCTGGTGGGCGAGGCCGGCGTGGGTAAAACGGCGATTGCCGAGGGCCTGGCATGGCGCATCACACAAAAAGACGTGCCTGAGATTTTGGGCGAAGCCATTGTGTATTCGCTGGACATGGGCGCGCTGCTGGCAGGTACCAAGTACCGCGGTGATTTTGAGCAACGCTTGAAAGGCGTGCTCAAGTCGCTCAAAGACAAACCCAATGGCATTTTATTCATTGACGAAATCCATACCCTGATCGGCGCTGGCGCTGCGTCTGGCGGCACCTTGGATGCTTCCAACCTGCTCAAGCCAGCCCTGTCTAACGGCCAGCTCAAATGCATTGGCGCAACGACTTTCACCGAATACCGCGGCATTTTTGAGAAAGATGCCGCATTGTCACGCCGCTTCCAGAAGGTCGATGTGGTCGAGCCGACGGTAGAGCAAACAGTCGATATTCTCAAGGGCCTGAAAAGCCGTTTTGAAGAGCACCACAGCGTTAAATACGCCTTGGGTGCGCTGCAAGCCGCTGCCGAGCTGAGCGCCAAATACATCAACGACCGCCAGTTGCCCGACAAGGCGATTGACGTGATCGACGAGGCCGGTGCCGCGCAGCGCATCTTGCCCGCCAGCAAACGCAAAAAAATCATCACCAAGGCCGAGGTGGAAGACATCGTGGCCAAGATCGCCCGCATCCCACCCGCCAGCGTCAGCAACGACGATCGCGGTAAGCTGAAGAACATCGAGCGCGATTTGAAGAACGTGGTGTTTGGCCAAGACCCGGCGCTCGAAGCACTGGCCGCCGCCGTCAAAATGGCGCGTAGCGGCTTGGGCCGGGCAGACAAGCCGATTGGCAGCTTCCTGTTCTCAGGCCCCACGGGCGTGGGCAAGACTGAGGCCGCCAAGCAACTGGCCAACATCATGGGCATTGATTTGATTCGCTTTGACATGAGCGAGTACATGGAGCGCCACGCCGTGAGCCGCTTGATTGGCGCGCCACCCGGCTACGTGGGCTTTGACCAAGGTGGTTTATTGACCGAGGCGATCAGCAAAAAGCCGCACGCCGTGCTGCTGTTTGACGAGATTGAAAAAGCCCACCCCGACATCTTCAATGTGCTGCTGCAGGTGATGGACCACGGCACGCTGACAGACAACAACGGGCGCAAGGCCGACTTCCGCAATGTCATCATCATCATGACCACCAACGCCGGTGCCGAGACGATGAACAAGGCCACCATTGGCTTTACCAACGCGCGCCAGCAAGGCGACGAGATGGCCGACATCAAGCGCCTGTTCACGCCCGAGTTCCGCAACCGCCTGGACGCGATGGTCAGCTTTAAAGCGCTGAACGAAGACGTGATCTTGCGCGTGGTGGACAAGTTCTTGCTGCAACTGGAAACCCAGCTGGACCAGAAGAAAGTGGACGCCACCTTTACCGACAAGCTGCGCAAGCACTTGGCCAAGACCGGTTTTGACCCCCTGATGGGCGCCCGCCCGATGCAGCGTTTGATCCAGGACACCATCCGCAAAGCGCTGGCCGACGAACTGCTGTTTGGCAAGCTGGTGGACGGCGGTGTGCTTACCGTGGACGTAGACGCCGAAGGCAAAGTGTTGTTGGACATTGGCCCGCTGCCCGAGAAAAAAGGCAAGACCAAGGCCGAGCCAGAAGAGACCGCAGCAAGCTAAGCACGGCGGGGTCTTAGCGGCCAACCAAGCCTGTTTAGAGCGATCTGAACAGGCTTTTTTTCTAGGCTTCGACCTTCACACCCTTCCAGAACGCCACACGGTCTTTGACCATCTCGGCGCCGGACTTTGGTTCGGGGTAGTACCAGACGGCATCGGCATTGAGCTCGCCGTTGACCAGCAGGCTGTAGTAGCTGGCGGTGCCTTTCCAGGGGCAGACGCTTTTGTTATTGCTAAAGCTGATGTATTTTTGGTCGAGCGACGCGGCAGGGAAGTAGTGGTTGCCTTCTACCAGCACGGTGTCGTCGCTCTGCGCAATGATGGTGTTGTTCCAGGTGGCTTTCATGGGTATCCTTTTACATAAAATAGGCTGTTAGCCCAATGGAATATAGCACAAGCTGCTATTAAATATATAGTAAATGTTATTGCGCCAGGGCTGCGCGGATCTGCTCTACGCGTGCGCGGTTAACGCCCAAGTCTTTGCGGCCCAAGCGGCTGGCGCTGCGCACATGAATAACGCCCGCCGTTTTGTCCAGATAAAACTCCACGTCGTCAGTAAACTTGAGCAGCCGGGTAGTGCACTGTGCGTAGATATAGCCGCTGTCTTCGCGGACGATGGTGGTGCGCGGCATGGCTTGCAGGATGCCTAGAATTTTGGTCATCTCCAGGTGGCCATCGCCCACGGTGTTGAACGGTGCAATGCGGGCGTAGGCCTGCATGGGGTGGTCAGGCCACAGGTCGGCCTGGCTGCTGACCGAGTTTTCGGTTTTGGAGGGGTGTTTGAGCTTGCCGTCTTTCACGCCCAGGTCGCTAGGGTCTGTGCCACTTAAAAAGCCCGCCTGGCCAGCAATCAAAAGTACCAGCGCCAAAATGGCAATGGCTAAAACGAAGAGTAATACGTAACGGGCCATGGTGTCCTCTGTGAGGGGGTTGGTTCAATTTTGCCAGTTGGTCGTGGCTGGCCGTTGGTAAAGCTGCAAGTGTGCCACGCTGGGCCGTGTTTCGGCTATCACTTTACCGCGTTTAAACACCTTTAACCGCGTGGCCCTTAGCCTGATAGCGTCTACCGTGTCACGAGCCTGTAACAGCACAAAGTCGGCGTTACAGCCTGCCTGCAAACCGTGGCCTTGCAGGTGCATCAGCTTGGCGGGGTGGCTGGTGACTGCCTCAAAGCACTGGCGCATGGCGGCCTGCGACGTCATTTGCGCTACGTGCAGGCCCATGTGGGCTACTTCCAGCATATCGCCACTGCCCAAGCTGTACCAGGGGTCCATCACGCAGTCGTGGCCGAAGGCGACGGTGATGCCGCGCTCCAGCAGCTCGGGCACGCGGGTCATGCCGCGCCGCTTGGGGTAGCTGTCGTGGCGGCCTTGCAGGGTGATGTTGATCAGCGGGTTGGCCACCACGCCCAGTTGCGCCTCGGCCATCAGGGGCAGCAGCTTGCTGACGTAGTAGTTGTCCATGCTGTGCATGCTGGTGAGGTGCGAGCCGACGACGCGGCCCTGTAGGCCCAGGCGCTGGGTCTCGTAGGCCAGGGTTTCGACGTGGCGCGACATCGGGTCGTCGGACTCGTCGCAGTGCATGTCTACCAGCTTGCCTTGCGCTGCGGCCAGTTCGCACAGCAGTTTGACCGACAGCGCGCCGTCGGTCATGGTGCGTTCAAAGTGCGGTATGCCGCCCACCACGTCAACGCCCATCGCCAATGCGCGCTTGAGGTTGTCCATAGCGCCGGGGGCGCGCAGCACGCCGTCTTGCGGGAACGCGACCAGTTGCAAGTCGATGTAGGATGCGACGCGCTTTTTCACCTCCAGCAAGGCCTCTACGGCCAGTAAGCGCGGGTCGCACACGTCTACATGCGTGCGAATGGCCAGCAAGCCTTTGGCTACGGCCCAGTCGCAGTAGGTCATCGCGCGGTCGATCAAGGCGTCTTGCGTGAGCAGGGGTTTAAGCTCACCCCACAGCGCAATGCCTTCCAGCAAGGTGCCGCTTTGGTTGACTCTGGGCAGGCCGTAGGACAGGGTGGCGTCCATATGGAAGTGGGCGTCGACAAAGGGTGGCGACAGCAGTTGGCCTTGGGCATCTACTGTCTCGTGTGCTGGGGCTTGCAGGTGGGGTGTGACTTCGGTGATTTTGCCGTTTTGTACGGCGACGGACATGTTGGTTTGGCCGCTGGGGAGGGTGGCGTTGGTGATCAGGAGGTCTAGCATGGCGGGTCGTCTCTTGTTGTGAGTGGTTTGCTTGCTTGTACTTGTACGTGCGAGGGACAGCTCGCTACGGGCGATAAAACGTATGCCAAACGCCCTCATACTGGAGTACCAGAAATCGGTCGTTCGGCATACGCTTTGTCGCCTGCACACGTGGTCGCGCGCTACCCGTAGTCGCCGGTAAGTCTGACAGGAAACTACGGGTCGATCGCTACCTTGGTCGTTGCACGCAGAGGTGTTTATCAGCCGACCGATTTCTGGTACTCCAGTATGAGGGCGGATGATAAACACCTCTGCGTGCGTACGTGCCGACCAAACGGACTTAGCGGTACACAAAAAGCGATGCACGGAGACGGCATTGGTCGACATGACAGTTACCTTTCCCCCTTGATGTACGGCTTCATCAAAGCCTGAGGATACGCCGCTTTGCGCGCCACCACAATCAAGGCCACGATAGACAAGATGTACGGCAACATCAGGTAGAACTGGTAGGGCAGGGCCAAGGTTTCTGCTGCTGCGCCGGACTGCTGCAAACGCAGTTGCAACGCGTCAAAAAACGCAAACAACAATGCGCCCAGCAGCGCCTTGCCTGGCCGCCACGATGCAAACACCACCAGCGCCACGCAAATCCAGCCCCTGCCATTCACCATGTTAAAAAAGAAGGCATTGAACGCCGATAGCGTGAGAAAACTGCCCGCCACGCCCATTAGCGCCGAGCCGCAGACGATAGCCACCGTGCGCGTGCGCGCTACCGAGATGCCCTGGCTCTCGGCCGCCTGCGGGTTCTCGCCCACCATGCGCAGCGCCAAACCAGCAGGCGTGCGGTATAGCAGGTAGCCGATAAAGGGCACCAGCAGGAGGGCAAGCAAGGTCAACGGCGTTTGCGCATTCAGCAGCGGTAGGGGCAGCCAGTCCATCGGCGCAAACGCCGTGATGGTGGGCGGGGTGGTGACTTTGGGAAAACTCACCCGGTAGCTGAAATAGCTCAGCGCCGTGGCCAGTAGGGTGATGCCCAGGCCTGCCACATGCTGGCTGAGCGCCAGACCCACGGTGAGCAAAGCATGCAGCAGACCAAAGGCCGCGCCGGTACTGGCAGCCGCCGCCACGCCCAGCCATAGCGGCGCACCCGCGTACACCGCCAGCCAGCCGGTGAAGGCGCCCGCTACCATGATGCCCTCAATGCCCAGGTTCAGCACGCCCGCGCGCTCGCACAGCAGTACACCCAGGGTGCCCAAAATCAGCGGCGTGGCAATGCGCAACACCGCTGTCCAGAAGGCGGCGTTGTGGATGATGTCGAGTAGTTCTGAAATCATCCGCGCCACCTGATTTTGTACTGCGTCAGCAGCGTAGCCACCAGTACCGCTACCAACGACGTGGCGACAATCACGTCCGCCAAATAGGTGGGCACAGCGATGGCGCGGCTCATGCTGTCGGCCCCTACCAGCACGCCTGCAATAAACACGCTAGCGGCCAGTACGCCCAGCGGGTTGAGGGCGGCCAACATGGCGATCACAATGCCGCTGTAGCCATAGCCGGGCGACATGTCCAGCGTCACATAGCTGGTGCGGCCTGCTACCTCGATAGCGCCTGCCAAGCCCGCCAATGCACCTGAGAGCATGGCCACCAGCACCACGGTGCGGGTGATGGGTACACCGGCAAACGCGGCGGCCTGCTGGTTGGCGCCCGTGGCGCGCACATCAAAACCAAAGGTGGTGAATTTCAAAACCACCCACAGCAGCGCGCTCAGCACCACGCCCCATAGCAGCCCGGTGTGCACGCGGGTTTGCGCCACCAGCTTGCCCAGCTCCAGCTCGCTTTGCAGCGCGACAGACTGCGGCCAGCCCATGGCGGCGGCATCTTTCATCGGCCCGTCCAGCATGGCACCTACCAGCAGCAGTACAATAAAGTTGAGCAGCAAAGTGGTAACCACTTCGTCTACGCCCAGCTTGGCTTTTAGTAGAGCGGGGCATAGTAGCAACAGCGCACCGGCCAAGGCGGCGGCCAACATCATCAAGGGGAACAGCACATAGGGCGACCATTCCACGCCAGCACCGCCATGCATACCGCCTACCGCAATGGCCGCCAGTGCACCCGCATAGAGCTGGCCTTCAGCGCCAATGTTAAACAAGCGCGCCTTAAAAGCTACGGCAACCGACAAACCCGTGAGGATGAGTGGCGTAGCCCGTGTGAGGGTTTCGCTCCACGCAAACACCGAGCCAAAACCGCCCTGCAGCAGTAGGCCAAACGTAGACGCCATAGGCGCGCCGGCCCACAACACCAATAACGCGCTGATGCCCAGTGTGAACGCTACAGCGCACAGCGGTGCAAGCAGCAAGGCTGCTGGCGATGGGTGGGTTCGAGGTTCCAGGCGCACGGTTAACTCACCCTATAAAGGCAATAACTATAAAAAATATAGCGGCTTGTGCCCTGCTCTATTGGGCTTGTAGGCGATTCGCTTCCTAAAGTCATGTCGTAAGGCTCTCTACCGGGTTTTGCGCTGCCCCCGCCATCGCCAAGCCCAGTGTCTCGCGTGTCCAGGCGCTGGCCTGGCGCGCCTCGGTCAGCGTGCCTGCATGCATCACGGCAATGCGCTCGCCCAAAGCCATCACTTCGTCCAAATCGTCAGAGATCAACAGCACCGCCGCACCCGCGTCACACGCCGCTAGCAGCTGCTGGTGCACATAGGCCACTGCGCCAATGTCCAAGCCCCAGATTGGCTGGTGCGCCACGATCAGCGTGGGGCTGGCGTGGCCAGCGGGCGAGAGCAGGGCGCGGCCCAAAATGAGCTTTTGCATATTGCCACCACTGAGCAGGGCCGTGCGCGAAGCCAGCCCCGCGCCGCGCACATCAAACTGCTGCACGATACGCTGTGCATGCGCCCAGGCCGCCTTGCGTTTCACCCAGCCGAAGGTGGCAAACGCCCTGCTGCGCAGCCGCTCTGATACGGCGTTTTCCCATAGCGGCAGGTCGCCCACCACGCCCACGCCGCGCCGGTCCTCGGGAATGCGCGCCACGCCCAGCTGGGTAAGCTGGGCTGCCGCCTGCTGCGCGGGCCAAGCCGCGCCGCGCAGGGTAATGTGGCCCGCGCTGTGCGCCAAGATACCGCACAGCACATCGGCCAAAGCACCTTGGCCGTTGCCTGATACACCGGCAATAGCGACTATCTCGCCAGCATGCAGCGTCAGGTTAACGTTGACAATTTGGTTGCGTGCAGTGCGCAAGGCACTCACGCCGCGCAGTGCGCACGCCACGCTTGGCGTGGTGCTTGTTGTTGATGGGCTTGCAAACGTGCCAGCATTTGGCGGCGTGAAAGTGCCGTTGGCTGGGCTAGGCGCAGCAGCTTCGTCCAGCGTTGTTGCTATCGGTATAGCTGCCAGTGCCGGCACAGCATGCCCCACCATCCACTGCGCCAGTTGCTGCTGCGTAGTGCCACTGGCCGGCGCTGTGGCCACCAGCTGCCCGGAGCGCAGCACCGCCACGCGCTGGCACACCCGCAGTACCTCGGCCAGCTTGTGGCTGATAAAAATCACCGACAAACCCTGTGCGACCAGCTTTTGCAAGGTAGCAAACAGCGCCTCGCTCTCTTGCGGCGTCAGCACGGCAGTCGGCTCGTCCAAGATCAAAATCTGCGCGCCACGGTACAGCGCCTTCACTATCTCCACCCGCTGGCGTTCACCCACCGACAGGTTGGCCACCATAGCGTCTGGCTGCACATGCAGACCAAACCGCCCGGCCACCGCCAGCAGCTTGGCCCGCCCTGCGGCGCGGCGCGAGAACGGTTGCCACAGCGGCTCACTGCCCAGCATCACGTTGTCCAGCACGCTCAGGTTGTCGGCCAGGGTGAAATGCTGGTGCACCATACCAATGCCCGCCGCCAGCGCGGCCCTCGGGTCGCCGGGCGGCAGGGCCTTGCCAAACACTTTGATGCTGCCACTGTCTGCGGTGTAGTGGCCAAATAGGATCGACACGAGGGTGGACTTGCCAGCACCGTTCTCGCCCAGCAGGCCCAATACTTCGCCGCGCTGCACGTGCAGCGAGATGTCGCTGTTAGCCACCAAATCGCCGAAGCGTTTGGTGATGTGCTCCAGCTCTAACGCGAGCGCGGCGTCAGGCACTTAGTGTCTGCAGTTTGGGCTACTGATCATTTAAAAGAAGCCGTAGGCTGCGTATCGTCCACCTTCACAGTGAACTTGCCTGCCAAGATGGCCTCTTCCTTGGCTTTGACTTTGGCCTTGATCTCAGCCGGTACCTTGCCATCAAAGGTACCCAGCGGCGCCAGCTCGGAGCCCTTGTGCTTCATCATGCTGTAGGGGCCATAGTCTTCGGGTTTGAACTTGCCTTCTTTCACCAATGCCAATGCGCGGTCAATGGAGGGCTCCATGTTCCACAGGGCCGATGCCACCACCGTGTCGGGGTATTTGTCCTGCGTGTTGATCACGTTGCCAATCGCCAGCTTGCCTTTTTCTTTGGCCGCGTCAGACACGCCAAAGCGCTCGGCATACATCACGTCTGCGCCTTTGTCGATCATGGCAAAAGCGGCTTCTTTAGCCTTGGGTGGGTCAAACCAGCTATTGATAAAGCTCACGCTGAATTCCACCTTGGGGTTGGTCTCTTTGGCCCCCATCATGAAGGCGTGCATCAAGCGGTTAACCTCGGGGATAGGAAAGCCCCCCACCATGCCAATCTTGTTGCTCTTGGTCATGCCGCCGGCCACCATGCCGCTCAGGTACGCCGGCTCCTGAATAAAGTTGTCAAACACGCTGAAGTTGGGCGCCTGCGGCTTGCCCGAGCTGCCCATCAAGAAAGACACTTTAGGAAAGTCTTTGGCTACTTTGCGCGCCGCCGCCTCTACCGCAAACGCCTCGCCTACGATGAAGGTGTTGCCGCCCTGCGCATACTCACGCATCACGCGCTCGTAGTCGGCGTTGGTGACGTTTTCGCTGGCTTTGTACTCAATCTCGCCACGCGCCTCGGCTGCCTTGAGCGCCTTGTGGATACGGCTGACCCACTGCTGCTCAAAAGGCACGGTATAGATGGCGGCTACTTTCATCTTGGCTTGCGCCAACGCAAGGCCAGGCGCTGCCACACTAAGTGCGGCTGCAAGTGCTACAACATGACGGCGGTTCAAACTTGACATGGTTTCTCCAATTTAAAGTTAACAACACTGACAATAAAACACTATGAATAAAATAGCATTTTGTGCCCTATTTTATTGGGCTTTTGGCCTATTTGGTGCCAAATATGCGGTCTCCGGCATCGCCCAGGCCTGGCAGTATGTAGCCGTGGTCATTCAGCTGGCGGTCAATTGCGGCGGCGTAGATGGGTACATCGGGGTGGGCTTTTTGCAAAGCGCTTACCCCCTCGGGGCAGCCTACCAAACAGACAAATTTAATCGACTTGGGGCGTAGCTCTTTCAGCCGCTCCACCGCTGCAATGGCCGAGTTGCCAGTGGCCAGCATCGGGTCCACCACGATGATGTCGCGCTGGTCCATGTCTTTCGGCATCTTGAAATAGTATTCCACCGCAGTGAGAGTTTTAGGGTCGCGGTACAGGCCAATATGCCCTACGCGCGCACCGGGCACCACGTTCAGCATGCCCTCCAAAATGCCGTTGCCTGCACGCAAGATGCTGACAAACACCAGTTTTTTCCCGTCAATCACTTTGCCGGTCATCTTCTCCATCGGCGTTTCAATCTCAATGTCTTGCATTGGCATATCGGCCGTAACCTCATAGGCCATGAGCATGGAGATTTCGTTCAGCAAACGGCGAAAGGTGTTGGTAGACGATTCTTGCTTGCGCATGAGCGTGAGCTTGTGCTGCACCAGCGGGTGGTCTACGACGAAGACGTTGTTTTTGTAAATAGTGCTCATGGGTTTTCTTCTACAGGTGTTTTAAAAAATGGTGCCGTCAGAGTCAATATTAAGCGGGGGCTTGCCGTCCCGCAACTGCTGTGCCAACACGCGGCCCGCCGCCCAGGTGCCGCCTTCCAGCACGCAGGCCAGGGGCATCTCGGCCTCGGTTTTTCCCAGGCGTTGGCGCACCATGGGGGCCAGTTCGTCCAGCAGGGCGACGGTCAGGGCGCGCCATTCCACAATCAGTTCGTCCTGGGCGCGGTAGCGCTGGGCGGCCAGGCTGGGGTTTTTAAAAGCCAACACGCCTGCGTCTAATAGCAGGCCGCCGTTGCGGTACTCTGGTAGGCCCGTCAGCTCTTGCAGGCCACCCACAGGCACGCCCGCCCACTCAAACGGCTCCAGCAGCGAGTAGGTAAGCCACTGCGACAACTTGTGAAACGGTATCCAGCCCTGCGCGCTGTCCGCATTGCCTAAGGCGCTGTGGGGCCAGCAGTCGCCCACTGCGGTGTTGGCTAACACGCCGCCCGAGGGCCAAATGCGCGACAGGGTTTGCAAAAGAATGGTTAACAACTGGTGCGCTGTGATCGGCCCGCCCGCCCTCATGGCGGCGTCAAACAGGCCGCCGGGCCGCGCCGGGTTGCCAAACACCTCAGGCTGTTCGGCCATGGCTTTACCTAGGCGGCGCAGCAGATGCGCGCGCCCTTCCAGGCCCACCAAAGGGTTGGTGTCACTTACCTGAAAAGCCTGGCCTAGCTGCGCTGCGCTGATGCGTTGCAGGCCCACGGCGTCGCAGCGCAGGGGCTGGGCCGGGTCGCTGGAAAATAGCCCTTCCGTAAAAGCATAAAAACTGGCAACGCCCAGCCCTTCGGAGCGCGTCAAGATTTGCCCGGCCTTGCCGTGGCCAGGGGCTTCTTTGTAATGCCACTGCGGGCCTGCGCCCGCGTCTAGCAGCACGCTTACCACCACCAGATCAATCAACACGTGCGGGTCGTTGGCCGCCTTGCCCAGCATGGCGCGGCGGTCTATGCCACCCGCCTCAAAATGCCGCCAGCGGCTGTGGTACGGGATGGCCAAGCTGGGGTAGCGGTCACGCGTGACGTGGGCTACCAAATCAGCAGCAGCGGGCATGGCACGGTCATGCACCGCAAAGTAGCTGGACGCACCACTGCGAGCATGCGCCACAAGCGCAGCCGCGCGTGCGCGCGTGGTGCGTGTACTAAACAGTTCTTCAATGCTTTCGGTCATAAGCCCAATAGAGTAAAGCGCAAGCTGCTATTTAATATATAGTATTGCATAGTCGTTCAAATATCCAGGCCCCGCCCTTTGGCCTTTAGAAGTTCCCCGGCGTTGGGCACCACACCCGGTGTAAAGTAGCCCGCCGCCATCTTGGCATCCATCTCTACCTGCGCGTCTGCGGGTACCAGGTCAGCAGGTATGTTGACCCGCTCCACCACTTCAATGCCCGACTCGGTGATGGCGTCGTATTTCATATTGCTCATGCTCACCAAGCGGTGAATTTTGCGGATGCCCAGCCAGTGCAGCACGTCGGGCATGAGCTGCTGAAAGCGCATGTCTTGCACGCCGGCCACGCACTCGGTGCGGATAAAGTAGTTGCCAGCGGTGTCGCCGCCGGCTTGGCGTTTGCGTGCGTTGTAAACCAAAAACTTGGTCACCTCGCCCAGCGCGCGGCCTTCTTTGCGGTAGTACACGCACAGGCCCACGCCACCTTTTTGCGCGCCGATGATGCACTCTTCAATCGCGTGCGTCAGGTACGGGCGGCAGGTGCAAATGTCGCTGCCAAACACGTCAGAGCCATTGCACTCGTCATGCACACGGGCGGTTAACTCCACGTTGGGGTTGGCCAGGTCTTGCGGGTCGCCAAAAATGTAGACCGTGAGGCCGCCAATGGGCGGTAAAAACACTTCCAGGTCAGAGCGGGTTACCAGCTCGGGGTACATGCCGCCGGTTTCTTCAAACAGCACGCGGCGCAGGTCGGCCTCGCTGCAGTTAAAGCGCGTGGCTACCTCGGGCAGGTACCACACGGGTTCTACCGCTGCCTTGGTTACCATGGCGGCGCCGCCTGCAGTAAGGTATTTGCCGTCGGCCTTCAGGCGGCCTTTTTGCAAGGCCTCCATGATCTCGGGCAAGATCACATGCGCCTTGGTCACCGCTATGGTGGGCTTGATGTCGTAGCCCGCAGCCAGCTCGTCTTTAAAGTTAAGGCCTATCTCGGCCCCCCACGGGTCCATCGACACAATGCGCCCCGGCTGGCTCCAGCTGGGGTGGGGGCCAATGCGGTCGGTGGGGGAGGTGTTGGTCAGGTCGGCTTTATGGTTTTTGTCCAGCGCGCCCGCTGCCACGGCCAGGGCGCGGTACACGCTGTAGCTGCCGCTGTGGGTGCCAATCACATTGCGGTTGCTGCGGGTAGTGGTGGTGCCCACCAGCGGCCCGCGCTCCAGCGGCGTGGCGGCCCCCCAGTGGATGGGCCGCGCGCCAAAGCCGCCCGCGTGCGAGGTAAGCCGAATGTGACTGGATGGTTTTGCAGAGGTTTCCGTGTTCATCGCCATAGCATGTAGTCCCACAAAGCAACATCTTGCTTTGATCTGGGGCAACATGCAAGGGGTGTGCCACTAAAAATGCAGGTTTTAAGGGCGCGCTAGTGAAGTTTGAATGTCTGCGGATCGGGCACCAGGGTTTGTGTACGCCTTGGCGCTTGGTGTGTACGGCCAGGCGCTTGGTGTGTACGCCCTGGCCTTGGTGTGTACGCCCTGACGCTTGGTGTGTACAGCTACGCGGCTGTCCCCCGTGACGGCCTAGGGCCGCTGCCTCCTCCTTGATGCCGCTACGCCGTACACACCAAGCGCCAGGGCGGTGAACCGGGTGGATGCGCGACGGTTGATCGCCACCACGTCCCCAAGAGCTGGCCGACGGTGCATTCAGCGAAGCGGCATAAAGGAGGAGTAGTTGGCCCCAGGCCAACACGGGGGACAGCCGCGTAGCTGAATGCACCGTCGGCTAGCTCCCGTACAAGAAGCTGAATGCACCGTCGGCCAGCTCCCTCCGCGTGGGTTATCAAGCAGCCCGGCTCTCCACATGCGCCTGGCGCGTGTAGAGGAAGTCGATCACGGCCTTGCGGTAGTGCACGTAACGCGCATCTTCGGCCAGCGCCACGCGGTTGCGTGGGCGGGGCAGATCGACGTGCAGCACCTCGCCAATGGTGGCGGCGGGCCCGTTGGTCATCATCACAATGCGGTCAGACAACAGCACGGCTTCGTCTACATCGTGCGTCACCATCACCACGGTGCTGTGGGTGGTGGCCACAATTTGCAGCAGCTCGTCTTGTAGCTTGGCGCGGGTGAGTGCGTCTAGCGCGCCAAAGGGCTCATCCATCAGCAGCACTTGGGGCTCCATGCTGAGCGCGCGGGCAATGCCTACGCGCTGCTTCATGCCACCCGATATTTCGCCGGGGCGTTTGTGTGCTGCTGCAGTTAAGCCCACCATGGCCAGCGCCGCGTCGGTACGCTCCTTCAGCTGGGTTTTGCTTTCAGCCGTGCGGCCATTGACAATGCTGGACGCGCCAAACACGCGCTCTACTGCCAGGTACACATTGTCAAAGCAGGTAAGCCATGGCAGGAGCGAATGGTTTTGAAACACCACCGCCCGCTCGGGGCCGGGGCCGACAATCTCTTTGTTGGCGCATAGCAGCGCACCAGCGCTAGGGGTAGCCAGGCCGCTGATGAGATTGAGCAACGTGGACTTGCCGCAGCCCGAGTGGCCAATCAAGGTAACAAACTCTCCCTTCGCTACGGTCAGGTTAATGTCCCTGAGCGCAGGGAACAAACCTTTTGCGGTTTTAAAAGTTTGCTCAACGCCGGTAATTTCAATGTATTTGCTGCTCATGATGCGACCTCCTCATAGGTGAATGCCGATGCCAGTTTGATCAAGGCGTATTCCAACACCAAGCCCACCAAACCGATCACAAAAATGGCGATGATGATGTTTTTGACGTTCAGGTTGTTCCACTCGTCCCACACCCAAAAGCCGATGCCCACGCCACCCGTTAGCATCTCAGCGGCCACAATCACCAGCCACGCGGTGCCTACGGCCAGGCGCACGCCAGTGAGCATGTAGGGCAAGACAGCGGGGAAGAGAATTTTGGTGATGATTTTCCATTCGGAGAGATTGAGCACACGCGCCACGTTCATGTAGTCGCTAGGTACGCGTTGTACGCCTACGGCGGTGTTGATCACCATCGGCCAGATGGAGCAGATAAAAATCGTCCAAATAGCCGCTGGGTGGGCACCCTTAAATACCAGCAGGCCAATCGGTAACCACGCCAGTGGCGACACGGGGCGCAGCAGGCTGATGAGGGGGTTGAACATGCGACTTAAAAACGTAAAGCGCCCGATGGCAAAACCCATCGGAATACCCACCAGTGCCGCTAAGCCAAAGCCTACTGCTACCCGTTTGAGCGAGCTCCAGATGTTCCAGCCAATGCCCTGGTCGTTAGGCCCTTTTTGGTAGAACGGGTCGCTAAACACCTGCACCGCCTGCTGCGCTGTGGCCCATGGCGAGGGGAAGTTGTTGGTGCTGGTGACTGACACCATGGCCCAAATGCCCACTGATAGTGCCAGCCCCAAAATGGGCGGTGCCACTTTAAGCCACAAGCCGCGCCAGTCATACCCTATCTTTGTCGCTTGCGCTGAAGCCGCACTGGACTCAGCACCAATCTTGAACGCGTTGCTGTCTTTATCCGCCTCAGAATAGGCGCTGTACGCTACTAGTTTAGAAGTAGCTTTGGCCTTGTCTGTAGCGTCGGGAGGTGCTGAAAACGGCGAGTGGAATACTGCGGCAACCATCGTGCGCTCCTTCAGGCTTTGATCTTGAAACTGTCGGCATACTTGGCCGGGTTGGTACCGTCCCAAGTAATGCCGTCGATAAACTTGCTGCTGCGCATGTCGCCTTTAGGCGCGTTGGCTTTGGCGGCCAATGCAGCTTGCTTGTAAATGTCGGTACGGTTCACGGCCTTGGCCACGGCCAAATAGTCAGGGTGGTCTTTCAGCAAACCCCAGCGCTTGTGCTGTGTGAGAAACCACATGCCGTCAGACAAATACGGGTAGCCCACCACGCCATCGTTATAGAACTTCATGTGGTTGGGGTCGTCCCAGGTTTTGCCCATGCCGTTTTGGTAGCGGCCCAAAATGCGTTGGTTGATCACGTCCACGCTGGTGTTGACATAGCTCTTGTCTGCAATCGTCTCAGCCATTTTGTTTTTGTTGGCCAAGTTGGCGTCAATCCACTTGCCTGCTTCGATGATGGCGGCCGTCACAGCGCGGCAGGTATTGGGGTTTTGCCTGGCAAAGTCGGCGGTGGTGCCCAGCACTTTTTCGGGGTGGTCTTTCCATATGCCTTGCGTGGTCTCTGCAGTAATGCCAATGCCGTCGGCAATGGCGCGGTGGTTCCACGGCTCGCCCACGCAGTAGCCGTCCATATTGCCTACGCGCATGTTAGCTACCATTTGCGGCGGCGGTACGGTGATCACTTTGGCACCTTGCAAGGGGTCAATGCCGCCGCTGGCCAGCCAGTAGTAAAGCCACATCGCGTGCGTGCCGGTGGGGAAAGTTTGCGCAAAGGTGTATTCGCGCTTTTCGGTCTTCATCAGTTTGGCCAAACCTGGCAGGTCTACCGCGCCTTTATCAGCGATTTTTTTGCTCAATGTGATGGCTTGACCATTGTGGTTCAGCGTCATCAGTACATTCATGTCGCGCTTGGGGCCACCAATGCCCATTTGGGTGCCGTAGGCCATGCCGTAGAGCAGGTGGGTCATGTCGTTCTCGCCACTCAGCAGCTTGTCACGCACACTGGCCCATGAGGCTTCTTTGCTGGGGATAATTTTGACGCCGTATTTCTGGTCAATGCCGAGCACCGAAGCCATCACAATGCTGGCGCAGTCGGTGAGGGGGATAAAACCAATTTTGACTTCTTTCTTCTCGGGCGCGTCAGATCCTTGTGCATAGACCACGCTGCGCAGGGCCGAAGAAATGCCAGCGGCACCTACGGCACCCGCCTGCAATACGCTGCGGCGGCTCAGTTTGGCTTGTAGCAAGTCATTCATCATGTGGTTTCTCCAAATAAAACAAAAAAACAAAGCAAAAAAGGCGCTCTCTGCGACATGCAGACCTGCGCCCTGTGCGGGTGCGTCCCCGCGCTGTGTGCGGGTGTGTCTGTATGCGCCGAGAACGCCTTCGTTCTGGGATGGTGCGTTGGTGTGCACGCCTTTGTGCACACCGGTGAACCTGTGGGTCGTCTATGACCCTTGTAGGGGTACTAGCGAAATGCGTGCCAAGTTTTTTGTGTTGTCACGGCACGCCCACGGCTACGGCGCAGCGCCTGGGTGACCCTACTGCCGTGTGCCCTGCGGGCGGAGCTCTGCAATCCTCAGAATGTGGGATCAGAAACGTCGAAACTCGCGCAAGCGCTCAAACACCGACGTTTCTGATCCCACATTCTTCCGGGCTACAGAGCTGGCGGCACAAGGGATCACCCAGGCGCTGCGCCGTAGCCGTAGGCTTGTAGTTGGGTGAGGTTTGGCGCGGCTTTGGGCGTGGTTTTGACTTGGGTATCGCCGGGAATCAGTGCAGGCGGGGACAGTGGACACTATGATTAGCATAGCTTCTTGTGCTATGTTCTATTGGGCTGGTGGCCAATTTGACTATCTAAGTGCTGTATTTCAGCCCTGGGAGCACTACTTTTGTGCACTGCACAATTTACGTGCGAAACTTGGTTCAGCGCGCTAGGCCAGCAAATCCGCCACATCCAGCATGCGCTGCGCCACATCGCCCAGTTTTAGCCCTTTGTCCATGGCCGTCTTGCGCAGCTTGTCATACGCCGCTTGCTCGCTTAGCCCTTGGCGCTGCATCAGTAAACCCTTCGCCCGGTCAATCACCTTGCGCTCTTGCAGCTCGCCTTTGGCGTCCGCTATCTCCCGGCGCAGGCCTTGCTCGTGTTCAAAGCGGGCCATGGCGACGTCCAAAATCGGGCGAATCCGCTCGGGGGCCAAGCCCGCCACGATGTAGGCCGACACACCGGCAGCCACAGCGTCTTTGACGTGCGAGGTGTCGTTGTCGTTGGTGAACATGACGATGGGGCGGCGCTCGTCGCGCGTGGCCATCACCACGTGTTCCAGTGCATCACGTGCCTCGCTTTCGGCATCCACAATGATCATGTCCGGCTGCAACTGGGCAATGCGCTCCCTCAGAAAGGTGTCTGCGGGCAGCACGGCCACCAGGTTGAAGCCATTTTCAAGCAAGCCAATGCGCAGGCTGCGCGAGCGCTGGGCCTGGCTGACGGCGTGCTCGTCGTTCTGGTCGATGGCCAGATCGGGGGCCACCACCACGATGCGCAGAGACTGGCCGAGGCTTTGTGGA
>JAYUHM010000031.1:0-18438 GCA_043766985.1 Polaromonas sp.
CCCCCACCGCCACCGCCTGCTCCAAAGTTTGAGCGTTACACGCTGTCGGCTACTGAGCTGTTTGCTTTTGACAGCTCGCAGTTGCGCATGCCGCAGAAGAAGCTGGATGAAATTGCAGAGGCCCTGGGCCGCAATAGCGACGTGACCAATGTCGTGATTACCGGCTACACCGACCGCCTGGGTACAGACAAGTACAACCAAGGTCTTTCTGAGCGGCGCGCCAATGCAGTGAAAGCGTATTTGACCAATAAGGGTATAGCTGGCAGCCGAATGTCGGCCGTCGGCAAAGGCGAAAGCAACCCAGTGGTTACCTGCACTGACAAGAACATGACTGCGCTGATTCAATGCCTGGAGCCAAACCGCCGCGTAGAAGTAGAGCAAATCGTTATTGAACGCCGCGTTCAATAATTTACCTGGACATTTTTCTGCCCCCTTTGGCCAACCGAAAGGTTGGCCTTTTTTCTGGGTTTGAGAGCTTGCACTGCCCACGAGATCCCTTTGACTTCACCTGGCGGTTGGCACAGAATATTGGACGCCAAGTTCAACAAGTTGTCTATTGTGCAAAATATCGGCGAATTTTTTAACCTGCGCCATCGGCTGCATGCCGTATTGGCGCCAGCGAGTGATCTGACTGGGTCTGATCCAGAAGCGCACGGCATGGTTGCGCACGCTGTTCGCATACCTACGGCGCAAGGATTGGGCCTTTTTGCCTGGTTTGTACCCAGTGTTTGCAGGCAGCCGCGGCAAGCGTCCAGCCCGGCAGTTGTGCTGTTGCATGGCTGGGGCGGCAACGCAAGCAATCTCTTACCAGCTGCGCAAGCGCTACATAGTGCGGGCTACGCTGTTCTGCTCATGGAGTCGCGCAACCACGGCAGAAGCGACGCGGACGATCACAGCTCTCTGCCGCGTTTTGCCGAGGACTTGGACCACGCTTTAGACTGGATGCGAGCGCAACAGTGTGTAGATGCCGGGCGATTGGTGGCCTTGGGCCACTCGGTAGGCGGTGCAGCTGTGCTGCTATGCGCCTCTCGGCGCCACGACCTGCGGGCGGCCATCAGCGTAGCGGCGTTTGCACACCCTGAGCAACTCATGCGCCGATGGTTTCACGCCAAGCGCGTTCCTTACTGGCCACTGGGTTGGCTGGTTAACCGCTATCTGGAGCGGGTGATTGGTGCGCGATTTGATGATATTGCTCCGGTCAACACACTGGCGAAAACAAGTTGCCCTATCCTGCTTGTCCACGGGCTGCAAGACGATACTGTCCCGATTGCTGACGCACGCCGCATTTTGCACAACCGAGGACGCAGCAACGTCACGCTAATGGAGTGTGGCGGCACACACGAGACATTTGACGATCCCAAAGAGGTTACAAACCGCATAGTTTCATTTCTGTCGCCTTTGTATCGGTCCCCGCTTCAATAAACTTTCTGCATTTGTCTCTCTTATGTTCGCCAACAGACAGACAGGCGCAGGGGAAAAACGGAACATTGCGTTGTCAACAGCTGCGCCGAGGCGCGCAGATGTTGTAGCGCACAACGTATCCCGATTTTCGAGTTGAGAAGGAATGAAGATGAAAAACCTTACACCGCGTGGCAAAAAACTGTCCTGGCTTTCTGCTTTAGTAGTGGCTGCAACGATGACCGCATGTGGTGGCGATGATGCAGTCAATACCTTCAATACACCCCATACACCCACGGCAACAGGGGCTGGCGTGGGTACGGGGGATGGCGGTTTAGGGCGTGGCCCGGCGCCCGTAAACTTAGGCGCGGCGGTCAACTTTGTTGTCCTAGCCGAGTCAGCTATTACCAACGTTCCGAGCTCTGTCATTACCGGTGATGTAGGCTTAAGTCCTGCAACAGGTGCTGGCATAGGCCTCACCTGCGCGCAAGTGTCTGGCGTTATTTACGACGTGAACAACACCGGGCCTTTGCCCTGCACGGTGGTGGACCCGGTTCGGTTGACCGCTGCCATTGGCTCGAAGGCCATTGCCTATCTTGACGCTAATTCAAGAGCCCCTGACTACACCGAACTGGGCGCTGGCAATATCGGTGGGCTCACGCTTGGCCCTGCCACTTATAGATGGGGCACTGGCGTTGTAATTCCCACCAACGTCACCCTCTCAGGAGGCCCTAATGATGTTTGGATATTTCAGATTGCACAAGGCCTTTCCGTCAGCTCAGGCGTGCAGATTATTCTTGCAGGTGGTGCTCTGCCGAAGAACGTTTTTTGGGCAACATTTGCCGCTGCGGACATTGGCACCACGTCAAAATTTAAAGGTGTCATTATTTCTAAAACATCTATCACCATGAAAACCGGTGCAACGACAGATGGCAGGCTTTTGGCCGGCACTGCAATCAACTTTGATAAAAACGTAGCCACGCAGCCAGCGCTGTAAATTCTCATCCAAGTAGA
Source organism: Polaromonas sp. (assembly GCA_043766985.1). GTDB lineage: Bacteria > Pseudomonadota > Gammaproteobacteria > Burkholderiales > Burkholderiaceae_C > JAAFIP01. Next base: position 2,413 of record JAYUHM010000031.1, read on the forward strand.
TGGCATGGTCTGATCAACCATCGCTCCAAGTATTCTCCAGATCCTTATCAAGTCTGGAAAATCACTCTATTAACAGGAGTGCTTCTCATTGTCCAACCAGAAGGAATTACCATGAAATATTTACACTTGACCGCTATAGCCTTGACGACACTCACCCTGAGCGCCTGTATCACCGCCCCAGCAGGGCCAGCCGGGCCACAGGGCGCTACCGGTGACACTGGCGCCAGAGGGAGTACTGGCTACACCGGCGCTACCGGCGGCACAGGCGCCACTGGCTATACCGGTGCAACTGGAAACACCGGCGCTACTGGGGGAGCCGGCGCAACGGGCGGCGCTGGCGCAATGGGTGAGACTGGCGCGACAGGTAACACTGGGGCCACCGGTAACACTGGCGCTACAGGTGGCACCGTCATCGTTGTCCCAAAACGCTAACGCTTCGCCGGCTGGCGATTACCGGCCACTTTACCGGCTTTAGCCAAGTGGGCTAGCCTGGTTTGCAGGCCATCTACGCGTCCCAGGCGATATTGGAAAGAAATAGTGCCAAAGCCTAATACAGTGGGGCGCAAATTGCTATTATTTTAGTAGCCAATTGCGACGTAATTTGCATGTGGGTGCCTTGCGCAACGCCTTCCCCGGGAGTTTCTGGGTTCGATTAACGCGCTTATGTGCGCCAGCGCACATACAGGCGCGGCGAAGGCGGCGATGATAGTTAGACTTTTTTAAGGCCTAGCTATGATCCTAAAACGTCTCAAACAGGCCACCAGTCTGCGCCATGCGGCGTTAGAGCAAAAGCTACCCTTGCTCGATCCGCGCCTGTCGCACCCAGTTTATCGCCAATGCGCTCGCAGGTTTTTTGGCTACTATGCCCCGCTGGAGGCCAGGCTGCTGGCACTGCCGTGGTGGGAAAGCCTTGGTTTTTGGTACGCGCCACGGCATAAGACCCCATCCCTTGAGCAAGACCTGCTCGCTATGGGCGACACCTGTGAGACGCTGGCCCGGCTACCGCGGTGCCAAAATTTGCCCAATACCGAGACGCCGGCCCATCTTTTAGGGTGCCTGTATGTATTGGAAGGTGCCACCCTGGGCGGGCAGATTATTACCAAACACTTAGAGGCTAACTTGGGAGTCACGCCCCAATCTGGCTGTGCATTCTTTAGTGGCTACGGGGCCCAAACGGGACCGCACTGGCTGGCATTTTGCAAGATGATGATGCTCAACGCTGAAGACACGGGCAGCGAGGAAGACATCATTGCCAGTGCCAACCAAACTTTTGCCACGCTCGACCAGTGGTTATTTCCAACAACGCAAGATGAAGCCACTGGCCCATGACAAGCAACCCACCCGATACCTCGCAACTGCCCTGGCACGATGGCCTCTACAGCATCAAGCGCCACGGCCTGAGCTTAACCAACTGCGCGAGTGAGCCCGTGCAAACACCGGGCTGCATACAAGCCCACGGCGCCCTGCTGGTGCTGCGCCCGGCGGATTTAACCATTTTGCAGGCCAGCGAAAATACTGCGCAGTACTTGGGCGAGAAACCTGAACACTTGCTGGGCCAGAGCGTTTCCAAGGTGGTAGGTGCAAGCGGTTTTACGCGCTTGCGCGCGCTGCTGCAGCACGAACCCGTGCAAGGCAGCACCTTGTACGCCTTCACCTTGCCAGCCCAGGCAGGCGTCGCTACGCTAGACGTGTGCGTTCACACTGCAGACGGCGTCGTGGTAGTGGAGTTTGAGCCTACCGGCAGAACCAGTGACACTAAGGATAACGACATTTTTTCACTGGTGAAAGCATCTATCAGCAGATTGCAAGCCGTTGGCAGTTTGCGGGATTTTTGCCAGAGCGTTGCCCGCGAGGTGCGCAGCATTACCGGCCTGGACCGGGTAATGGTGTACCGCTTTCATCCCGATAAACATGGGGAGGTGTTTGCCGAAAATAAGCGTGAGGATCTGCCCGCATGGCTGGGTTTGCACTACCCTGAGAGCGACATTCCGCAACCCACACGCGACATGTTCAAGCGCATTTGGATCCGGCCGCTGCCTAACGCGGCGGGCCCATTGGTAGAAATGATGCCCCTGGCTAACCCTGACACCGGGCGGCCGCTGAACATGACCCACTGCGCGCTACGGGGTGCCTCCATCATGTACACCGAATATCTCGCCAATATGGGCGTGGCCGCCACGCTGACTATGCCCATACTGGTGGACGGCGAGCTATGGGGTTTGATTGCTTGTCACCATTACAAGCCCACCCATTTTTCATACCAGGTGCGATCTGCGTGCGAGCTGCTGGCCCAAGTGGCCTCACTGCAACTAAAAGCCGCAGAGCACAACGAGCAGCTTAACTACCGGCTCAAGCTGGACAAAGTGCACCAACAGCTGGTTCGCAAGGCGGCGCTGGAGGGCGATTTAATGGCGCTGTCCGATAGCCAGCCCTCCTTGTTGGACGCAATGGACGCCGAAGGCGCGGCGCTGTACCACCTGGACCGTTGGTGGTGCGCGGGAAAAACACCTACCGAAGCACAGCTTAACGCCCTGGCGGCCTGGCTTGACCACCGCCCTGAGTTCAGCTCTGGCACCCGCTCGGTTTTCGGTACCGATGCGCTTAGCAGCCTGTACCCTGCTGGTGCAGAAATAGCGAGTGTCGCCAGCGGCGTACTGGCAGTGCGGATCTCGCGCCTTCGCAAAGACGTTATCCTGTGGTTTCGGCCTGAAACCATACAGACGGTACGGTGGGCAGGCAACCCCCATGACAAACCACTGGTACCAGGCCCCAATGGACAGCGCCTGAGCCCGCGCGGCTCTTTTGCACTGTTTGAAGAGTCGGTGAAGTTACGCTCACTGCCTTGGTCTCCGATGGAGGTTGAGTCGGCCCAGCGCCTACAGGTGCTGGTTATGGAAATGGTCGTCAGCCGCGCTGAGCGGCTGGCACAGGTGAACCTGGACCTGACCCGCAGCAATGAAGAACTAGACGCTTTTGCGTACGTTGCCTCCCATGACCTGAAGGAGCCGCTGCGGGGCATACACCGCTACGCGCACCAACTGCTGGAGAACAGCCAAGCGCAGGACACCGAGAACCGAAGGCGCCTGGAGAGCCTCATGCGCCTGACCGAGCGAATGGACAGCCTGCTGGACTCCTTGCTGCACTTTTCCCGTGTGGGTCGAACGAATCTTGAACTTCAAGCCGTTGACTTGAACGAAGTGCTAGCAGAGGCGCTGGAAATGATCGGCGTGCGCCGCGCGGACAATACGTACAGCGCCGATTTGCCTCGCCCGCTGCCCACCGTACTATGTGACCGCGTACGGGTGCGTGAAATATTTAGCAATCTATTGAGTAACGCGGTTAAATACACCGGGCAAATTTCCCCCCGCATAGAGGTTGGCTATCTGGCACCACATGAGCATGGTGCGACAGTGCTTGCGCCAGTGGAAACTGGCGGACAGACTATTTTTTATGTACGCGATGACGGCATCGGAATTGCACCGCAGCATTTTGACCAGGTATTTCGGATGTTCAAGCGGCTGCATGGCCGGGATGAATTTGGCGGTGGCGTGGGCGCTGGCCTGACCATCGTTGAAAAGCTGGTACAGCGCCATGGCGGTAGGGTGTGGCTGGAATCAAATGAAGGTTCTGGCAGCACCTTTTACTTTACGCTCTCCAACGCCCAAGAGAGCAAGCCATGATGCACACACGCCCTATCTTGGTGTTAGAAGACATGGAGGAAGATTATCAGTCTATCCTGGACGCTGCCAAACACTGCGCCGTACCCAATGGTATTGTGCGTGCCACGTCGGGAGACGCCTGCTTGCACCAGCTGCGCGAGCTGGCAGATACGCACCAGGCACTGCCAGCTATGGTGCTGCTAGACCTGAACACGCAGCAAAGCGATGGCAGAGAAGCGTTAATTCAGATCAAACAAGATGCGCGCTTGCGTGCCATTCCCGTGGTGGTGCTGAGCGGATCGGCCAACCCAAGAGATCTGAATTTTTGCTACGCCAACGGCGTAAATGCCTACCACGTGAAGCCCGTCAACCATGCATTGCATTTGCTGGTATTGCAGCATATATTTAACTACTGGCTAAACAGTGTGGTGTCCCCTTTTGAACCGATACACATACCATGACCGATACGCCTTGGCATATTTTGATCATCGACGACAACGCTCACGACCGGGCCGACATGCGCCGAATGCTGTTGCGCGGTTCGGATCGCCGCTACGTATTTGATGAGGCTGAGCTGGGAAGTAGCGGGCTAATGGCCATCCGAGACAAGCAAGGCAGCCCATACGACTGCGTACTGCTGGACTACTATTTACCCGACATGAATGCGCACGCGGTATTAACAGCCATGGGCGAAACAAAAGGCACGGGCCTGGCACCCGTGGTTGTCATTACCGGTACAAGCCAACATGACGGCGCAGCACTGCTGCGCATTGGAGCGCAAGACTTTATTGGCAAAAAAAACAACACCCCAGACAGCATGACACGCGCCATAGAAAATGCGGTAGGGCGCTTTGCCTTGATAGCCGAGCGCACGAAAATAAAGCAGGCACTGCGGGCCAGCGAAGCCAAGCTGCACCTTGGTGTCAATGTGGCTGGCCTTGGATTAGGCACCATGAACTATATAGAAGACACCATCACACTGGGCGACGCTGCGGCCACGTTGCTGGCTCTGCCAGGCAATACCCCCATTCCGCGTAGCGACGTGCACGCCCGCTTCCATCCCGACGACCGCGCCGAAATACTGAGCAAAATGGCCAAGTCGCTCGACCCCCTGGGCGACGGATTCATGACTGTCGACCACCGCGTCATCAGGCCCGACGGGTCTACCCTATGGCTGAGTGCACGCAAAAAAATTGAATTCTCACCGCTGGCAGAAGGCAACCAACACCCCACAACAGGTTTACTGGCGCTACTTGACATTACAGAGCGCAAACAGGCCGAAGAAGTGCTGCGCAAGTCTGAGGAGCGCTACCGCACGCTGTTTAATTCTATTGACGAAGGCTACTGTATCGTACAAATGCTGTATGACGCGCAAGGCCACCCGGTGGACTACCGGTTTTTAGAGACAAGCCAGTCATTCCAGCAGCAAACCGGCTTGGCCGACGCGCGTAACAAAACCATCCGCGAGCTGGTGCCCAATATGGAGCTGCATTGGATCGAAGCTTTTGGCAAGGTTGCCTTGACGGGTGAAGCGGTTCGTTTTGAGGAGTACTCCAAGCCATTGCACCGTTGGTACGATGTTTATGCGTTCCGCTTTGATGGGCCAGAGCATCACCAAGTAGCCTTATTGTTCAACGATATCTCCAAGCGTAAGCTGGCAGAATTGAAGCTCCAGGAAGCGATGGCTGCTGCGGACAAAGCCAACCAGGCCAAGTCGGAGTTTTTGGCCAATATGAGCCATGAACTGCGCACGCCATTGAACGCAATTTTAGGCTTTGCCCAGTTGATCGATGCGGGCACACCGCCGCCATCTCCCAAGCAAAAACAGAGTTTGACGCACATTGTCAAAGCCGGCTGGTACCTGCTGGGATTGATCAACGATACGCTAGATTTGGCTGCCATTGAATCGGGTGCGCTACCGATGACACCCGAGGCTTTGGCGCTCACGGGCGTAATGCGCGAGTGCGAGGCCATGATAGGGCCTCTTGCACAGCAACGGGACATCAGCATTACTTTTCCCCAGTTTGAGACACCCTGTTATGTGCATGCCGACAGAGTGAGGGTAAAGCAAATTGTGATCAACCTGCTGTCTAATGCGGTGAAATACAACCGCTCTGGTGGCACCATTCATGTCACCTGCACAAGCCAATCTTCTGGCGGTGTGCGGATCAGTGTGCAAGACACCGGCGACGGCATACTGCCCGAGAAAATGCAAGAGCTTTTTACGCCCTTTAAACGCTTGGGTAAAGATACCAGCGCAGTGCAAGGCACGGGTATTGGGCTGGCTATGTGCAAGCGACTGACCGAATTGATGGACGGCAAGATAGGCGCCCACAGCACGGTGGGAGTAGGTAGCGAGTTTTGGATAGAGCTGAATGCCGCACTGCCGCCCCTAGAGCCCCTAGAGCCCCTAGAGCCCCTAGAGCAAATTTTACCCCCGGGTGGGGTACGCCACACGGTACTGCATGTGGATGACAACCCTGCCAGTTTGGAGCTGGTAGAGCACCTGCTGGCGCAGCGCCCGCACCACCGGGTTTTAAGCGCCACACATGGTGGCCTGGGCGTAGAATTTGCCAGAGCGCACCAGCCCGCAGTGATACTGATGGACATTAACTTGCCCGGCATGAACGGCATAGAAACCTTGCGGAACCTGCGTGCAGACCCGCTCACGGCCCACATACCGGTATTGGCCTTGAGCGCCAATGCGATGCCCCATGATATACAAAAGGGCATGGACGCTGGGTTTTTTCGCTACATTACTAAACCTATTCAGGTCAACGAATTTTTTCAAACTTTAGACGAAGCCCTTGCGTTTACGCAAACGCCAGCGGGTCGCCCTACGGTAAAGGAGTCAGCAACGTGATTAAAGGATCCGACATTTTGCAGGCCAGTATTTTGATTGTGGACGATCAAATTACCAACGTGCAGCTGCTTGAGCAAGTGCTCGAAGATGCAGGCTACACGCACATCACCTCAACCACAGACCCCACAGAGGTGCGAAAACTGCATCGCCAAAATAGCTATGACCTGATTTTGCTAGACTTGAAAATGCCCAAGATGGATGGATTCGAGGTGATGGCCAATCTCAAAACGCTCACTGAAGACGACTATCTTTCAGTGATTGTGCTAACGGCCGAACCCGCCCATAAGCTGCGCGCCCTGCAAGCGGGTGCCCGAGACTTTATAAGTAAACCTTTTGATTTGCTCGAGGTCAAAACACGCATTCGAAATACGCTGGAAGTGCGACTGTTGTATAAAAAATTGAATGCCTATAACCAGGAGCTCATTAAAACCGTAGAAGAGCGCACTGCCGAGCTGCGTGACAGCGAGCTGCGGTTTCGCAGCTTCACGGAACTTGCATCGGACTGGTACTGGGAGCAAAATGACACCGGTGAGTTCACCACCGTGTCGGGCCCGGTTTTTGAGACTTTGGGCATTTCAGCCACATCTTTTTTGAGCGAAAAAATTGGCGAAAACAGCACTGGGTGGAACGTGCATGAGCATAGCCAACTGCAACTGAAAATTGCCGCCAGGCAACCATTTATCGATTTTGCATTCAGCCGGATCGACAGTAACGGCGTTAAGCAGGACTACCGCGTCAGCGGAGAGCCCATGTTTGATCAGAACAGCCGGTTTACGGGCTACCGTGGCATTGGCGTAGAAGTTACGTCGCGCCTTTAAGCTACGTACCCCTCCTACCAAAAGTCTATGCAGGCTAGCATGTTAGCGCCTCACAAGCCCGACCAAAACCAGCTTTTGGCAGCACTGCCTGCGCCGGCGTTTGCGCATTTTCTGGGTGCTTTAGAGTTGGTGCTACTTCCCTTGGGTAAGCTCTTATTTGGCCAGGACGAGCAGTTGCAATACGCCTACTTTCCCACTACGGCCATTGTCTCGTTGCACTATGTCCTGGAGTCGGGTGCGGGTGCCGAAGTAGCTGGGGTAGGTGCTGAGGGCATTGTGGGCATGCAGCTGTACCTGGGGGGCGCTACCACCACCACATCTGCCGTTGTGCAAACTGCGGGTTACGCCTACCGAATTGATCGCCATTTGCTGATTCAAGAGTTCAATCGCGCAGGCAAGTTTCAGCACATTCTGCTGCGCTACACCCAAGCCCTGGTGACGCAAATTGCCCAGTCGGTCGTATGCAACCGGCACCACACAGTAGAGCAGCAACTGTCGCGCTGGCTACTGGTCACACTCGACCGCATACCCTCTGGGGAGTTGGTGATGACGCAAGAGCTAGTGGCCAGCATGCTGGGTGTGCGCCGGGAAGGTATCACTCAAGTTGCGGGCAAGTTCCAGCAAGCGGGCTATATCCGTTACCGCCGTGGCCACATCAGCGTGCTAGACCGCGCTGGGCTAGCACACTGCGCGTGCGAATGCTATGAGGTAGTAAGGCAAGAGCTGGAGCGCTTGCGCAAGGATGTTGCTTTGTAAGTCTTTTGATCGGCGGGGCATTGGCGCACGCCAAATGCCCTGCGATGTATTTTTGGAAGGTATTTAGCCCACAAGCCCAATAGAACATGGCACAAGCTGCTATTAAAATGCTAGTTAGCGGTTTGCTGGCGCAGGTGTTCGCTGCGTTTCATCACGATGTAGTCTTCTCGCTCCATCTCATGCAGTTGGCGCGGGTATCTCTCAACGGCCGAGAACCAACTGTGCAATCGCTTTTCTAGCTGCTTGGCTGGTACGGCCTCGTTAGCAGACTCCAGATAGCTGTCGATGGCAAGGTAGTAGCGCATGGTGTTGCGCTCTGCAAGGCCACGCAAACCACCAATGAACTGCCCCGCTCCAACACCTGTAGTGGCAAGCGGTGTAAAGCCCACCTTGTCGGCGCCAATAGTGGCCAGATAGGCCCGCATTGCCACGCGGGAAGACATGCTCGACGAGTATGCGTAAGTTAAATGCAAAAATGTCTTGGCGTTCGTCAAAGGAACCGCCTCCAGCGCAATGCGATAGTCGCTGGTTCCCAAAGGCCCGTCTTTGGCACTCAAGCGAATGTCAAAATATTGGGGCGTTACCGCCTGGGCGGTGTAATTGAAGCGGACTCGTACCGCCGTAGCCAGCTCCTCAGGGGTTTTCTTGCCAATATTGACATTCAGCACCGTGCCGCCGGCTGCCGGCACAGCGCGGCAGTATTTGGTGTTGATGTGAAGCAACAGGACGTCGCACCAATGATCTGGGCTATTGAGTCCCGCGCTGACTACTGGGAATGGGTAGTCAACCACTGCGTAAACATCGCCCCTGACCTGGTTGGAAGTCTCCGTAGACTCCAACACGACCGGCCGTTGAAACTGGTTCTGTTGCAGACGACTACTGAGGGCCGCATGCTTGGCTAGCAGCTCGTCTGCGGCCTGGGCGTAGGCCTGCGCGGGCCACACCGCAATACCGAGCCAAGACATTAGCAGCCACCCCATAGTGATGGTTCGCAATGGAAAAGAGTATTCAAACTGTGTGCAACGCATGGAATGTATTTTTTAGTGCAAGCTTGCGTAGGGTACGTCAACGCGGCCGGTCAGTCTGTGCGCAAGCCCACTTTAGATAAAGTCTTTAGTTGGCGGGCGCGCTCTCCTACAACTTTACGTAGTGTTTACTGATGGCGCGGCGCTACGGCAAACCCGACTATGGAGGGTCAATCAATTTTTCGAGAAACTTCAAATGGCCTACCAAAGCATTAACCCCAATGACGGAAAACTTGTTAAAACTTTTGATGAGATGGGCGATAAGGCGCTGGAAGCCACCATCGCCACGGCGCAGAAAAGCTACGCCAACTGGCGCAGCACTGGCTTTGCCCACCGCGCAGCGATAGCCAGAAAAGCCGCCCAAGGCATGCGCGATAACGCCGATGAGATGGCACGGCTTATGACGCTGGAGATGGGTAAACGCCTGGAAGAGTCCCAAGGTGAAGTGGCGCTGTGTGCAGACATTATTGACTACTACGCTGAGCACGCAGAGGCCTTTTTAGCACCCGTTCAGCTCAAACCCAGCTCTGGCGAGGCGATGGTAGAAAGCACCCCGCTGGGCGTACTGTTTGGCGTACAGCCATGGAACTTTCCGTATTACCAGCTGGTTCGTTTTGCGGCACCCAACATCATGGCAGGCAACGTGGTGATGGTCAAGCATGCAGGGTGCGTGCCGCAGTGCGCGCAGGCGTTTGAACGCCTTTGGCTGGATGCTGGCGCACCCGCAGGCACCTATACGAATTTAATGATTTCGTACGACCAGGTGAACCGCGTCATCGACGATCCACGTATCAAAGGCGTGGCGCTGACAGGCAGTGTGGATGCCGGCAAACGGGTGGCAGAGCAGGCAGGTAAAAGCATGAAAAAATCGACCATGGAGCTGGGCGGTAACGATGCTTTCATCGTGCTGGAAGACGCTGACATGGCAAAAACCATCAAGTGGGCTATGTGGGCCAAGATGAACAACACGGGGCAATGTTGTATCGCGGCAAAGCGCTTTATCGTGGTGGAGTCTGTGGCAGACAGTTTCTTTGAAAAATTTCAAACGGCGATGAAAAGCCTCAAGCCTGGTGACCCCATGGACCCCAGCACTACGCTGGGGCCCCTGTCAACAGAGTCGGCACTAACCGGATTACTCAAGCAAGTAGACCGCGCGGTAGAACATGGCGCCAAGCTGGTGATGGGCGGCAAACGCATGGACAGACCAGGGTGGTTCATGCAGGCCACGATACTTGCTGACATCAAGCCAGACAATCCCGCGTTCAGAGAAGAATTTTTTGGTCCTGTGGCGATCATGTTCACGGTCAAAGACGAAGCCGAGGCTATCAAGCTGGCCAATGATTCTGACTTTGGGCTGGGCGGCTCGGTATTTACCACAGACATTGCCCGCGGCAAGCGCGTAGCCAGCCAAATTGACTCGAGCATGGTGTTTGTAAACCACCCTACGTGGACGGCATCGGATCTGCCGTTTGGCGGCATTAAAAACTCGGGCTACGGACGAGAATTGTCGAGCTTGGGGATACAGGAGTTTGTGAATAAAAAACTGGTGCGGGTGGCAGATATTGATTCGCCTGCCTAAACCGAGATGTGCGCTGGGTCAGTCTTGCATCAGCTTGGCAAGCTCGGGCCCGTGCCGCGAATTCTCCGCAGCGACTTTGAGCAGAACCACCAAAGCGGGGCCAAGGAATAATCCCCAAATGCCCCATAGGGCACCCCAGAACACCAGGCCCACAAACATGGCGGCGGGATTCATCTTGGCGGCGCGGCCTTGCAACCAGAAGGTCACGAAGGTACCTATCATGGTGGACAACACCATCAGCAAGCCGCCCATGCCCAATGCTGCAGCCATCGTCTCGTGCACCAGAAAAGCCTCGGCGGCGCCCAGGGTAATCAGCAGGGCCATGCCCAAATACGGCACGAGGTGCAATACCGCTGCGGCGGCACCCCAGCCTGCAGCGTCGGGCAAGCCGGCCAGCGAGAAGGCGGCCCACACGGCCAGACCGATAACGATATTGGTCACCACCAAAACACCGCAGTAGATGCGAATCTGTCGGCCGCACTCCAGCAGCGCGCGCTGCGCATGCGCGTGCACATCCGCACGGTAGCTCCACAGGCCAAGAAATTTCTCAGTCAACACCTTGCCGCCGGTCAATACAAAGAAGGCGATAAAGAAGATGATAGTGAGGTTGCCAAAAAATCCCACGAGTACATTGGAGCCACTTACGGCGGTATCGCGCAAGACGATGGTGGCTCCGGTGGTGATGCTGTTACTTGGGCCAGTGGCCGATGCTGCAGGGGCGGGCGCTGCGGCCCGCCTGCCAGGCCGGGCGAGCGGTTTGCCTGCCACCATCTGGTCGGCGGCGCGGTCTAGCTCGTGCAAGGCCCCGCGTGCGCGCGTTAACACCGAGTCGGCATTCGGGTCACGCTCAGCCAGCTGCTGCGCCACCATGCTGATCATGTCGGGTGCGCGCTCTATTACGCGCACCAACTGGTTGCCAAAGGCCATGGCACTCAGTGCCATGGCCGCCATAACCACGGCCAGCGTGAAGGCCGCTGCTGCGGCAGCGCTGCGCAACCAGCCGGTCAGGCGCACCGTGATGGGCATCACCAGCATGGCCAACATGAGCCCGGCCACGATGGGGATCAAAAAGCGCTGCCCCCACCATAATGCCGCAATGACTGCCAATGCAGCAATGACCGTGGTGGCCGTGCTGGATTGGGCAGGCGGCGTGTACCGATCAGGGAGGGGTGGTTTTCCGCTCATGGCTATTTGGGCCGAGGGCGCGACAAGATGGGCTGGGCGGCTTGCAGCCTGCCTGCGCGCAGTTCAACCACGGCTTTGGCCACCGAGCGCGCTACGTTACGCACTTCTTCCTGCACGGCAACATCTTTGTCCAAGGCCTCGTGGCTGGTGGCGTAGGGTTCGTAATAGCCAATGTAACGGTCCAGGCGCGCCTGCACGCCCGCGTCTATAAAACCCATCCAGTCAAGCCAGTCTGACAGGGCGCGGCGTGAGCCTTCAACGCCCGCTACATCACCGTGCACCACCAATCCATACACCCGCCCGGCAAGGTGCTTGGGATAGTCCCATCCAGCCATTTCCAGCTTTTTGGCCAGGATGGCTTTTTTACCTCCGGTAGACGTTGGGTCGGCGTTACCCCCGTCTGCACAGACCAAGCGGTCAATCATCAGCTTGAGTGGGCTGGGGCTTTGGTACCAGTACACCGGGGTGACGATGATGACGGCGTGCGCAGCTGCCCAGCGTTCGTAGATTTCAGCCATCCAGTCGTTGGTTTGGTGCAGCGCATGGTTTGGGTAGCAACTACAAGGCCAGTGGCATAGCGGCATGGCGGTAGATGCGCAACCCTTGCAGGGGTGGATGTTCAGATCGTATTCTGAGGTGAGTAAGCTCAGGTCAAGCACATCGGGTTGAATGCTACACAGCGCTAAAGTGTCGCGCGCTAGCTCTAGCAGCCGAAAAGTCTTTGACATTTCCCCGGGGCAGGTGCCATCGTTGCGTGCGCTGCCGCAAACGAGCAACACCCGGGAGGGGCTGGCGGGGTCAGCCCACGCCACCTGCGCAGCGTCGATGCGTTTTTTGGTTGCAATCCATTCTGTGGACAGATCGTAGTCGGGGTTGGCGTAGCCAGGGCCCGCCTTTTGCGTGAAGGGGGCTTTGCGGCCTTCGGAATAGGCCTGCCATGCAATCTCTTCCAGGCGTGCAATGGACTGGTCCTCGCGGCGATAGGCAGGGTCTACATAAGATGCCAAGAACCGTGCGTTGAACTGCACACGGGTGAGAGGGGCTGGCGCTTGGCCTATGCGAATATCGGTCATTATGATTTTTCCAGGGTGGTTGACGATGTGCACAAAGGAAAAATATTATTTATTGGGCGCGCCTCTGTCTGTGCGTTGCCCAACATAGCGACAGTTTTGGCGAAACTTGAGCAGGTGTTTTCCTACAAAGTGTGTCGTCTGCCACTGACACGTTTTTGACTGCATCAGGCTCATGATTGAGGTATTCAACTTGTACTGAAGTTCCTCATGAAAATCGACCCGCAACACAGCCCCGAACTAATTCAGCTTGGAGAACTCATTGAAGACATGTCCGTTGCCATGCTGACCACAGCCGATGACGATGGCGCATTGGTCAGCCGCCCCATGGCGCCGCAAGAAATGGATGGCGATGGCGCCATCTGGTTTTTTACAGAAAAAAATTCCGAAAAAACCCAGCATCTTGAAACCGTCAACCTTAGTTTTACCCACGCTGCGCACGCTACTTATGTCTCGGTATCGGGCTACGGGGAGATACATACCAACCGCGACCACATCAAGCGCTTGTGGACTTCGTTTGTCAAACCCTGGTTTCCAGCCGGGCCGGACTCACCCAACCTCGCGTTGTTCAAATTTATGCCCCATGCTGCTGAATATTGGGATGCACCCCATAGCAAAATGGTACGCATGTTTGCGTTAGCCGCTTCAGTAGTGGCTGGTAAGCCAGTAGCCATGGGCGATCACGGCACACTCGCCCGGCTCTCCACTTCAAAATCCCGGTAGTTGGCCATCATGAAAAACTCGTTGCGCTTCAAGACACACTTTCCATGTTGCGTCAGCCTGGGGGTTTTGGCTGCCATCGCTCTGACGACTGGTTGCAAAGACAATACCGCGTCGGCAGGCACCACCACGCGCCCCGATAGCCCGGTCACCATTACGCCGCTTTCAAGCCCAATTGGTACACAGCCTGCCGGCCCAACCCAAGAAGCACCTGCAACCACCTCCAACGCTAAGTCTGACGTTAGCAAAGCCGACCAGTCGACAGCAATGCCCCTGCCGGGACAGGCAAACGACCATTCAACGTTGTCGCCACCCAAGGCACAAAAGCCTGCAGTGAAACCGTAATTTTTTCCACAAGTCACAAGGAGTTTTTATGAACCGACTTTTACTCACCTCAACCTTGCTCGTTGCCTGCTCGCTTGCCGCGTGCGATAGACCTGTTGTGGTCAACAACCCCGCCCCAGTAGTTGGCGTACCGGGCCCTGTGGGCCCGCAAGGCGCCACTGGTAACCAGGGAAACCAGGGCAATGACGGCACCAAAGGCGCTACAGGAAAACCGGGTGACCCTACCACCGTCATCGTGATTCCATCTGCTTCTACACCCACTAACTAGGCCCACTGCCATTTAATGTAAGGAGAGCATCATGAGCATAGGTACCATTCTTTTGATCATCTTGATTTTGCTGCTGATTGGCGTTTTCCCCAGCTGGCCTCACAGCAAGAGCTGGGGCTATGGCCCCAGCGGCGGACTTGGGCTGGTCGTTGTCATCATCATCATTTTGCTGCTGATGGGTAAAATTTGATGCACACAGTGGGCGGCGCAATCGGGCTGCGCGAAACGTGTCACAGGTTTACGATGGCTAGTCTTACCGCGTTGCTTCTAGCGGCATGCGGCGACACCGCTTTACTGCAGGTGTCTGCCGGCACAGGGCCGCAACCCACGCTTCCGGCTGCCAATCGCACCCTGATTCCCACGGTGAACATTGCGCCTGCCGTGGGTTGGCCTACAGGTATAACTCCGGTAGCGGCACCCGGTACCCGGGTACTCGCCTACGCAAGCGGTCTAGACCATCCGCGCTGGTTGCTGGCACTGCCCAACGGGGATGTGCTCGTCGCAGAAACCAATGCGCCACCCAAACCTGACGATGCCAAAGGCATCAAGGGCTGGGTGATGGGCTTGGTGATGAAAAGAGCGGGCGCGAAGACACCCAGCGCTGACCGCATTACTTTGTTGCGCGACACAGATGGGGATGGGGTAGCCGACCTCAAAACCGTTTTTCTGGATGGCCTGAGTTCGCCCTTTGGCATGGCCTTGGTGGGCGGCGACCTGTACGTAGCCAACTCTGACGCCGTGCTGCGATTCCCTTATGCGCCGGGCCAGACTCGCATCACCGCACCCGGTACCGTTTTGACGCGTTTGCCAGCAGGCCCTATCAACCACCATTGGACCAAAAACATCATCGCCAACCCGGACGGCCGAAAGTTATACGTGACCGTTGGCTCCAATAGCAATGTGGCAGAGCGTGGAATGGCCGTAGAGTTTGAACGCGCAGCCATTTGGGAACTGGACACCCAAAGCGGTGCGCACCGTGTGTTTGCCTCTGGGCTGCGTAACCCTAATGGCATGGCTTGGGAGCCCAAAAGCGCGGCATTGTGGACCGTAGTGAACGAGCGGGATGAACTAGGCAGTGATTTGGTGCCAGACTATTTAACCTCAGTTCGGGATGGCGCTTTTTACGGATGGCCATACAGCTACTATGGGCAACACGTGGACGACAGGGTCAAACCACAACGTCCCGATTTGGTGGCGAAAGCTATCGTGCCTGATTACGCCCTGGGGCCGCACACTGCGTCGCTTGGGTTGGTATCTTCAATGGGAACTACCTTACCTGGTACTTTTAACAACGGCATGTTTATTGGGCAGCATGGCTCCTGGAATCGCCGCCCACACAGCGGCTATAAAGTAATCTTTGTACCGTTTGCGGGCGACAAGCCGGTGAATGGCGCTCCCATAGATGTATTGACAGGTTTTTTGAGCGCAGAAGGTAACGCGCACGGTCGCCCAGTGGGAGTAGCCATAGACAATAAAGGCGCCCTGCTGGTGGCGGACGATGTGGGTAACGTGGTTTGGCGGGTGACGGCTATCACCGCCAACAAATCATAGCCATCAGGAGGGTTGAATGACCCGGCTGCGTTTGATGTTTGGCTTGTCGTTATGCCTACTGGTATGCGCACCAGGGTGCACCAGCTTACCTAGCATAACGCCAGGTACCGCGCCCAATACAAACGTATCCGTAAATCTCGAGGGGGCACGGGGTACGCTCACAGCCGCTCAGAGCAAGGCCATCCTA
>JAYUHM010000032.1:0-7021 GCA_043766985.1 Polaromonas sp.
CCTGCACCAACGTACCCAGCACTTCAAGCCGATCCGCCTGGGGTGTGCCCAGCGCGGGATCTGCCTCCACAAGGTCAGATACGGTTTTCAGTGCGGCATGGTACTCAGCCTTGGTATGCAAGGGATGAATGGTCATAACTAAATCCTTCAAACCATGGCAACGGTGTCGGCATCCACTTCGTCATATTGTGCGTGGGTGCCAATGAACTTTACGAATACGAATCCCGTGTTGTAGGCGACGGCAACTATCAGCCGGTAATCATTGCCTTTGAGGTTAAACACCACGCGCCGACTCTTTAAATTACTGGCTGATGCGTACTGCACCTTGATGTCAGCCGGTTGCTTCCACCGCGCTTTTTTCACCTCATCGCACCATGCCAGTATGGACTGCCTGGCTGCAGGATGTTTCGCAGCAAATGCCAGCAGTGGCGGGAAGGCGATCAAGTGCACGCTGGTATTTTAGTCCCTATCTGGGACTAAAATCAATACGCAGATTGTTTTATTTTCGACCTCGCCACAAGCCTCAAGCCTTCGGCAGTACCCGGTTGAGCCACTGGTTCAAGTCCTCAATCTCCTCCATGCACACCGAGTGGGCCATGGGGTATTCATGCCAGTCCACGCTGTAGCCCAGGGCGCGCAGGGCGTCGTGCGAGGCGGCGGCGCGTTGGGGTACTACGACGTTGTCTTGCTGGCCGTGGGCCATGAAGATGGGGGTGTGGGCGTTGGCGGCGCTGCGCTCGGCGGCAGTGGTGGCGGCTAGGGGCAGGTAGCCCGACAGCGCGACGATGCCTGCCAAACGCTCGGCATGGCGCAATCCGGTTAGCAGGGCCATGGCGCAGCCTTGGGAGAAGCCGGCAATGACGATGCGCTCTGCCGGGATACCGCGCGCTTTTTCGCGTGCCAGCAGGACCTCGATGGCGGCAAGGGAGGTGCGTAGGCCAGCTTCGTCCTCGCGTTTAACCAGGTCGGCTCCCATAATGTCGTACCACGCAGGCATTTGCATGCCGCCGTTGATGGTAACGGGCATGATGGGTGCATTGGGGAACACAAAGCGTACCGGGCCGACGGCGCTCAGGTCTAGCTCGCCTGCGATGGGTACAAAGTCGTTGCCATCAGCGCCCAGGCCGTGCATCAACAACACGGTGGCGCGGGGGTTGGGGGCGGTTTCAATTTCGATGGTTTTCAGGGTCATGGTGCGGTTGCGTCACAAATAGATTCAAGGCTAGCAGCTTACAAGATTTTTTAGCCAACCAGTAGCACTACATATTGAATAGCAGCTTGTGCTCTGTTCTATTGGGCTTGTGGCCTAAATCATTGTTAAAACAGCTAAAACGACCAAAACAGCTTTCATACAGGCATTCTCTGTTGCTGCGCCGCGCAAAACTTGATAGGCTTGCGTATTAACCTTGCACTGCACAACACCCATTCAAATGAAGGAACCCCGCCATGGCCATCTCTGTGAACATTGATTTAGCGTACGAGTTTGAAGTGAAAGCCAAGGCGGCAGATGTGTTTGAGCTGTTGTCGGACGTGCCTACCTCGGTCAGCTACTTTCCCAAAGTAGACAAGCTGACCGACCTGGGCGACGGCGTGTACAAGTGGGAAATGGAGAAGGTAGGCACCGCGCAGGTGAACATTCAAACCGTGTACGCCAGCAAATATGTGAGCAACAAAGCCAAAGGCACCGTGGTGTGGACGCCGGTGAAGGGCATAGGTAACGCGCAAGTAGGCGGCAACTGGAAGATCACCGACAACAAAAAATCCACCGGCGTGGCGCTGCAAATCAAAGGCACGGTGGATGTCCCCCTGCCCGGCTTGATGAAAATGATCGTCGGCCCGGTGGTGGAAGGGGAGTTTGAAAAGCTGGTGGACAAATACATCGCCAACTTGATCAAAAAATTTGGCGGCGAGGTGTAGCCATGGGCTTTGCCGAGTTTTACCCCTTCTAACTGAGCAAGCACAGCTACCGCACCTGACGCCGCCTGCATTTTTTCAGCTTTATGGCCGACTGGGTGATGTACAAGGATATGTGGTTGGGGAAGATCACGTTTTAAGCTTTGCAGCGCTACGCACTCTTTTTTATAGCACGTCACGCCCTGTCATTAAGGGCATGCGGTTGTTTTGCATAAAACTATGCAGCGTGGGTGCATCGTGCAGCAGCAGTTTTTCCACCAGCGGCGCCATGGCTATTTGCTCGGGCTCGCACAGCATCACATACCTGCCGCTGCCGTCGGCTATTTCGCTGGCGTAGTCGTGGGCGGCCAGCACGGCCATGACGGGTTCAATTTGCAGGGCATCTACCCGCATGGCGACGCCTAGCTGGCCAATGGTGAGGCCTTTGGCCGGCGTGGTGCGGGCGCGGTGCAGGTGCTGGATGATCTCAACGCACAACTGAAAGCGCCAGCCCGGCGTGCCACCACGGCGCGCAACGCCTTGCAGCAGGCTGGGCAAATAGGCGGCAATGACGGCGCCCAACAGCACAATGGCCCAGGCAATGTAGATCCATAGCAACAAAATAGGCGCGGTGGCAAACGCGCCGTACACGGCTGAATACGTGGGCACACTGGCCAGGTACAGGGCCAGGAGCTTTTTAGCCACCTCAAAACCAACGGCAACAAAAACACCGCCTGTCCACGCATGCGGCCACTTGACATAGGTGTTGGGCACGTAGCGAAACAGCGCGGCCATGCCACCTGACACCATGGCAAACTGCAGCGCACCCAGCAAAAAGCCAACCCCGCCCGGCATGGTGCCCACCACCCCTTGCGAGGCAGAGAGCACAAACGAGGTAATGGTCAAACTGCCGGCCAGCAGCAATGGCCCCAAGGTAATGGCGGCCCAGTACACCAGCACCCGCTGCGCAAACGAGCGCGGACGCTTGACGCGCCAAATGTTATTCAAGGTGTGGTCAATCGTCAAAATCAGTGCCAGCGCCGAGATCAGCAAAAATGCCAAGCCAAACGCCCCCAGACGCGATGCCTTGCTGGCAAACTGCGTGAGGTAGCCCAGCACGCTACGGGCAATGTTGTCGGGGATTAAACTCTCTACCAGCCACTGCTGCAGTACGCCCTGCATTTTGGAAAACATGGGGAAAGCGGTAAAGATGGCCAGCACCACGGTAAACAGCGGCACCAAGGCGATCATGGTGGTAAAGGTCAAACTGCTGGCGGTAATGCCCAGCCGGTCTTCCCTAAAACGCTCGCGTAGCACCATGGCCGTATTGCGCCACGGAAACACCTTCAGCGTGGCCACCAGTTCGCCAAACTGGGCCACGCACTGCCTGCTAAAAGAGCTTAATGTTCGCTGAGTGGATTCCATCCCGGTATCATGCCATCCAAAACCTTCCATATAAACGACCAAACGAATGAAAAACTCTGTAGCAATAACCCGCTGGATGGCGGTAGGCAGCCTGTTGGGCTTGATAGCCCTGGGCGTGGCGTGGGAGCTGGTGCTAGCCCCCCTGCGCCCCGGTGGCACCCTGCTGGCGCTGAAGGTGCTGCCGCTGTGCTATCCCCTGTCGGGCATTTTGAAGAACAAGATGTACACCTACCGCTGGGTGAGCCTGATGGTGTGGCTGTACTTTACCGAAGGCGCCGTGCGCGCCTACAGCGACCGCCCACCGAGCAACTACTACGCCATGATGGAGGTGTTTCTGTGCTGCACGCTGTTTGTGGCCTGCGCGCTGCACGTGCGCCTGCGGCTGAAGGCAGGTGCGCAGATGGCCAGCAACCAGTCTTTGGCGCATCCACCGCTCTAATTACCCACTTTAGCAACGAAATTGGCTTGGAGCCCAATAGACAGTGGCACAAGATGCTACTAATTTTATAGTAATCCATGAACCTGATTGAGACCCTAGGCACCATCGTTGGCGTGCAACACGTGCTAACCAGCGGCGACCTGAGCGCCTACGAACAAGACTGGCGCAAACGCTGGCATGGCAAAGCTCTGGCCGTTGTGCGGCCCGCTACCACGCAGCAGGTGGCTGACGTGGTGAAGGCCTGCGCTGCGGCGCGCGCCGCAGGCCTGGCCGTTAGCATCGTGCCGCAAGGCGGCAACACCGGCATGGTGGTGGGCTCGGTGCCCGACGCATCGGGTCAGCAGGTGGTGCTGAGCCTGCAGCGCATGAACGCGGTGCGCCAGATAGACGCTGGCAATATGACCGTAACCGTAGAGGCCGGCTGCATTTTGCAAAACCTGCAAGATGCCGCTGAAAACGCGGGCTTTTTATTCCCCCTGAGCCTGGCGGCCGAGGGCAGCTGCACCATTGGCGGTAACCTGGGCACCAACGCGGGCGGCACCCAGGTGCTGCGCTACGGCAATGCACGCGATCTGTGCCTGGGGCTGGAAGTAGTCAACGCCCAAGGCGAGGTGTGGAGCGGCCTCTCAGGCCTGCGCAAAGACAACACCGGCTACGACCTGCGTAACCTAATGATCGGCAGCGAAGGCACGCTGGGCATCATCACCGCCGCCACCATGAAGCTGTACCCCCGGCCCTTAGCCAGTCTGACCGCTTGGGCCAGCCTGCCGTCGCTTACACACGCGGTGCAACTACTGGGCTTGGCGCAAAAGCATCTGGCCAGTGGCCTGACGGGTTTTGAGGTGATGGGGCAGTTTGCTTTGTCTCTGGTGGCCAAACACTTCCCGCAGCAGCGCGTGCCCTTATGGGACAGCGCGCCGTTTTGCGTGGTACTGGAGAACAGCGATTTTGAGAGCGAGGCACATGCCCGCGAACGCTTTGACCATTTGATGGAGCAGGCCTTGGAGGCGGGCATCATTACCGATGCAGTGGTGGCCGAGAACCTGCAGCAGGCCAAGGCGCTGTGGCATATCCGCGAGTGCATTCCGCTGGCGCAGGCCGAGGAAGGGCTGAACATCAAGCACGATATTTCTATTCCTGTATCGCGCATCCCCGAGTTTGTGGAAGCGACCGACGCGCTGCTGCGCAAAGCCATCCCCGGTGTGCGCCTAGTGAACTTTGGCCATTTGGGTGACGGCAATTTGCACTACAACGTACAGTGCCCCGCAGGCGCCGACGGCGCAGCGTTTTTACAGACCCAGGAGCCGGGTGTGAACAAGCTGGTGTTTGACAGCGTACTGGCCCATGGCGGCAGCATCAGCGCGGAGCATGGCATTGGTAGTTTGAAGCGTGACGAGCTGCCGCATTACAAGTCAAAAGTGGCGCTGGACATGATGCGTGCGGTGAAGCGGGCGCTGGATCCGCTGGGGATGCTCAATCCGGGGCGGGTGCTGTAATTTAGGCTTGTGCACATCCTGCTGGGTCACGGTTGGTTATGTTGAGTATGTTGAGCATGTGTGTAAAATATGCGCACAAACTATGCACCAAAGGACTATCCCATGCTGCGATCCAAGACTGACCATGGCGTGCCCACCAAGCGGCCCATCAACTTGTCGCTCACCTCCAAAACCGTGGACATGGCCAAGGAGCTGGGCATTAACCTGTCGCAAACCGTCGATGCTTGGTTGAGTGAAGAGGTGAAACGTCGCTATTGGGAGCGCTGGCGCGAAGACAACCGCGAGGCGATTGACGAGTACAACGTGCGCATTGCCAAAGAAGGCCTGCCGCTGGCCAAGTACCGCACGTTTTAAGCGGGTCAGACGTTATGGCCCGCTACGACGTTTACGCGCACCCTGACCCGGTGTTGCGCAAAACCACGCCCTATTTACTGGATGTGCAAAACAACTACATCGAGGCGGTAGCCACACGCGTGGTGGTGCCCATGCGTGACCGGCGCGTGGTGGACAAACCGCTGCGCGACTTGAACCCCATTTTTGAAATCGAAGGCAAATCCGTGCTGCTGGACACCACCGCTATCGGTGCTTTTCCCGCCAACTTACTTAAAAAACCTGTCGCACGTCTGGCCTCGCAAGCCAGTGTGATAACTTCTGCACTTGATACCCTTCTGGGCGGTTATTGAATCAGTAAACACAACATGCCATCTATTGCTTCCACCCTCTCCCCATTCAACCAATACGAAACCTTCATGCGCCACGTGCACGAACACGGCGTGGCCAAAACTGACCGCACGGGTACGGGCACCACGAGCGTGTTTGGCTACCAGATGCGTTTTGACCTCCAGCAAGGTTTCCCGCTGGTGACGACAAAGAAGGTGCACCTCAAATCCATCATCCAGGAGCTGCTGTGGTTCCTCACCGGCTCGTCCAACAATAACTGGCTTACCGAGCGCGGCGTGAGCATCTGGAACGAATGGGCCAAACCCGACGGCGATTTGGGCCCCGTGTACGGCGTGCAGTGGCGCAGCTGGCCCACACCCGACGGCGGGCACATTGACCAGATCAGCGAGGTCATCAAAACTTTGAAAACCAACCCCGATTCGCGCCGCATCATCGTCAGCGCCTGGAACGTGGCCGACCTGTCCAAAATGGCCCTTATGCCCTGCCACGCCTTCTTCCAGTTCTACGTAGCGCCGCCCACCACACCGGGCGGCAAGGGGCAACTCAGTTGCCAGCTCTACCAGCGCAGCGCCGACATCTTTTTGGGCGTGCCGTTTAACATCGCCAGCTACGCCCTGCTCACCCACATGGTGGCCCAGCAGTGCGACCTGGATGTGGGCGATTTTGTGTGGACGGGAGGCGACTGCCATATCTACAGCAACCACCACGAGCAGGTAGACCTGCAACTGAGCCGCGCGCCTTACCCTTACCCCCAACTGCACATCAAACGCAAACCCGAGTCTATTTTTGGCTACCAGTTTGAAGACTTTGAGATGCTGGACTACCAGTGCCACGCGGCCATCAAAGCGCCTGTGGCGGTGTAGTTCTGTTGCCCTGCCGTCACTGGCTAGCGCTCTGGCTCGGTCGCTCCGGCGCGGCCACTTTTGGGCAAAAGAGCCCACCTTGACTATCAATGCCGTAACGTTTGGTATCGATTTTGGCTTGAAATAATCCTATTTCCGGCAGTTGAAAGGCCATAAACCGTCTGCAAGCTAGACTACAAGCCAATTTCAACGGATTTGCGAGGGTCACCAAATGGGTGAAGCTA
>JAYUHM010000033.1:0-2610 GCA_043766985.1 Polaromonas sp.
GGCGTGAAGGTGCGGATGAGCGAGAACGTGATCGCCCGTCACGGCCTGGAGCCGCTCAAGCGCGCGATCAAGGCCTGCGAGCTGTCGGGTGTGCCGGCCCGGGTGCTGTGCCACATCGGCGGCGTGGCCGACCAGGCGCTGATGTCGCAAATTCTCGACATGCTGCGCCCCGGCGACGTGCTGACCCACTGCTACTCCGGCGCGCCCAACAACGCAGGCATGGGCACCAACATCGTGCAAGACGGCAAGCTGCTGCCCGCAGCCTTGGCCGCCAAAAAGCGCGGCGTGGTGTTTGACATCGGCCACGGCGGCGGCAGCTTTGACTACACCATCGCCGAAGCCGCCATCGCGCAAGGCTGCCCGCCCGACACCATCTCCAGCGACGTGCACGTCTTCTCCGCCAACACCCCCGGCATGCCCTACCTGCCCTGGGTCATGAGTAAATTCATCGGCATGGGCTTTAGCATGCAAGAAGTCATCAGCATGGCCACCACAGCCCCTGCACGCGTGATAGGGCGCATCCCCAAGCACGGCACTTTGCAAGTGGGCGCTCCGGCGGATTTTTCGATACTGGAAATTGTTGAAGGCGCGGTGTCGTTTGTGGACACGCGCAATAACAAACGCGATGGCAAGGTGTATTTGAAGCCCGTCGGTACCGTGGTGGCGGGCGTAGCGTCTGGACGGCCTTATCAGGCGCCGTTTACGGTGCGGTAGGTCAAAGACTGCTCCAGCGGCGCGGCCAGAAGATCTTGGCTGCCAATACCGGTCACAGCCAAGTCATTGCAGGTTTGATGCCAAGTCAACATGCCAAAAAGACCATTTAGATAATAAACTTATCGCTAAGTCATTGATTTGTATAAGTATTTATGCATTTTCAATTTTATTATCTTCTGCGTCTGATAACAAATCCGCCGGCTCCAGGCTTTGCGACCGTTTGGTGTACGCCATGTTTTTCTTGCCACGGGTCGGCAACTGAATCAGCAACCCTTGATCGCGCCAAGTGGTTAGCAACTTGGAGGCCTTCAAGGTATCCAATCCGGTAATCTCGCACAACTTCGCATTCTGAATAAACCCTTCCCGGTCAATCCAGTCACTTACTTCGTCCCACACGCTGGGGCGCGCCAAGTTCAACAAGGTCACCGTTACGCTCTCCACGGCGGTCTCCAGATTTTGGCTGTATTGGGGCGGGTACAGCTTGGCCGCCGCCATCTCGGCAAACATCATCTTCACACCCTCACCTGCGTCAATATTGGGCGCTTCTGGAAACTCGCGCAGGTTTTGCACCAGCAACGGGTTGCGCGCCTTGCTGCCGGTGCGCGCAATATTACCCGCCGTGATGTTGCCGGGAAAGGTGCCGGGGCTTTCCACCTCAATGCGGTCGTCAAACACGCGCACAAAAATATCGCGGTTTAAGCGGTAGTCACGGTGAATCACCGCGTTCACTATCGCCTCTTTTACCACCCTTTCCGGGTACACATGCTTGGTTTTAAACCCGCTGCTGGCCAAGGTCAGCCCCTCCTCCAGCTCGCGCAGCACGGCTTTCACGGCATCGTCAATCTGCACAATCAGCGGGCCACGAATGGTGAGTGGAGTTTTGCGCATATTGGGCACTGCGCCCGGCGCAGCCGATTTGCCGCTGTACACCATCAGCCGAATGTCAGCGCGCGAGCCATGCGCCGCCAGCAAGCTGCCGGGCTCGTCGGCAAACAGCAGCACCGCCGCCCGCGTGGGCCGCAGCTCACCGCCTACAGTATCTGCCAAGCCAATGCGTTGCAATTGCTCGGCAGTTGTGCCGGTTTTTAAACCGCGCGCGGCCACAAACGTGCGCCAAGTGGGCGTATCCAGCAAACCCAGGTTTACCGGCACCAGCTCGCTGGCGGCGCTGCGCACGCCGCGCTGGTAGGCCAGGTCGGCAATCTCAGCGGCAGTCAGCTCGCGGTTGCTCGCATCCATACGCGTCCAGGTGCCGTCACCCACCACGGAGTGCACTTGCTCGCTTTTGTCTACCCGCAGCATCACCACATGCCCCGGCAGGCCGTTGTGTAGCGTGCAGGGCACGCGCAGCCAGTGCAGCCGGGCCAGCGGCGGGTCAAAGCGTTGTAGCACCTGGCGGTAAAACAAGTCAAACGCTTCCGGGTTTTCTTCCACACCAAACAAGCGGCTCTCGGGCTTGGCACCCGGCTTCAGGTCTTTGGCATCACCCACGCCTATCACCACCAAACCGCCATCCGTGTTGGCAAAGGCGCAGATGGTTTCGATCATGCGGCCATGCTTGGCGCTGATGCGTTTGAAGTCCAGTGTGCGATTTTCGGTGGCGGCCAGCAAGGCGGCGATGCGGCTGGCGGCTTGAGTGGGGGAGAGGTCGATCATCTAACTTTTTTCGCTGAATAATGTCAAAAATTCGGAGCATAAGATGCTACGTTACACCAACGGTCAACAGCTTCGCACTTACCCCTGAAATATTGTGGATGACTCAACACATTGAACCAACAGGCGAGCAGTCTCAGCTTACAGGCCACGGCGGCGGCAGCTTTGACTACACCATCGCCGAAGCCGCCATCCAGCAAGGCTGCCCGCCCGACACCATATCGAGTGACGTCCACGTCTTCT
>JAYUHM010000034.1:0-6951 GCA_043766985.1 Polaromonas sp.
GCCAAACTTGTTGGTGGCACTGCGGCTCATGGCCAGCTTGTGCAGGATAGGCAGCACGAAGGCGGCGGTTTTGCCGGTGCCGGTTTGGGCTCCGGCTAAGAGGTCTTCTCCGGCGAGCACGGCCGGGATGGCTTGCTGTTGGATAGGGGTAGGCGTGATGTAGCCTTTTTCTTGCACTGCTTTAAATAGGGCCGGTGCGAGGCCAAGTTCGTCAAAGTTCATTGGTAAGCGCTGTATTAGCGCATGGTGACCGCGTCACTTGCAAAGATGTTTTTTCTTTAGCAAGCCAGTTAAATACGGTCTGGTTCACAAATGGCCTGTTGCTGGTCAAATCTGCCCGAACCGTAGGAGGTGGAGCAGCTTGTGCAATGGGCCCCAGCGAAGTTGCTGGTGTTGGGCTAGTCTGGTGTAGCCAACACCTCTATTATCTCATATCCCAGACGCCTTGCGCAGCGTGGTCATGCGGTCTACGGGTTTAAGCACAATGGTCTTCAGCTCTGCGCCCTGCAGCACCGTCAGTTTTACCTCCGCATCTGGCGTGGCCCGGTCCCATAGTTTTTTATAGAACGCCTCCAGCGTGGCCACTTTGGCATCGTCTACCGCCAGCACCACGTCGCCCGGCTGCAAGCCCGCGGTCTGCGCCGGGCTTTCTTTGTTGACGCGCACAATTTGCACTCTGCCGCCTAGCTCGGTAGATGTGAGGCCCAGCCATGGGCGCTCGGACTGCTTGCTGCTGCCGGTTTGCGTCAGCTCCAGCATGATGGGTTTGAACAAATCTATCGGCACAAACATATTGCCGGGCAGGCGCGTATTTTGGCCGGTGGCATCCATCACAAACAAACTGCCTATGCCCAGCAGTTCACCGCGCTGGTTAAACAATGGCGCGCCAGAGTGGTTTTCTACCGGTGGGCTGGTAAACAGCGCGGAGTCTATGTAGTACTCCCAATAGCCCGAGAAGGCACGCTTGCTGACCAACTGGGTCATGTTGACATCGCCGTCGTTACCCGGCTGCGCGCCCGTGCTGGCCATCAAGGCGTCGCCGGCTTTGCTGTCAGTGGTGCTGCCCAGCGCCACGGGTGTAATGCCCCGCAATGGCACCAACGGGCGGATCAGGCCAAAGCCAGTGGCTACGTCGTAGGCAATGGCGCGGGCAGGAACAGACTTTTTGTCCTGCGTGATGATTTGAATCGTCTCGGCCTCCAGCATCAGGTAGCCAATGGTCAGCACCAAGCCGTCAGGGCCAATCACCACGCCAGAGCCGGCGCGCTGTTTGCCCAGCGTTTCTGCCGAGCGCGCATCCTCAGCGGCCAGCACTTGCACGCCCACCACCGCTTGGTTTGCGCGGTTCAGCGCGTCGATGGTCTCTTGCGCGCTGAGCGCGCCACCAACGGCTGCAGGCGTAGCTGCAACCGCGCTTGCCAAGGGATACGCCATCAGCACCACCGTGCGCGCCCACTGGGCAGCGCGACGCCTTATTGACATACGAGATAGTTTGGGCGAGGGGCGCATGATCAATCTCCAATACGAGCCTGCATCGTGCGCTTATTTGTAGGTGCTCGCAAGCGCCAACTGTCGCCACTACTCCAGGCCCACCTTGGCGCGCCATGCAAACCGGTTGCTATGCCAAGATGGTCTCCAAAGGGCATAAAGACCCGCCAAAAAACTGGGGCAATAGGCTAAATACAACTACTTACCCTTCTGTGGATGCCTTGCAGAATCCATCAATTAAGTTAGTGTGCACACACTATTTTTCTTTGAATACGCTGATTTGATAGAATAGGCAGGTTAGCACCACAGATTTTTGACATAAAGAGGGCTTGAAAATCCACGATGTGAGACACCCACAGGCTGTCCACCGTTGATCCACAGCTCACCCACAAGCAAGCTGCATAGTTGCCCACATAAAATGTGGATAACTTGTGTATAAAATCTTGTTGCTAGGCGGCAACGACTAAAATTTCATAGTTTTAGTGCTGTGCCAGACGCGCTTTTTGCCTACAATGAAAGTCCAACTATCGCAGTTGCCAAAGATTGTTGGTTTCGGGGCGCGTCGCTTTATAGGACGCGCCCCTTTTTCTTGTGCGTCGTGATCGTGAGGTGACAACACCTTGTAGATCAAGCACTTATTGAATTTGTTTAAGAACTTTGTTGATGAATCACATTCGTAATTTTTCGATCATCGCGCACATCGACCACGGTAAATCTACGTTGGCCGATCGTCTCATCTCCCGCTGCGGCGGCCTCGAAGATCGCGACATGAGTGCGCAGGTGCTGGACTCGATGGACATCGAGAAAGAGCGTGGGATAACTATCAAAGCGCAGACCGCCGCGCTGCAATACAAAGCAAAAAATGGCGAGACATACAACCTCAATTTGATCGACACACCGGGCCATGTGGACTTCAGTTATGAAGTCTCACGTTCGCTATCGGCGTGCGAAGGTGCATTGCTTGTCGTGGACGCGTCGCAGGGTGTGGAAGCGCAAACCGTGGCCAACTGCTACACCGCGCTGGACCTCGGCGTGGAGGTGACTGCGGTACTGAACAAGATGGATTTGGCCAGTGCCGATCCAGAAGCCGCGAAACTTGAAATTGAAGAAGTCATTGGCATTGATGCGAGCGATGCAATTCCGTGCTCGGCCAAAACCGGCATGGGCGTGGAGGAGATTCTCGAGACCATCGTGCACAAGTTTCCAGCGCCCCGTGGTAACCCTAGTGGCCCGCTGCGCGCGATGATTGTGGACAGCTGGTTTGACACCTATGTGGGTGTAGTGATGCTAGTGCGCGTGGTGGATGGCCGCATATCTAAAGGCGACCGCTTCAAGCTGATGGCCAATGGCCTGCAGTACAACGCCGACAGCGTGGGCGTGTTTACCCCCGCCAACCAGCCGCGCCCGTCGCTGGAGGCGGGCGAGGTGGGTTACATCATTGCCGGTATCAAAGAGCTCAACGCCTGCAAAGTAGGCGACACGGTAACCCGCGTGGTGCTGGGCACCGGCGGTGCAGCGGCTACGGCCACCGAGCCATTGCCAGGCTTTAAAGAAATCCAGCCCCAGGTGTTTGCCGGCCTGTACCCTACCGAGGCCAACCAGTACGACGCGCTACGCGACGCGCTGACCAAGCTGCAGCTCAACGACAGCTCACTGCGCTTCGAGCCTGAGGTAAGTCAGGCGCTGGGCTTTGGTTTTCGCTGCGGCTTCTTGGGCCTGCTGCATATGGAGATTGTGCAAGAGCGCCTGGAGCGCGAGTTTGACCAAGACCTGATCACCACCGCACCCAGCGTGGTGTACGAGGTGCTGACCGGCGGCAAAGAGCCCGTGACCTTGCGGGTAGAAAACCCATCCAAGATGCCCGAGGTCAGCCAGATTGCCGAAATCCGCGAGCCTATCGTCACGGTGCATTTGTATATGCCGCAGGAATATGTGGGCGCGGTGATGACCCTGGCCAACCAAAAGCGCGGCGTGCAACTGAACATGGCCTACAAAGGCCGCCAAGTGGTGCTGACGTATGAAATGCCGCTGGGCGAGATCGTGCTGGACTTTTTTGACAAGCTCAAATCGGTGTCGCGCGGTTATGCGTCAATGGACTACGAATTCAAAGAATACCGCGCCTCAGATGTGGTGAAGGTGGATATTTTGCTCAACGGCGAGAAGGTGGATGCCCTCAGTATCATCGTGCACCGTGCGCAGTCGATCTACCGGGGCCGTGCGGTGGTGGCCAAAATGCGCGAGATTATCAGCCGCCAGATGTACGACGTCGCTATCCAGGCGGCCATTGGCGCCAACATCATTGCGCGTGAGACAATCAAGGCCTTGCGCAAAAACGTGCTGGCCAAGTGTTATGGCGGCGACATTACGCGCAAGAAGAAGCTCTTAGAGAAACAAAAAGCAGGTAAAAAACGCATGAAACAAATCGGTAGTGTTGAAGTGCCGCAAGAAGCGTTTTTAGCCATTTTGCAGGTGGAAGATTAATGGTAAATTTCATGCCCGCGCTGACTGGCGCGGTTTTGGCAGCGTTTGTGGGCTACGCAGGCGCATGGTACTTTGGCATTCTGGAAGGCAACTTTGCCCTGTTGCTGTTTTTAGCTACCGTGGTAACCGGGTTGTACTGGTTGGCCGAGCGCTATTACTTTTTGCCACAGCGCGAGAAAGCAGCCGCTACATTGGTAGAGCAAAGCACCGCGCGCCAAGCCGAGCTGGCCAAAATGGGCATTGCCAAAACCGAGATCCACGGCAAAGAAATGAACGAAGCGCACGGCAGCCTGCTGATGCAGCCGTGGTGGCTGGACTGGACGGCCGGGCTGTTCCCGGTGATTGTCATCGTGTTTTTGCTGCGCTCGTTTTTGTTTGAACCGTTCAAAATCCCCTCGGGCTCGATGATTCCTACCCTGTGGGTGGGCGACTTGATTTTGGTGAATAAATTTACCTACGGCGTACGCCTGCCGGTCATCAATCAAAAAATCATTGAAGTGAATAACCCGCAGCGCGGCGACGTGATGGTGTTTCGCTACCCGCCCAAACCCAGTTTTGACTATATCAAGCGCGTCATTGGCACCCCGGGCGACGAGGTCAGCTACCTGAATAAAAAGCTCACCATCAACGGCAAGCCGCTGTCCAAAGACGTGTTGCCCGACTTTTTTGACGAAGACAGCCTGCGCTACAGCAAACAGTTTGAAGAGATAGTGGCGTCTGAAAAAGGCGAGATAAAGCACCGCTTGCTTAACGATGAAGACCGCCCGGCTTTCATCCCCGGTGCCGATCCTTTTGCATTCCGGGAAAACTGCCAGTACAGCGCCGACGGCGTGGTGTGCAAAGTGCCCCCAGGCCACTACTTTATGATGGGCGATAACCGCGATAATTCGCTGGATTCGCGTTACTGGGGTTTTGTACCCGAGAAGAATATTGTCGGCAAAGCCTTTTTTGTTTGGATGAATTTTGGTAACCTTAAACGCATTGGCGCATTTCAATAATTTATGTCAGGACTAACTATGAAATCTAAGCAACGTGGTCTTTCGTTCATCGGGCTGCTGTTTGTTGGCGTTGTGCTGGCGTTTGCTGGCGTGATCGGTGCGCAGGTTGCGCCTACGCTGATAGAGTACCAGGCGATTAAAAAGGCCGCTGGCAAAGCCGCCAACGAAGGTGCCACGCCGCCCGATGTGCGCCGTATTTTTGAGAATGCCGCTGCGATTGACGACTTTAAAGCCGTCACTGGCAAAGACCTCGACGTTTCCAAACAGGGTGACAAAGTAGTGGTCAGCTTCGCTTACAACAAAGAAATTCACCTGGGTGGCCCGGCTTACTTGTTGCTCAAGTACACCGGCACCACGGCGAAGTAATCATTTGGAAAGCCATCCCGCCATCTCGCATGGTGCGCTCCAGCAGCGCATACAGCACCAGTTCACCAGCCCCAAGCTGCTGGCGCAGGCGCTGACGCACCGCAGTTTCAGCGCTGACCACAACGAGCGCCTGGAGTTTTTAGGTGACTCGGTGCTCAACCTGGCTGTCTCAGGCCTGCTGTACCAGGCGCTAGAGACACTGCCCGAGGGCGAGCTGTCACGCGTGCGCGCTAACCTGGTCAAGCAAGAAACTCTGCACCAGCTGGCCCTGGAGCTGGGCCTGCCCGGCATGATTCGCCTGGGCGAAGGCGAGCTGCGCTCTGGCGGGTCAAAGCGCCCGTCCATCCTGGCCGACGCGCTGGAGGCCTTGATTGGCGCGGTGTATGTAGACGCTGGCTTTGAACCCGCCGCCGCCCTGGTACGCCGCCTGTACGAAAAAGTGCAGATCAACCCGCAAATGGACGCTGCGGCCAAAGATGCCAAGACCGAACTGCAAGAGTGGCTGCAAGGCCGCAAAATGAACCTGCCAGCCTACACGGTGGTGGGCACCACGGGCGCGGCGCACAAACAGACGTTTGAGGTGGAGTGCCTTATTACCGAGCTGGGCCGCAGCGAGCGGGGCCTGGGCGGCTCGCGCCGGGCGGCTGAGCAAGCAGCCGCTACGGCTTTGCTGGTAAGTTTGCGCAAAGCGGCTTAATGCCGCTTAATACCCTTTGCGCAGTGTGCAGCGTGCGGATGCCCCCGCCCTGTTAGCAGTTTTTGCCTGAACCATTTTTGCCCCCATTTGCTTTGTAATTTTATCCGTATTTTTTAGTTTACCCAACACCTTTAACGCCATGGCCACCTCACCCAAACCGACAACCCTGGCCGCAGATGCTGGCACGCCCGCTAAAAAAGTAGCTACAAAGAAAGTGGCTGCAAAAACCGCCAGCCCGTCTGCGCCTGAGCCCGCTGCGAAAAAACCCGCTGCAAAAAAAGTAGCGGCTGCGCCGGCGGATACGTCGGCGATAGACGACTTCTTCAAAAAAGCCAAGGTGGCAGCTGCACCAGGTGAGCCGGGCGAACTGAACGCGGATGACGCTGTGCAAGCCCTCACCGAAGGCCCGCAGCGCTGCGGCCTGATTGCCATCGTCGGTAAACCCAACGTAGGCAAATCCACCCTGCTTAACGCGCTGGTGGGCCAAAAAATCAGCATCACCTCGCGCAAGGCGCAAACCACGCGGCATCGTATTTTGGGTATCCGCACCCACGGCATGACACAGTGTGTGTTTGCCGATACGCCGGGTTTTCAAACCATCCATGGCAATGCCCTGAACAAGTCGCTGAACAAAACCGTCAGCGGCACGGTGAGTGGCGTGGACTTGGTGCTGCTGACGGTAGAGGCCGGTAGCTTTACGCCAGCCGATGCCAAGGTGCTCAGGCTGCTGGGCCAAAACTCCAAGGTGATTTTGATTGCCAATAAATTTGACACCTACCACCGCCGCGCCGAGATAGCGCCCTGGCTGCAAGAGATGCAAAGCCAGTACAACTACGCCGAGATCATCCCCATGTCGGCCAAAAACGCGCGCGACATTGAGCGCCTGCTGGCGGTGTGCGAAAAATACCTGCCCGAGCAGCC
>JAYUHM010000035.1:0-18250 GCA_043766985.1 Polaromonas sp.
TGTTTAACAAGTTTCTACCACTGGAAGACGAAGGCCTGAAGGCCCGCGTTACGGCGCTGATGCAGCGCTGCGGCTTTGCGGCCAAGGGCTTGTTTGTAACGGACGGCAGCAAGCGCAGCGCACATGCTAACGCCTACTTCACCGGTTTTGGTGCCAGCAAGCGCGTGGTGTTTTATGACACCCTGCTCAAGCAGCTCAGCCCCGACGAGGTTGACGCGGTACTGGCGCACGAGCTAGGCCACTTTAAGCACAAGCACATCATCAAACGCATCGTCTCCATGTTTGCCATGAGCTTGGTAGGCTTTGCGCTGCTGGGCTACCTCAGCCAAGAGGCCTGGTTTTACCTTGGGCTCAGCGTGCGCCCCTCGCCTGCCGGCGGCAATGACGCCTTGGCCTTGCTGTTGTTTATGATGGCCGTGCCCGTATTCACTGTATTTATCTCGCCCATCTTTGCGCAGTTTTCGCGCAAACACGAGTTTGAAGCGGATGCCTATGCGGTAGCCCAAACCAATGGGGTTGACCTGAAAAATGCGCTGCTTAAATTGTATGAAGACAATGCGTCCACACTCACACCCGACCCGTTGTTTGTAAAGTTTTATTACTCGCACCCGCCCGCCTCTGAGCGGTTGGCAAGGATGGCCACATGAGCAGTGTTTTACTCAAGAAAGACTGGGGAATCAATTCCCGGCGGGCACTATCTGCTACAGAGATAGTAGCCAGACTGGTAGACCATGCTAGTTGGATGCTCGACGGCGATGCGGCCAATATTGCTCTCGTAAAAACTTTCATATTTGCCAACTATTTAGAGACCATCAGCTTTGTCAACGCTGTGGCTTTCATTGCCGAGCGGCACAACCACCATCCCGACCTGAGCGTGCACTACAGCAAATGCGTTGTGCGTTTTAATACCCACGACGTGGGCGGCATATCCGCAACAGATTTTGCATGCGCTGCCGAGGTAGACGCCTTGGTTTTGCCGCGATGAGCAACCATACCGGCTTGGTGGTTGCCAGCTTTGGCCGCCACTGCATGGTGGAGTCCCCCGACGGCACGCGCACCTTGTGCCACCCACGTGGTAAAAAATCGCAGGTCGTGGTGGGTGACCGCGTGCAGTGGCTGCCCAGCACCGACGAAGGCACGGTTGAAAAGGTCGATGCCCGGCGCAACCTGCTGTACCGCCAGGACGAGATTCGCACCAAAGAGTTTGCGGCCAATCTAGACCAGGTGCTGATCTTGATTGCCGCCGAGCCCGAGTTTTCAGAGCACCAGTTGACGCGCGCGCTCATCGCCTGCGAGGCGGCCAAAATCAAAGCCATCATCGCGCTGAACAAAAGCGATTTGCCTGAACCTTTTGAAGTAGCCTGGCAGCGTTTGGCGCCCTACCGCCATATGCACTACGGCGTGTTGCCCCTCAGCCTGCGGCTCTCGGGTGAGGTTGACAAAGCGCATCTGATGAAGCACCTGGAAGGCAAGACCACGCTCATACTGGGCCCCAGCGGCAGCGGCAAAAGCACCTTGATTAACCTGCTGGCTCCTGGCGCCCGTGTGCTGACCAACGAGATTTCTCAGGCCTTGAACTCTGGCAAACACACGACTACCAGCACCACGCTGTACTGGATAGATGCCGATAGAAAAACAGCGTTGATCGACTCGCCGGGGTTTCAAGAGTTTGGCCTGCACCATATCGAGCCCACAGGGCTGGCCTCGCTGATGCCCGACATTGCCGCGCATCTGGGGCAGTGCAAGTTTTATAACTGTACCCATTTGCATGAGCCGGGTTGCGGCGTGATTTCAGCGGTCAAACCGGCCCCTGGCCCAACAGAGATATGTGCAAGACGCTATAAACTGTATAGTGAATTGTTTGCCGAGCTGAATGCCCCGGTAACCTATTAGCCCAGCAAACGCGCCAACGACAGCAGCGCCAGCAGCAACATCCACAGGACGACGCTGCGCCACACCAGCCCTACAATGCTGCGCAGATGGGCCACGCTGGGTTCTCGGCCAGCGGTGGTGGTGGCTTCAGCGTCTGCAGGCGGCGCGCCCAATGGGGCGGTAGCGTCGGCCTGAAAAACCTGCGAGGTCATGGGTGAGAACACTTCTTTGAGTGCCTCGCCACCCAGCCGCACGTTCAACGCGCCCGACGTTGCTGCCAAGATCACGCCATCGTTGTCGTTCATGCCGTCAGCCAAGCCAGTACGCGCCAGGCGTTGCGCAAAGTTACGCCAGCTATCTATGGCCTCTTCAAAATTGCCCACAATGGCAAACCCCAAAGCCGTGACGCGGGCAGGCAACCAGTCCACCACCAACCAGGCCTGCTGCGCGGCGGCCACTAGGGACGGGCTGACATGCAGGCTGCCCACATGCACGCTGCGCCGGGTGTAGTAGCGTTGGGCAAACTCGCTCAGGCGGTAAATGATGGCCCCGGCTGGTCCAAAGCCAAAGGCAGCCAGCAGCGCGTACCAACCCAGCACGCCAAATACATGGCGGTGCGCCGCAAGTACCGAATGCTCAATGACATGGCGCACGATTTCGCTCTTGGGCAAGTCGCTGGCGTCCACCTGTTTCCAGTCGGCCAAGGCCTTGCGGGCGGCGTCTTCGTCGCCTGCGTCCAAGGCTTCTCGAATGACGGTGAAGTGGTGGCTAAACTGCCTGAACCCCAGCGTGAGATACAGCACCACGGCGTGCATGGCAAAGGCCAGCACCAAGCCGGGCCAACCCAGGGTCCAGACCAACAGCCAGTGCAGCGCCAGCGCCACTGCTGCGGGCAGCAGCACTAGCGCACTCCATGCCAGCCAACCGTGCGGTGTTTTACCCGCGTCCAGCGTTTTGCTGGCGCTGCGAGCCCAGCTGCGGGCAGCCATATACGCCGCGTTACCCATGGGTAGCGGGCGTATCTGCTCCACCAACAGTGCGAAAAGAATAGCGAAAAAACTCATGGTATGGCCTTTAACTATGACAATCATAGCGCGACTGCGCTGTGACTTAAAGCCATACCCGGGCGAACGCCGCGCTGCTAGGCTGCGAGGAAGCGGTACAGGTTGCGCAGCATGCCAGCCGTAGCGCCCCATACGAAGCGGTCATCTGGCGCATGGGGCGTGCCGCGCCAGTGCATGGAAAACCATTCGCGCCGCATGTCTGCCCACACTAACTCATGCCGGGCATGGTTAGCCGGGTTCATTAAAAATGCCAGCGGCACCTCAAACACATCGGCTACCTCAAAGGGGTTGGCTTGCAGCGTAAAGCCCGGTTGCACCAAGGCCACTACCGGGGTAATGTGAAACGCAGTCCCCGTGATGTAGCGGGGCAAGGTACCCAGCACTTCGCAGTGCCGGCTGTCCAAGGCTATCTCTTCGTGCGCCTCACGCAAGGCCGCGGCTATGGCGTCTGCATCGCTTGGGTCTACCTTGCCACCGGCAAAAGCAACTTGCCCCGAGTGGGTGGAAAGGTGCGCTGTACGTTGCGTCAGCAAGATGCTGGGTTGGTGGCGCGTCACGCCGTCTGCGAGGGTAATGGCTATCAGTACCGCAGCTTGGGCCGGCTGGCGGTCGCTGAAGCTGGGCTCTTCGCGCACTTCGGGTGTCCACATGGGCGGCTGTGCAAAGCGGTTGCGCAAGGCCTGTGCAGTCAGCGAGGCCGCCGGTACGGCAGGCAAGTGGGTATCAAACCCCGTGACAGGCACCGCAAGGGGGTCAAAGTTGGGGATTTTGGAGAGGGAAACGAAGGCCATGAGAACCAAAAAAAGACAGCAGGCCCTAGTGTACGGGCTGGAAAGAAAGGTAAAGCTGGTTGCTCACCTGCGCGAGACACTGGGGCAAACACGGCAAAAAAAAACCGCCAAGCTCGTCGCTCTGGCGGTTTCTTATAAAGACCAGCGCTTTTATGCGGCGGCAGGTGCCACGACAGCAGTTCTGCGCGTGAGCTTTTCCTTAATACGAGCCGACTTGCCGCTACGGTCACGCAGGTAGTACAGCTTGGCGCGGCGAACATCGCCACGGCGCTTGACTTCGATGCTGGCAATCAGTGGGCTGTACAGCTGGAACGTACGCTCCACGCCTTCGCCGCTGGAGATTTTGCGCACGATAAAGCTGCTGTTCAGGCCGCGGTTACGCTTGGCAATGACCACGCCTTCGTAGGCCTGCACGCGCTTGCGCGTACCTTCAACCACATTGACGTTGACAATGACGGTGTCGCCGGGAGCGAATGGGGGAATGACTTTACCCAGACGGGCAATTTCTTCTTTTTCGAGGGTTTCGATCAAGTTCATAAAAGTTCTCTACATACTTCGATCATGCCGGCTACGCTAGGGGCGACTATTTTCACTGTGAAACCCGCACAAAAGTAGGAGTCTGTAAAGCCAGTGTGTCGCGGCGGGTAGAGGATCGAAAAGCCTTCTATTATATCGCGAGAGCTGGCCACGAGGCCTGCCGATACCATTAACTAGTACAGACGGTACAACACCGAGGCGCTGCCACTCAAGCCCCCTGTGCCATCGATGAGCGGACTTTGCCGAATACTGGCGCCATAACCGCGGTAGCGTGCACCCAATACCAAACTGATTTTGGGGCTTAGATCGGTACTGGCCGACAAACCGATATTAAAATTTGTCGCTGCCCCTGCCTCATAGGCTGGACGCCCAGCCACAGCCTCTGCCGCAGTAACGCCGTAATAATAGTTAACTAATTTTGAACTATTGTTTTGTGCACTAACGTATGGCGTAAGTGACCACTTACCTATTGTTGAATTCGAATCAATCCGCCAGCCTAAACCAACTTCCGTGCGCAAGCCCTTGCTGTTGCCAGAAGCGTCGGTGCCCGCCTCCAGCCAAACTTGCCCAATAGGGGTGGCAAACTTGGTGCCTACGCCCAGCAGCAGGCTAGGTTTGCGCGGCGCCATGCCGGTAAAAATGGCCGCGTCAGGCGCTTTATAGCCCTGCAGCAGCAGATCGGCCCGCAAGTTAACCGAGAAATCCTGGTTCTCGGGGTTGGTTATCAGGTATTCAGCGCTGGTACCGCGTACAGAAAAGCGGGTGGTTTGAATTTGCAAGGCGGGCACCAATGTTGTTTTAATGCCTAAACCTTTATACCCCTCGTCGTTGAGTACCAAGCCCAATCCGACTTTGGCCGTGTTTTCAGGTGTTTTGGTCTGCGCACCTGCGGTGCACGCCCACAACGCAAGCGACAGCGGGGCGCAGTACGACATCAGCTTTGGCAGGTGGCGTGGCTTCATGGTGCTATCTATTTTTTGCGGCGTGGGTGTTTGCAACTTATTACGCGCGTATACAATTTTGAGTCTAGCACTGCGCGACACATCATGCAAAGCCCTACAAGAAAAGGCTTATATAGACCCATAGCGGCGGCTACAGGGCGTTTGAGCTTTTAAAGCAAATCTGGCCGCAAACGCTGGGTTAAGCCGCGCCGTTGGTCGTTACGCCAGCGCGCAATATGGGCATGGTTGCCTGACAACAATACCGCAGGCACTTCGGCTCCACGCCATACTTCGGGGCGGGTGTAGTGCTCGCAGTCCAGCAAGCCACCCAAGGCAGGGTTAAAACTGTCTTGTGCGTGGCTGTCGGCGTCGCCCAGCACACCGGGCTGCAGTCGCGCCACGGCATCCAGCAAAGCCATGGCGGCTATCTCGCCGCCGGAGAGTACAAAATCACCCAAGCTGATCTGCTGGGTGACAAACTGGTCGATAAACCGCTGGTCTAGCCCTTCGTAGCGACCGCAAATCAGAATGGCGCCTTGGCTGTCTGACCAGCGCTGGACTTGGGCGTGGTTCAGCGTTTGGCCTGTGGGGGAAAACAGCACTACCGGGCACTGCGCGCCTGCTGGCTCACTGCGCTGCGCCTGAACAGCCTCGATACTGCGGGCTAGCGGCTCGGCCATCATCACCATGCCGGGGCCGCCGCCAAACGGGCGATCATCCACGCGGCGGTAGTTGCCCTCTGCAAAATCACGCGGGTTGGTAAAGTGCACGTCCACCAGCTTGCTGCCATTGGCCTGCGCTACGAAAGCGCGGCGGTTGATACCGCTTTGCATGAAAGGGGCGAACAGCTCGGGGAAAAGGGTAATGATGTCGAAGCGCATAGCGGTTTCGATCTTACTTGGAACCAGCATGCGCTGCTGACTAACGCCATCAACGCGATGGCGACAAACAGGGCGCTACTCTGAATAATCGGGCTGCCAGTCGACGGTGATGCGCTTGTTCTCAAAGCTGACGTCGTCGACATACACCGAGACAAACGGTATCAGGGTTTCGACTTTTTTGCCTTCAACCCCAGCCTCAATCACCATGACGGTTTGCGGGCCGGTGGAGATTAAATCTTTTACCACCCCCAAGGCAAGGCCTTCGCGGTTCACCACGGCCAAACCCATCAGGTCCACCCAGTAAAACTCGTCGCTAGCGGCAGTGGGGAATGATGAGCGCGCAATGAAGATACGGGCGCTTTTGAGCAGCTCGGCCATGTTGCGGTCGTCGCAACCATCCACCTCGACCACAATGGTGTCCGCATGCTCTTTGGCACTGCGAATCTTGATCAGTTGGCAGCCGGTAAAGGCCTGCTGTGCCTTGAGCACGACGCCGGGGCGTGGCTCAGGCGGTAGCAGGTACCAGCGCTTGGAAGAAAAAAGCGCCTCAGGCGAGGCGCTGTAGGGGATGACTTTGAAAAAGCCTTTGATGCCCCACGCATCAGCGATGCGCCCTACTTCGATAGCGTCTACGGGTAATTGCGCAGACTCAAGACAAGGTAGCGGGTTGCTCATTTAGTGAGAATCAGCATGCCAGCTACCTACCGTAGGGCAGCAGCGCAATTAAGCGGCTTTGGTTTTAGCAGCCAGTTGGGCTACCAAACGCTCAACTGTTGGCGAGGCCTGTGCGCCCACGCTTTTCCAGTAGGTCAAACGGTCTTGCGCAATGCGCAAGCCCTCTTCGCCTTCGATAGCGATGGGGTTATAAAAGCCGAGGCGTTCGATAAAATTACCGTCGCGGCGTGTGCGCTTGTCAGCGACCACAATGTTATAGAACGGACGGGCTTTTGCGCCGCCGCGTGAGAGTCGAATGACGACCATAATGTGTTCCTTCGGGTGGGGTAAATTTTTCTTTGCGGCGTTTGAGACACGCGACATAGCCACCCGGCCAGCGACACGCTGCAAAGCCTTATATTATAACCTTAAGCAGCTCACCAAAGTAGACCCTCGTGCTGCGCCCCACTTTAACTGTCTTTTAAGCCATTCCATACCGCCCCTACCACCATGACTACACGCTGCATTATCCGTCCCAGCCTGGAGACAGACATCCCTGCCATCCAGGCCATCTACGCACACCACGTGCTGCACGGCACCGGTACATTTGAAACCGAACCGCCTAACGAGACCGAGATCGCCAGCCGCCGGGCTGACGTGCTGGGCAAGAGCTTTCCGTACCTGGTGATTGAAAATGCAGGCGTGGTATGTGGTTTTGCCTACGCCAATTGGTTCAAACCGCGTCCGGCCTACCGTTTCAGCGTGGAAGACTCCATTTACATGGCGCAGGATTCAGGCGGCAAAGGCCTGGGCAAGCTCCTGCTGACCGAGCTGCTAGCCCAACTGGAGCGCGGAAGTATCCGCAAAGCTATCGCGGTAATTGGCGACTCTGCCAATGCAGGCTCGATCGGAGTGCACCGCGCTTGTGGTTTCACCTCCGTGGGCGTTGTCAAGTCTTGCGGCTGGAAGTTTGGCCAATGGCGCGATATTGTGATGATGGAAAAAACGCTGGGCCTGGGCGACAGCACGCCCGCAGAATAAGTACCAATAAACTTGCCGGGAACGACTTTAATTTGGGCTAGCGGCATCCCACCAACGCTATCATCAAGCGCATGACCAAAAACAAAACACTGGCTGCGTGGCTAGCCTTCGTCGGCGGGCCGCTGGGCCTGCACCGCTTTTATCTGTATGGCTTGGGCGATATGCTGGGCTGGCTGCTACCCATCCCCACTGCGCTGGGCTTGTACGGCATTGCCCGGGTCGAGCAGTTTGGCCAAGATGATGTGTGGAGTTGGGTACTGATACCTCTGCTGGGTTTTACCATCGCTGGTTGCGCACTCGCCGCGATTGTCTACGGACTGATGGCACCCGAGAAATGGAACGCCAAGTTCAACCCCACGCTCGACCCCGAGGCCGCACTGGGCCAAACCAACTGGCTCACCATTGGCGCGCTGGTGTTTGCCCTGCTGGTGGGCGCCACCTGCTTGATGAGCAGCATCGTGTTCAGCTTCCAGCGTTATTTTGAATACCAGATCGAAGAAGCACGCAAGATTTCTCAATGAAATCGGCTGCTAGCCCAATAGAATATAGCACAAGCAGCTACTATAAATATAGCAACTACTTGCCCTATAACGCTTAGAAAATCTGCAAACTGATCCAGTAAGCAATGGCCGCTACGAACGCGGACGCAGGGATGGTAAATATCCAGGCCCAGACGATGTTGCCCGCCACACCCCAACGCACCGCGCTCATGCGGTGCGTGCTGCCTACGCCCACGATGGCGCCAGTAATGGTGTGGGTGGTAGACACTGGGATGCCCATGCTGGTGGCTAAAAACAGGGTGATGGCGCCACCGGTCTCGGCGCAAAAACCGCCCACCGGTTTGAGCTTGGTGATCTTTTGGCCCATGGTTTTCACAATCCGCCAACCGCCAAACATGGTGCCTGCGCCGATACAGATGTAGCAGGCGATCACCACCCAGATGGGCAGGTAGTCTTTGGTGGCCATCATCCAGGTGGGCAGGCCCTGCACACCTGCCGTGGTGGCGGCAATTAGCAGTAGCCAGATAATGCCGGCGGTTTTTTGCGCATCGTTACCGCCGTGGCCCAGGCTGTAGGCTGCCGCAGACACCAGTTGCATGCGGCGAAACCAGCGGTCGGTGTGCGAGGGCTTGGCGCGCCTGCACACCCAGGCCACCAGCACCATCATCAGCGAACCCAGCACAAAGCCCAGAAACGGCGAGATGAAAATAAACGCCACAATTTTAAGCACCCCGGATGCTATCAACGCACTGGCGCCCGACTTGGCTATCACCGCGCCCACAATACCGCCGATCAGCGCATGCGAGGAGCTGCTGGGGATGCCGTAGTACCAGGTAACGATGTTCCAGGTAATCGCGCCCACCAGAGCACCAAAGATCACATGGGTATCCACCACATTGGGCAAGACGATGCCCTTGCCGATGGTAGCGGCCACACTGAGGTGGAAGACAAAATAGGCCACAAAGTTGAAAAATGCGGCAAACAGCACGGCCTGCCCGGGGCGCAGCACGCCGGTGGAGACTACCGTGGCAATCGAGTTGGCGGCATCGTGAAAGCCGTTCATATAGTCAAAGGCAAAAGCCAGAAACAACAGCATAAAGACGACCCAGAGGGCGGTTTGAGCGGTATCCATAGTAAGTAAGCTGCTATGGAATTAAGAATTTTCGAGGATCACGCCCTCAATCAGGTTTGCCACGTCTTCGCATTTGTCGGTAATCGTCTCCAGCAGCTCGTAGATGGCTTTGAGCTTGATGAGCTCGCGCACATCGGGTTCCTCACGAAACAGCTTGCTCATGGCGCTGCGCATCACGCGGTCGGCATCGGACTCCAGCTTGTCGATTTCTTCGCAGGTTTTCAGCGCCGCTTCCGCGGTGCCCTTGTCGCTGATGGAGCTGAGCATTTTCACAGCAGCAGCCAAGCGCTCGCAGCATTTCACGCTGATGTCGGTCAGGCGTTTGATATCGTCGGTCATGAACTTCACGTCGTACAAGGCCATGGTTTCGGCCGAGTCCTGGATCAAATCGGCCACGTCGTCCATGGTGTTGATCAGCTTGTGGATCTGCTCGCGGTCAATCGGCGTGATGAACGTCTGGTGCAACATCTTGTTCACGTCGTGCGTGACGCGGTCTGCCGCGCGCTCTGCGTTGTCCACATCGCGGTTGTATTGCTCGCGCAGGTGCACGTCGTTGTAGTTGGTTACCAAGCTGGCAAACGCCCGCGCCGCTTCTACAATGCGATCCGCGTGCTGGTTGAACATTTCAAAAAAATTACCTTCTCTTGGAAGTAGTTTGCGAAACAGCATGGAAGGCCTTGTGTATTGTTACAGTAATGTGACGGTTGTGTGTCAGTTGTGTGCGATTTTACGCGAGGCAGCCCGTCGAAAGTAAAGCGGCTATCTAAAGAAAAAAGCCTCACTACTTTCGTAGTAAGGCTTTGAGTGTCAGCTTGGGGCAATCTGTGCCGCCATCCGTACGGGTTACGCCGCTACTGCAGCCTTCTCGTTGAACTCTTCCATCTGGTCAAAGTTCATGTACTTGTACACGTTGGCACTGTCAGAGTTGATAACGCCCACGTCGGCCAAGTACTCAGCCCGCGTAGGAATGCGGCCCAGCTTGGAGCAAATCGCGGCCAGCTCGGCGCTACCCAAGTACACAAAGGTGTTTTTACCCAAGCGGTTAGGGAAGTTGCGGGTGCTGGTCGACATCACCGTGGCGCCCTCTTTTACCTGCGCCTGGTTACCCATGCACAGGCTGCAGCCCGGCATCTCCATACGGGCACCAGCGGCACCAAAGACGCCGTAGTGGCCTTCTTTGGTCAGCTGGTCGGCATCCATCTTGGTGGGCGGGGCCATCCACAGCTTGACGGGAATGTCGCGCTTGCCTTCCAGCAGCTTGCTGGCTGCGCGGAAGTGGCCGATATTGGTCATGCACGAGCCGATAAACACTTCGTCGATCTTGCTGCCAGCCACGTCGCTGAGCGTTTTGGCATCATCCGGGTCGTTCGGGCAGCAGACGATAGGCTCAGTGATCTCGGCGAGGTCGATCTCGATCACAGCGGTGTACTCGGCATCTTTGTCGGCTTTGAGCAGGGACGGGTTGGCAAGCCACTTCTCCATCTCTTTGATACGACGGGTAATGGTACGCGCGTTGGAATAACCGTTGGCGATCATGTTTTTTAGCAGTGCGATGTTGCTGTTCAAGTACTCAACTACCGGCGCTGTATTCAAAGCCACCGTGCAACC
Organism: Polaromonas sp.; assembly: GCA_043766985.1. Lineage (GTDB taxonomy): Bacteria > Pseudomonadota > Gammaproteobacteria > Burkholderiales > Burkholderiaceae_C > JAAFIP01. Next base: position 11,022 of record JAYUHM010000035.1, read on the forward strand.
TGCGGCAGAGCGCTCGGCACTGGCATCGGCCAACTCAAAGGCTTGCTCGATCTTCAAATCAGGCAAACCTTCAATCTCCAAAATACGACCTGAGAACAGGTTGACCTTGCCTTGCTTGGCCACAGTCAAATGGCCCGCCTTGATGGCGTACAGTGGAATGGCGTGCACCAAATCGCGCAGGGTTACGCCGGGCTGCATCTTGCCTTTAAAGCGTACCAGCACGCTCTCGGGCATGTCCAGCGGCATCACGCCAGTGGCGGCAGCAAAGGCTACCAGGCCGGAGCCCGCAGGAAAGCTGATGCCGATGGGGAAGCGTGTGTGGCTGTCGCCACCGGTGCCCACGGTGTCGGGCAGCAGCATACGGTTCAACCAGCTATGGATGATGCCGTCGCCAGGGCGCAGGCTGATGCCGCCGCGCGTGCTGATGAAGTCGGGCAACTCGTGGTGCATCTTCACATCCACTGGCTTGGGGTACGCTGCCGTGTGGCAGAACGACTGCATGACCAAGTCAGAGCTGAAACCCAGGCAGGCCAGGTCTTTCAACTCGTCGCGTGTCATGGGGCCGGTCGTATCTTGCGAGCCCACTGACGTCATCTTTGGCTCGCAGTAGGTGCCTGGGCGCACGCCCTGGCCTTCTGGCAAACCGCAGGCGCGGCCCACCATTTTTTGAGCCAGGGTGAAGCCCTTGGTGGAGGTGGCAGGTGGTGTAGGCAAGCGGAACAGCGTGGACACTGGCAGGCCCAGGGCCTCGCGCGCTTTGGCTGTCAGGCCGCGACCGACGATCAAGGGAATGCGGCCGCCGGCGCGCACTTCGTCAAACAGCACTTCGCTTTTAACTTGGAAAGAAGCGATTTCCTTGCCGTCTTTCAGCGCTTTGCCCTCGTAGGGGCGCAGCTCAATCACGTCGCCCATATTCATCTGGCTGACGTCCAGCTCGATTGGCAACGCACCCGCGTCTTCCATGGTGTTGTAGAAAATGGGGGCGATTTTGGCACCCAAACACACGCCCCCAAACTTCTTGTTGGGGATGAACGGAATATCTGCGCCGGTAAACCACAACACGCTGTTGGTGGCTGACTTGCGCGATGAACCGGTGCCGACCACGTCGCCCACGTAGGCCACTACGGCGCCAGAAGCCTGGGCTTTGGCATGCAGCGCATTGATCTGCGCAATGGGGCCGCGCTTGCCATCTTCCTCAGGGGTGAAAGGCGCGCCATCGCGCTTGTTCTTGAGAATGGCCAGGGCATGCAATGGGATGTCAGGGCGGCTCCAGGCGTCGGGGGCCGGAGACAAATCATCGGTATTGGTTTCGCCGGGCACTTTGAACACGGTGAGTTTGATGCTCTGGGGCACTTCAGGGCGCGAAGTAAACCACTCGGCGTCGGCCCAGCTTTGCAGCACGCCTTTGGCATGGGCATTGCCTTTGTCAGCTTTTTCTTTGACGTCGTGAAACTGGTCAAACATCAGCAGGGTTTTCTTCAAACCCGCAGCCGCTGTCGCGGCCACAGCAGCGTCATCGAGCAAGTCAATCAGTGGTGTCAAGTTGTAGCCACCCAGCATGGTGCCCAGCAGTTGGGTCGCCAGCTCGCGGGAGATCAGGCTGCACTTTTCGGTGCCATGCGCCACTGCGGCAAGGTACGAGGCTTTGACCTTGGCAGCGTCGTCCACACCGGCCGGCACGCGGTGGGTAATCAGGTCTACCAGGGTAGCTTCTTCGCCTTTGGCAGGGTTCTTCAACTGCTCAATCAGCTCGCCTGTTTGCTTGGCCGACAGCGGCAATGGTGGAATGCCCAGTGCGGCGCGCTCGGCTGCGTGGGCTTGGTAGGTTTGCATGAATGCGGATGCCATGATTTTCTCCTTCACGTAACTCAAAAAATACTGTCAGTGCACGTGAATGTTGCACTAACAGCTACTACTTCAATAGCGAAAATTCGATCTACTTGCTCAGACCGTCCAGCACGCCCGCCGTCGGATTGGCGCGCATCGCGTCGGCCACTGCCTGCTGTGCGGGGTTGATGCAGTCATCGGCCAGTCGCTTGCCTTGGCGTTCGTTAAACAACATTGACTTGTTGGCCAACTGCATAAACACGATACCGGTTTTACTGTCTTCCAAACGCACAGCACCCGATTTGGTAGGTACCGGTACGACATCGTATTTGGTTTTACCCAGCAACAGGTCAAACGCGCCATTCACCTTGGCATCAGGCGTGATAGTGACGCTATGACCGTCGGCACAGGCAATGCGACCCGTGTGCACAATTTGCGCAATGGATATCTGCTCGGCTGTAAGTTCAACAGGCTTGGACTGCACCGGTGCGGGCACTGGCGCAGGCTTGGCAACAGCATCCGCTTTGTGGGTGGCCGTAGCCTTGTGCGGTTTTTGGGTAGTCTGCGCGGGCACAGACGTGGCCAGCAGGGCCAAGGCCATGGTGATCAAAACCGACGACATTTTCGAGTTGCGCATAACTGTCTCCGTTAAAAGTAATGCTGAACATCAGCGGGAATGGCACACCCAGTTTGGTGGGCCCGATCTAATACTTGCCAGAAGTAGCGGTAACTGGCCCGGTCATGCAATTGGCCCTTAAAACTAATGGGGGCCCAATCAACAATAGCACCAGCAGCTATTATTTTGCTAGCGTCTTCAATGTCTGTATCGCTGGGCGCAAAGGCCGCCAAGATAGGGCGAATCTGCGCTGGGTGGATGCTCCACATGCGGGTGTAGCCCATTTCGCGGCTGGCCTTGCGCGCTGCGGCTTGCATGGCCGCGGCATCGGTAAACTCAGTCACCACACAGTGCGAGGGCACTTTGCCAAACGCGTGGCAAGCGGCAGAAATCTCGGTTTTCGCGCGCAGCACCAAGGGATGCGTAAACTGCCCGCTGCTGCCCATAGCCTGGGCTGGAATAGCCCCGCCGTGGGACGACACAAAGTCCATCAAACCAAAGCTGATCGACTCGACCCGCGCATGCTGGGCAATGTCAAAAGCGCGGTGCACCGCAGCCGACGACTCCAGCAAAACTTGCACCGGAATGTGCGCACCGCCGGCGGCGTTGATGCTGCGCACGGCAAGCTGCACATCTTCCACACGCTCGACCTTGGGCAAGGTGATGTAGGCCAGATGCATGCCTGCGCCTTTGACCAGCAGGTCAATCTCTGATTCAAACGCTGGATGCTCCACCGGATGCACCCGCACGCCAATGCGCGGCTTTGCTTTTGCTGTACTTTTAGTAGCTGCGTGCGCTTGGTTGATAAGGGCTACCACCAGATTAGCTTGGTCTACCTCACCGCCCACGGCGGCACCGTCCTCACAGTCCAGCGAGGCATCGAACACACAGGTGCCAAACTCGTCAATCATCTCGGCCTGCAAGGCCAAAGACTTGCGCATCCGCGCTTCCACGCCGCTGTAGTGGTCACACACCGGCAGGCTCACCCGCCCAGCTTGCGCCCCCAGCAACACGTCACGCGGGTGAGCCATATGGATTACAGCAAGTGCTTTACGCCGTCTTGCTCGCCTTGCAACTCTGCCAAGGTTTTGTTGATGCAGGTCTGGCTGAACTCGTCAATCGCCAAGCCCTCGACCGGCTTGTATTCGCCGCCTTCGCAGGTGACAGGGAAGCCAAACATCACGTCTTTCGGAATGCCGTACTGGCCATCCGATGGGATACCCATGGTGACCCATTTGCCGTTGGTTCCCAGCGCCCAGTCGCGCATGTGGTCGATGGCGGCGTTGGCGGCCGATGCGGCCGACGACAGGCCGCGGGCCTCGATGATCGCCGCGCCGCGCTTGCCGACCGTCGGCAGGAAGGTGTCGGCATTCCAGGCCGGGTCGGTGACCAGGTCCTTGAGCGCTTTGCCGTCCGCCGTCGCGAAACGGTAGTCAGCGTACATCGTAGGCGAATGGTTGCCCCACACCGCCATCTTCTCGATTTCGCCGACCCGGGTGCCGGTCTTTGCCGCCAGCTGCGACAGCGCGCGGTTATGGTCCAGCCGGAGCATGGCGGTGAAGTTCTCACGCGGCAGGCCGGGCGCGCTCTTCATCGCGATGTACGCATTGGTGTTGGCCGGATTGCCGACCACCAGCACCTTGACGTTGCGGCTCGCGACCCGGTCCAGCGCCTTGCCCTGGGCCGTGAAGATGGCGCCGTTGATCGACAGCAGCTCGGCGCGTTCCATGCCGGGGCCGCGCGGACGCGAACCGACCAGCAAGGCGTAGTCCGTGTCCTTGAAGGCTGTCACCGGGTCGCTGTGCGCTTCCATGCCGGCCAGCAGCGGGAAAGCGCAGTCTTCCAGTTCCATCATCACGCCCTTGAGGCCCTTCTGGGCCTTTTCGTCGGGAATTTCCAGAAGTTGCAGGACCACAGGCTGGTCCTTGCCCAGCATCTCGCCGGAAGCGATGCGAAACAGCAGGGCGTAACCGATCTGGCCGGCGGCGCCGGTGACGGCGACACGGACGGGCTTCTTGCTCATGGAAAAATCTCCGAAAGGAAGGTTGCGAAAACCGGTTTTGCCAAGGGCGGCCAGCGCTCGCCGCCCCTGCCGAAAGCCGCGATTTTACAGGCCGGAACCGGCCTCGGTCAATTTGTCTTATGTCTTATATAAGATACCATGGAGACCGCTCAGGCCATTCTGCCGCGGCGCGTTCCATGGTCACTTCGAACTCTCCACCGGTCGAACTTTCCGGCGCCGATCGCGCCGGTGCGGCGACGCCCGCATTCAGCCCGCTGTACCAGCAGATCAAGGAGCTGATCCTGCGCAGCCTGCAGGCCGGTGAATGGAAGCCGGGCGACGCCATTCCGAGCGAAATGGAGCTCGCGACCCGGTTTCGGGTCAGCCAGGGCACGGTGCGCAAGGCGATCGACGAACTGGCCGCGGAAAACCTGTTGATCCGGCGCCAGGGCAAGGGCACGTTCGTGGCGACCCACGCCGAGCACCAGGTGCAATACCGGTTTCTCAAGCTGGTGCCCGACAGCGGGAATCGCGACGCCGAAGGACCCGCGCAGCGCACCGTGCTGGAATGCAAGCGGGTTCGCGCCCCGGCCGACGTGGCGCGCGCGCTGTCGCTGCGTTCCGGCGACGCGGTAATCCAGTTGCGCCGCGTGCTGTCGTTCGACGCCGTGCCCATCATCCTGGAAGACCTCTGGCTGCCGGGAAACGCCTTCAAGGGCCTGAACGCGGAGCAGATGTCCGGCTACCACGGTCCGACCTACGCCATGTTCGAACTCGACTTCGGGGTGCGCATGGTGCGTGCCGAAGAAAAAATCCGCGCCGTTCTGCCGGATGCGCAGCAGGCCGCGCTGCTGCAGGTGCCGCAGCCGGGGCCGCTGTTGAGCGTCGAGCGCATTGCTTTTACCTACAACGACGTGCCGATGGAACTGCGCCGGGGGCTGTACCGCACCGATGCGCACCATTACCGGAACGACCTGAACTGAATCGGGAATGGGCCTGTCGTGCCCGGTTTGTTGCATTGCAATAGAATTTTGGGTTGCGCATCCCGCATTTCACAACAAAACACAAGAGTGATCGCAGAAAGAAAGCCATGACAGCGCCAGCCAGGAAGCGGCCCGAATTCCGCAACATCAACGCTTTCACGGACCTGCCGCGTTACCGCCTGCCGGTGGCGGGATTGGTGTCCATCCTGCACCGCATTAGCGGAGTGATCATGTTCGTGCTGCTGCCGTTCGTCATCTGGATGTTCGACAAGTCGACATCATCCGAACTGTCGTTCGGGAAATTCAGCAGCGCCTTCAACCAGGGCCTCTGGATCTTGCCCGGCTTCGTCATCAAGCTCGCGGTGCTGGCGTTGATCTGGTCCTTTTTGCACCATTTCATCGCCGGGCTGCGGCACCTGTGGATGGACGTGAGTCACCAGGCAGTGCGCAAGGAGGCCGGCATGAACTCGGCCCGTGTCACCCTGGCGGCCAGCCTGCTGCTAACGGTGGTGCTCGGCGCCAAGCTTTTCGGCTTTTATTGAGCGACTTTGGGGACTGAAAAGGAACTTATCACATGGCAGTGAACTACGGATCAAGACGCATCGTCGTCGGCGCCCACTACGGCATGCGCGACTGGCTCAGCCAGCGGGTCACCGCCGCCCTGATGGCCCTCTTCACGCTGCTGGTGCTGGGGCAGATCGTGCTCTCGCGCGGTGCGATCGGTTACGACAAATGGGCCGGCATTTTCTCCAGCCAGTGGATGAAGATGCTGACGTTCACAGTGGTCGCATCCCTGCTGTTGCATGTCTGGGTCGGCATGCGCGACATCTGGATGGATTACGTCAAGGTGGTCTGGGCCCGCCTCGCGCTGCAGGTTTTCACCATCGTCTGGCTTCTTGGCTGCGCCGCATGGGCGATCCAGGTCCTCTGGAGAGCGTAGGTCCATGAGTTACACCACGAACAAGATCAGCAAGCGCAAATTCGACGTCGTGATCGTCGGGGCCGGTGGCTCCGGCATGCGGGCATCGCTGCAACTGGCGCGGGCCGGCCTGAATGTCGCGGTGCTGACCAAGGTCTTTCCGACCCGGTCGCATACCGTGGCTGCCCAGGGCGGCATCGGCGCATCGCTGGGCAACATGAGCGAGGACAACTGGCATTACCACTTCTACGATACCGTCAAGGGATCGGACTGGCTGGGCGACCAGGACGCGATCGAGTACATGTGCCGCAAGGCGCCCGAAGTGGTCTATGACCTCGAGCACATGGGCATGCCGTTCGACCGCAATCCGGACGGCACCATCTACCAGCGGCCGTTCGGGGGCCATACCGCGAACTACGGCGAGAAGCCGGTGCAACGCGCCTGCGCCGCCGCCGACCGCACCGGCCACGCGATGTTGCACACGCTCTACCAGCAGAACGTGAAGGCCCGCACGAGCTTCTTCGTCGAATGGATGGCGCTGGACCTGATCCGCGACGCCAGCGGCGACGTCGTCGGCGTCACCGCGCTGGAGATGGAGACCGGCGACCTTCATATCCTGGAGGCCCGCACCACGTTACTCGCCACCGGTGGTGCCGGGCGCATCTTCGCGGCCAGCACCAACGCCTTCATCAACACCGGGGACGGCCTGGGCATGGCGGCGCGGGCCGGAATCCCGCTGGAGGACATGGAGTTCTGGCAGTTCCACCCGACCGGTGTGGCCGGCGCGGGCGTGCTGCTGACCGAAGGCTGCCGCGGCGAAGGCGCGATCCTGCTGAACAGCAACGGCGAACGCTTCATGGAGCGCTACGCACCGACGCTGAA
>JAYUHM010000036.1:0-41137 GCA_043766985.1 Polaromonas sp.
ATTTTTTCAGCGAGTGACGCTCAGCGGTTCTGGAGTTTTTTTGACACCCATCACTCTGCTCGCGGTTGCCGTTTTTTTAGTCTGCAAGAAGCAAGGTCAGGCGATACTGGTGGCGAGCTCCATGGCCTGTGCATCGCTTTTGACCTACGGGCTGAAAGCACTGGTTGACCGCAGCCGACCTGAGCTATGGAGCGCCGCTTGGTATTGGGGTTCCAGCTTTCCCAGCGGGCACACCTTGAACACGGCCGCATTCGCAACCGCGCTGGCCCTGAGCGTGTCACAGATATGGCCTGCGTCACGCTATGTAAACCTGGCTTTGGCCACAGTATGGATTGTCCTAGTGGGCATGTCACGTTTGGTATTGGGCGTGCACTGGCCCACTGATGTGTTGGCCGCGATCTGTTTAGGCGTTCTCATACCTCTTATGTTCAGCATGATGCTTGATTTTCATCAACACCGCCTGGCCCATCGCTGGTAAGGTCGCGCGATGAGCCGACTCAAGCTAAATCGACACCTAGAAGCCCACCGTACGCAACGCATTGGCTGGCTACGTGCGGCTGTGCTGGGTGCCAACGACGGCATTGTGTCCACAGCCAGTCTGATAGTGGGCGTCGCTGCTGCAAGCACCAGTCAAGCGGCCCTTTTGATGACGGGAGTTGCTGCCCTGGTTGCGGGCGCCATGTCGATGGCTGCAGGCGAATACGTGTCCGTCCATTCGCAGGCCGACACTGAGAAGGCAGACTTGGCACGGGAGAAAGCTGAGCTGGCCAAAGACCCTGATGGAGAATTGCTTGAGTTGGCGGCGACGTATGCGGCGCGCGGGCTGACCCCTGAGTTAGCCAGTCAGGTCGCAACACAGTTGTCAGCACATGACGCGCTGGGCACGCACGCACGTGATGAGCTGGGAATTTCAAGTTCATTCAGCGCCAAACCATTGCAGGCAGCGCTGGCATCGGCTGCCAGCTTTGCGGTGGGAGCGGCGCTGCCGCTCGGTGTGGCAGCACTTGCACCAGCGCATGGCGTGCTCGTTTGGGTGGCTGGCGCGTCATTACTCAGCCTGGCCATGCTGGGTGTAGTGGCGGCGCGGGCAGGTGGATCGGCTGTTTTACCCAGTGTTTGGCGAGTCACCATTTGGGGGCTGTTGGCCATGGCTGTGACGGCCATTGTGGGCAAGATGGTTGGTGCTGTGGTTTAGTAGCTTTCTAGTTTTAAATAGCCTGACACCTCTTTCAATTTTTCAACCTTTTACCGGAGTATTTATGCAATACCGACGTCTTGGCCGTAGTGGCCTGCAAGTAAGCGAACTCTCACTCGGCTCGTGGGTAACCTATGCCAACCAAGTCAACGTGAAGGCGGCAAAGGAAATGCTCGCGCTAGCCATGGACTGCGGTGTCAATTTTTTTGACAACGCGGAGGCCTATGCCAACGGCAAAAGCGAGCAAGTCATGGGCGATGCCCTCAAGGCGCTTAAGTGGCCGCGGTTGAATTACATCGTCTCTACCAAGTTTTACTGGGGGCTTGCAGAGCCTGATGCCAAAACGGTACCCATCAACGGCAAAAATACCCTTAACCGTAAATACTTGATGCAGGCTATTGACGGTTCGCTGGGGCGCATGGGTTTAGACTTTATCGATCTGGTTTATTGTCACCGCCCTGATGCGCAAACTCCGATTGAGGAAACTGTGCATGCTATGAGTGACATGATTACCCAAGGCAAAGCGTTGTACTGGGGCACCAGTGAATGGTCTGCAGACGAGATTCGCGCTGCGTGGTGCATTGCCGACAAACACAACCTGCACAAACCTGTGATGGAGCAGCCGCAGTACAACCTGTTTCACCGCAAACGGGTCGAGCAGGAATACGCTCGCTTGTATGATGACATCGGCCTCGGACTGACCACCTGGAGCCCGCTGGCCAGCGGTTTGCTGACTGGCAAGTACCGCAACGGTGTCCCCAAAGGCAGTCGCGGTGCGCGCAAGGATATGGAATTTTTAGTGAATGGCCTCACAGATGACGCGAAGAATACGGCAGTTACGCGCCTGGAAGCGGTCGCTGATGATCTGGATTGCACAGTAGGTCAGCTGGCCATCGCTTGGGCCACACGCAATCCCCACGTCAGCTCCGTGATTACCGGTGCGTCAAAGCTGGAACAACTGAAAGACAACCTGGACGCTGTAGATTTGGTCCCACGTTTGTCGCCGGATGTGATGGCGCAAATAGACAAAATTACCAAATCGCTTGCAGACTGACACCAGCTTAAAAGGCTGGTGCCCGCCGGTCAGCTGCAACGGCTACAGGATCGTGTGCAGCGCCGCCACCGCTCACACTGCAGTTTTTGCATCGTACAAACGCTTGTCTGACCAATAGCCGGGCATACCATAGTATTCGTACAGGCCAATCTCAAGGTTCCGATTGAGCTCTTCGCTTGCGTCGTAGTGCGGCGCACCTTTGATGGCGTCGCGCGTCATGTTGATGCGCACGGTGCGGTCTGCCCAGCGCACGTTGTCAACCCAAGGGGGCGCAACCAGCACCGTGCGCCCCAACCACCAGTTGCTGGTGTTGACCACCATGTAGCGAATGCTCCATGTTCTCTGGTCAATCAGCAGGCCTTCTACATGTCCGATATCGCCGTCGCTGGCGTGGATATGGTAGCCGATGACCTCTTTGCAGCTGCGCAAATTCGGATCGTCGTTGCGGTGGCGTGCCCGCTGAACCGCAGCAAACTCGTCTTGGGCTGCCTCACGCTGCGCACGCATAGAGCTGGGCTCTGGATATTCGGCGAGCATGCCATAGGGATACATGTCATCACCCCAAATGCCGTAGCCTCCCCAATAATACGGGTAGCGGTAGTAGCCCGAATAGTCAATCTCGTACTGCCTGGATACTGGCTTATCGGTATCGATACTTGGGCTGTTTTTGACCTGCTCCTTGGTCAGCGATACGGGTAGAAGGTGCTGACTCCAATCGGGATCATGAATAGCCCTGGGCGATATCAGCACCTTGCGGCTAGTCAACCAGGTACCCGCGTCGACCACCAAGTAACGCACCACCCATTCGTGATCGTCAAAATAGAAGTCCTTGACCTGACCGATGTTTCCATCGGTAGCTCCAATCTCGTAGTTTTCGAGGTCTTTCAGTGTGCGTAGCATGATTGCTTTTCCGTATAAAGTTTTGGGTGGCCTAGCGCATTAGAGCCGCGTTGACGATCATTTCATGCCGAATTTAACTTTGGCATCCGCAGTGCAGGTGTCTCTGGTGGCGCCCAGCATCGCGTCGCATCGCGTTGCGGCAGCTTTGTAGTTGGCTTCGTTTTCATCTTTGTTGGCGGTGTTGCGCATGCTTTTTTCCGCACCACCCGCCATGGCGTTTACACGCACTACTCGGGCTTTCTCCTTGGCTTTGACGTGCATTGCCTTGGCGTCTGCGCGGCAAATAGACTTGGCATTGCCTGAGCTGTCATCGCATTTTTCTTTGGCTGTATGGTAAGCTGCATCGCCTATGGCCATTGCAACTTTTTCAGTGTTGCGCGCGCTGGGCGTGTTGGCTGATTCCAGCTCGGCTTTGGCTACATTTCGCGCCCCCTTGGCTTCAGACACACAAATGTCTTTGGCATTGGCTTTCAGGCTGTCGCACTTGTCACGGCTGACCTTGTAGTCCCCGCTGATGGTGTTTTTTTGGGTCTTATATTCCACTTTTGTCATGGCAAAAGTAGCACTTGCGAAGGTGCAGCTTAATGCGGCGGCAAGTAGAAGCAGTTTGATTTTCATGGCGAAGTTCCTTGTGTGGATGTGAGGAAAAGTTTCCGGTTTGGCATTTTGCGAGAGCCGTAACACTCCAACACGCTGATTTGCGGACACCACTATAGTGCGCTCACTTTTATCCCCTGATGTAGTCCAAACGCGCATCTTTTCCTAAGCCAAAGACCCATCAATGCGCGCGTCCTTTGTGATTTGAAAAACATTTTCGATAGGTGTAATGGCGCGCAGACTTTTGTCCAGCCAATGCGCAGAATTGGCGTAGAAGCCAAAGGCGGCATTGTGACGCTGGCTGGTCACGTTGACAGCTTTTCAGCCAAGTGGAATGCAGAACGTGCCGCCCAGCGCGTTGCTGGCGTCAAAGCCTTAGCCGTAGAGATTGATCTGAAGCCGGATGGCGCCAACCAACGCACTGATGCAGATGTAGCGCGCTCCGTGGATGACGTGCTGCTTTGGACAACCTATTTGCCCAAAGATTCGGTCAAAGTGATGGTAGAGGCCAGCTGGGTGACGCTGTCGGGCTAAGTGCAATGGGCCTTTCAGCGCGAAACAGCTGCGACTGCTGTGCGCTATCTGGCAGGCGTCAAAGGCGTGGGCAACCTGATTTCCCTCAAACCCAGGGTGAGTGCATCGGTGGTGAAGACGGATATTGAAGCTGCACTGAAACGCAGAGCGACCAGAGATGCACACAATGTTTCCGTTTCAGTCAATGGTGCCGAAGTCACGCTCAGCGGCAAAGTCCCTACGTTGGCCGAGCGCCAGGCTGTCGGTAACGCCGCGTGGTGCACGCCAGATGTCCGTAGCCTAGTAGACAACGTCACCATTTCTTACTAATTTTTTTCTTCGCAATGTATTTTCAGAAAATCTTCCAAAGGATTCATCATGGACAACGACAATCTGCCAGTTTATGTTTTTAATACACATGTCGACGCTGAAGAGGCTGTCAAAGCATTAAGCAAGTCAGGCTTTGACGTCAAAAAGCTTTCCATCATCGGCAAGGGCTACCACAGCGAAGAAAAGCTGGTTGGTTTTTACACAACGGGCGACCGGGTCAAGGCATGGGGCGGCACGGGCGCATTTTGGGGCACTATGTGGGGTTTGCTGATTGCACCCACTGTGTTCTTTTTTCCGGGTATTGGTTTGGTAGCTTTTGCAGGGCCCATCGTTGCTGTTTTGGTCAGCGCTTTGGAGGGCGCCGTGCTGGTGGGCGGGGTGTCGGCCATAGGCGCTGCACTGATGCAAATTGGCGTGCCAAAGAACCATGTATTGAAATACGAAATGGCCTTGAAGGTCGACAAATACGTGTTGATGGTTCACGGCAGCGTTGAAGAGCAGGCCAAAGCCCGGACTGTTCTTGAACAAACCAAACCCTGGGAAGCCACTCAGGCTTAGATTAACCGTTCTCTTGGCGGTGGCGCGCTGTTTCCAGATGTGCGCACACACCACCCTTCCATCAGTTAGCGGTGTCGTCATAGATGCTCGTCAGTACAGCCACTAATCGCACTGTCGCGGTGGCATTGAAAGTGGACGGGGGTGCCACTTTTGCCGCCCTGATTGTTTTGTCTGCGATGAACCTGCCGGTTGCGCTGGCGGGCCTGCTGATATCCCTTGAGCCACTGATCGATGTGGGCCGCACGGCGGTAACGTCAGCGGTGCGACCACCGTAGGCACTGACACCTTCGATGCGCGCGATTTTTTTCGGACCGGGCTGTGGGTCACGCTGACGGCAGTTGCTTTTTTTTAGCAGCAGGACATCGGTGGATGAATTGCCATGACAACATCCCCGTTCATATCCAACCTTTGGACGCTGGTGACTGTGCAGCGATTAACGCCATGGGCGGCTTTGAAGTGAGTTTCACCGAGTCCGACAAAAACGCCTCGCGTTTCGTTGAGCTCACCATGGTTTCGCGTGATGGGCGCTTCATTCGTTGAGCCAAGGCGCCCGGCGCGGGTGCAGCGCTCATGTTTGAAGCTTGATAGTCAGCAGGATCGATGAATCTTTGATCGATTTAAGTGCGTGTAACTCGTTACCTTGCAGGTGTACCAAGTCTCCAGGCATAAGGGTTAGCGTTGTTTTAAGTGCGCGAAACTCGACGCACCCTTCAATACACTGCACCGTAATCTCACCAGGCACTTTGTGCTCACGCATCTCCTTGCCTGCCAACAGCACAATGCGTATCAATTCAAGCTGTACCGCTTTCAAGATAGTGTGGGTAGTAGCGCTTTGTAAATCAGCGCCAAGTGGTCGCACGCTGGTAACAGCGCCTGATGCAGTGTGTTTTATCGCCATGGAATTGAACCTTTTTATGCTTGGATAAATTGCTGGCTAGGACTACCTTTAAATGGTGTGCGAACTACACCTCTGTGTCTGTGCGGTTTCGCACATTAGATAAACTTCCCGCTGCGCTTATGTCTGACAGTCACGCAAGGCTTTGTCTGAGTGACTCCAACCCAATAATGCACGACCATGGCGGGGTACCAAACAAGGACTGATATGCTGGAAGATAAAGTAATGCTAGTGACGGGTGCCTCAGCGGGCATCGGACGCGCCGTGGCACTAGTATGCGCACGCGAAGGCGCAAAAATTGTCGTCTCAGATGTAAATGCGGTGGCCGGTGAAGACACTGCGGCCTTAGTGCGCGCTCAAGGTGGTAAGGCTATTTTTGTAGCGGCGGATGTAGGTAAACCAGCCGACAGCAAGGCATTGGTTGAACGCGCTGTAGCGCAATATGGACGCCTGGACATAGCTTGTAACAATGCCGGTATTGGCGGCCCCAGCGCCGCTACGGCTGACTACCCCCTGGACGGCTGGGCCAGTGTGATCAACATCAACCTGTCGGGGGTGTTCTTTGGCATGCAACAACAGCTCAAGGCCATGCTGAACACCGGTGGCGGCGCTATTGTCAACATTGCGTCGGTCTTGGGGGCTGTGGCTTTGGCCAAGTCTCCCGCTTACACGGCAGCCAAACACGGCGTCGTTGGTCTTACCCAAGCTGCCGCTATCGAATACGGTACCCAAGGCATTCGTATCAATGCTGTGGGGCCTGGCTTTATACGCACCGCCATGACCAGTGGCCTGGAAAAAGATGCCGCAACCAATACGATGTTGGTGGGGGCGCACCCCATTGGCAGGCTTGGGCGCGCCGAAGAGGTGGCCGAGCTGGTGGCCTGGCTGGCATCGGACCGGGCATCATTTGTAACGGGGGCCTATTACCCGGTGGACGGAGGCTATCTGGCCCGCTAATAGCGCTAACAGCGCGAACAGTTTGAACGAATGCTAGGCCGTTGGTTCTACATTCGACTCGCTAATCAGTTGTGTAACTCTTGCGCATCTGCTAACACTGAATATATTTTTTGAAGGAAATTGTCATGAAAAAAAACGATGCCGCGGCTACCCTAGCCCAAGAACGTCAAAACGCACCATTGCGCACCCCTACCGACTTAAAAGTGGCCGCCACCAAAGACATTGCGGCAGCTATGAATGGCATTTTGGCCGACGTGTTTGCCCTTTACATGAAAACTAAAAACTTCCACTGGCACATGTCGGGCCCGCACTTTCGGGACTACCACATCATGCTGGATGAGCAGGCCACGCAACTCTACGGCATGACCGACGCTATTGCAGAGCGCATTCGTAAAGTGGGCGGCAATACCCTGCGCTCGATTGGTCATATCTCCCGAACCCAGCGTATTCTGGATAACGATGAAGACTATGTAGAGCCGTCTGATATGCTGGTCGAGCTGTGCGATGACAACAAAACCTTGGTGGCCCGTCTTCGTGAGGCGCACAATGTATGCGAGGATCACAAAGATATCGCCACCACCAGCCTCATCGAGGTGTACATTGATGAGACTGAGCGGCGCACCTGGTTCTTGTTTGAATCCAGCCGCTCGCAAGACGCGTCAGGCCATTGAAATTTGAAGCGGCAGCGTATGGGTGCGATGAATATCGAGCATAGCAAGTCTGCATACGGCGCAGATTTCGCTTTTTATGCTTTGCTTATAGTGGCTGTCGCTGTCTATTTGATAGTATTTAGCGCCGGTAGCGACTGGTCTGACGGTGCTTCGCTGGTGTTAACTTCGGCTGCAGGCTTAGCCAGCTGGAGCTTGATTGAATACTTGCTGCACCGCTTTGTGCTGCACGGGCTGCAGCCGTTCAAACGCTGGCATTTGGAGCACCATAAACGACCAACGGCGTTGATCGGTGCGCCCACAGCACTGAGCAGCGGGCTTATTTTTACCCTGGTTTCTTTACCTGCGTGGGCGTTACTGGGCCTGCAAAATGCTGCGGCGTTGACGTTAGGCGTGCTGACGGGTTATCTGACCTACGCTAGCGTTCATCACGGCGTGCACCATTGGCGCGCAACAGGTGCATGGCTGGCCAAACGTAAGCACTGGCACGCACTGCATCACCATGCTGGCACCGCAAAAGCACCCGGCCGCTACGGTGTCAGCACGTCGCTCTGGGATTACGTGTTCGCAACCTTGCCTGCCAACTTGGCGCAGCGTGAGCGCCAAGACTAGGAAAGCTGGTAGCTAAGCCAACCGCGAATAAGGCTATTCTTTTAGCCATTGCGCCTATCCGCTTCAAAGGCAGCATCAAAAGTCCTGTTGCATCGGAAGACGCTCATGTGCGTTGGCGCACAGACCAAACCTTGCGCTTATTGATATAAATCAGCTAAGGCAGGGGTGGTGAGCAGTATTCTCTATCCCGCCTGAGAAAAGGCGCACATGGGGATGCCAGTGCGCGCTGTAGAACTTTCCGAGGGTAGAAACTATGCAATACAAATCAACTATGGGCAAACACGATGCCGTGGAGCTTTTAACACGTGATCAAGCTGTCATCACACAACTTTTCCAAGACTATCAACGGCTGCTGCCGTTACAAGGTGCCGCCGCCCGCAAGGCAGAAATAGTTGCGCAACTGTGCTTGGTGCTCACGGTGCACGCCCAGGTGGAGGAGGATATCTTCTACCCCGCTGTGCTAGACGCGTGTGGACCGAAAGCCTTTACAAAGCAAATACTGCTAGACCATGTTGGCGCACAGGAACTGGTGGCCAGGCTCGTAAAGATGCAACCCGGTGACACCGACTACGACGCTACTGTGGCTGTACTAAATGCCTACGTGGCACCGCACATGGTTAATGAGCGCGAGTGGGTCTACCCCAAAGCGGTGAACGCCGGCCTGGATATGCTTGCCTTGGGCCAACAAATACACCTTCGCCAAAAAGAGTTGTATGAGAACGTGGCGCATCGCCAGTCGCGTTTGGAAACAAATGAAGGACCCGTTTTGCCTTTGGCAACCAATGTCATGATAGGTTAAGGTGGACTAACCGGCGGGTCTTGTGGCTGGCGCACCAGCGAATTGAATGCCTCGGCCCATATACCCGCAGGCATATTGGCGATCACTTTGGACAGCAACGGGGCCAATAGCCCGGAAAGCACCATGGGCTTGGATACCCACCGCCAAGGCTTAGACCAAGCCAGTGCGCCGCCAAGGGCAACTGCACCCGCTACCAACGCCCAGGGGTGGCGTTGGGCTATGGGCTGAAGCACCGCTTTTGCAGCGTCAGCAGCAGCCAGGGCCACCGCACGCAGCGGCTGCTTGGACCACCATATGTTGACGGCGTGCATTAATACGGCACCGCCTGGCATTGCCATCAGGCCATCTAGCCAATGCGCGCCTGTGCCAGATGCTCGTCGCTGACGGGCAACGTTTTGCAATTGCAAACTGTCCTGCATGTTTTTGCGGATACGCGCCCTGGACAGATTTAGCCGGCCTACGGCCGTGGTGGGTGCTGGCCCCGCATTATCCGCAGGGAGATCATTCAAGTCGCTCACAGATTTACCTCGCGCAGCATGGTCAAGTCGGCCTTGACCTGCTCCCGAATAGTGTCGAAAGCGTTGTCTTCGGCTTGGCTACGGGAGTAAATCAGGCATGCAGTGGCCACGCCCAGGGGTAGCAATGGGGCGACAAGCAAAGCCCATGGGGCTTGAATTTGTGACGCGGGTATTACCGCCCACAGCATCAGCGCGACCCCAGCAAGCACCGCCCCTACACCCACGCTACACAATGCAATGGCAGCCAACAGCACGCGGCGCTTCCACATAGCCGAGATATGTCTGGCCTCTGATGTGACAAGGTCACCATAGGCTTCGACATGGTCAAACAGCAATTGCGGTTTTGTTGCGATCAGTTGCAGCAAGGGGTGCATGGCTGGCCCGCGGCTAGATGACTACCACCGCTTCAGTGGCGGTGGCTTGACCGAGTGACCAAGCTTACCATCGCCATCAAAGCAGCCCCCGTTGCCGCCGCGATAAGCATAGACTTCATTGGTTCGTCTTTGATATATCCGGCGGTTTTTTCTGACACGCGGTGTGCATTTTCACGTATTTGCAAAGACGTATCGCGTACGCTTTCCATTGCGCCACTCACTGCATGCTGGGTTGCCTTGACTGCATGGTCTGCAGAGTTGGCGGCTTGATCTGCAAACTGGGAGGTTTTCTCTAACAGCGAATTGGTAGTCATGTAATTTCCTTGGTAAGTGGTTTGGATAGAGGGGGTTTAAAAATTTGGGTTAACTCTTCTTGATGAGGCCAAAAAGGAAGCTGGCAATAGCTAGCACGGCAAAAACAAAGAAAAGAATTTTCCCGATACCGACTGCGCTAGCGGCAATGCCACCAAAGCCAAACGCAGCGGCTATCAAGGCGATAACAAAAAATACAACGGCGTAGTGCAGCATGGCGATACTCCTAGATAAATGAAATTTCCACAGATAAAACGGCAGGTTTCGCAAATCTCTCTGCGAGACACCCATTGTTGTCTTGGGGGAAATGTTTTGCTATCGGCTGCCTTGCCGTTGTCGTGTCAGCTAGTTAGGTAGCCCCGTGTAGGATTTTGCTGACGCATGGAGCAGCTCCCCGTGCAGTTCAGGGCTCGTCCAAATTCGTCTCAGGCAGCGTGGCTTGAATGTCGGTGCCGCGGCCTGGCGCAGACACTATGGCCAACATGCCGCCTTCCGCTTCAACACGAAAGCGCATGCCAACAAGGCCGTAGGCAGATTTAGGTTTTTGCGTGGCGTCAAAGCCCACACCATCATCGCGCACCGACACAGAAACCTGGCCGTCGTGGCTGGTCAATTTAAGCCATACCTGAGTTGCCTTGGCGTA
The DNA here is from genome assembly GCA_043766985.1 of Polaromonas sp. Classification (GTDB taxonomy): domain Bacteria; phylum Pseudomonadota; class Gammaproteobacteria; order Burkholderiales; family Burkholderiaceae_C; genus JAAFIP01. The sequence continues at coordinate 10,926 of JAYUHM010000036.1, forward strand.
CTTGCTGATGTTGGTAATTGACTCCTGAATCAGGCGGTAAACCACCAACTCAGCCGACGGTTTTAGGTTTACAGGCGCCAGTTCACAGTGCACCTGGATGTCCGCTCGTTCTGCAAACTCCCGGGCCAGTATTTCCAGCGTGGTTACCAGGCCCAAGTTGCTGAGCGCCGAGGGGCGAAGGTCTTCAATGATGCGCCGTTTAAGCGCAATACCGCCATTGAGTGCTTCGACCAAATGGTTAAGGCGCTCCATTGCGTCGGGCGCGGTATTGCCCAGGCGCGACTTGATTCTTGCGGCGTCCAGTTTGGCTGAGGTAAGTAAAGCACCCAGTTCGTCGTGCAAATCCCGCGCCAAACGGCTGCGCTCGTCTTCGCGTGCCGTTTCCAGGTGCTGGGTCAATTCTGTCAATTGCTGCGTGCGCTGGCGCACTTGAACCTCCAGGCGATCTCGCTCTGCCTGCACAATACGCCCGAGCTCTACTTGGTGCCGGTCATGCGCAGCCAGTTGGCGAAGGTATAGAAACAATGCCAACAAGCTGATGGCACTGAGGGCGGCTATGCCCAAGCGGCTAATCAACAGGGTGCGGTAGATGCTTTGCCTGCCTTGCGCTACATTTTTAGACTCATAGTCCAGCAATTGGGCCGCCTGCACACGAATTGCGTCCATGTTTTCCCGCCCTAGCCCACTTAATATTATGGCCTTGCTCGCCTCGGTTTTGTCTTCGTCGTGGAGGCGGACAGTCATTGCCAGCTCTGCCAATTTGCTTTCTGTTAAATTGTGCAACAAAACAAGCGCGCCCTTTGCCTGGGCATCATCATGGTAGTGCGCATCCAACAAATTGAAGGCGCCCTCAATTTCCTTGAGCGCTGTTGCATAGGGCTGCAAGTACTCGTTTTTGCCCGTCAGCAGGTATCCGCGCTGGCCCGTCTCTGCATCGACAATACTTGTCGTTAAGCGCTGGATGGCAACCCGCGCTAAGGCCATCTCGCCAACCTCATCGAGCCGACGCACAGACTGCATGTAGGAACCTTCGCTGATGAACACCGTGGCCATCATGGCCACGCAAGCCAGCGGAAAAAGGATAGGGCTGCGTTTGAGATATTTAAGAAATTTCATCTTTACTCTAAGGGCATAAGTGTGGGATCATGCGGTAGAAAGCGATACTACACACCATGATCCGAATTGCAATTGTTGATGACCACGCTATGGTGCGCGCTGGTTTGCGCCAATTTTTCTCCGATCAAATAGATTTTGCTGTTGTGGCAGAAGCGGCCAACGGTAGGCAAGCGCTTGACATCGTCCGCAAAGGTGAGGTGGACGTGATTTTGATGGATATATCGATGCCGGACCAGAGCGGCGTAGATGCGCTGATAGCCATCAAGGCTCGCGCGCCTGACCTGCCGGTATTGATCCTCAGCGGCTTCCCGGAGGAACACTATGCTACGACCATGCTGCGCCAAGGTGCCAGCGGCTATTTGAACAAAGACTGCGATCCCGAAGAAATTGTGGCAGCCATACGTACCGTGTACCGAGGGCGTAAATATATTACGGCGAGTGTGGCTGAGCGCTTGGCGGATGGTCTGGGCAGTGGAGGCGATATGGCGCTTCATGAGCATTTGTCAGAAAGAGAACTACAAGTTTTTCTAAGACTGGCAAAAGGGGAGTCTATCGGCAACATGGCTATTGGCATGTCGCTGAGCGTGAAGACGGTAAGCACTTATCGCACCCGCGTTATGGAAAAAATGAAGCTCGAGTCCAACAGCGACTTAACCTACTACGCCCTCAAGAACGGCCTGATCCAATAGAACGTATTAATTGAGCGCACTGAGAACCCCATTGCCGGTCTCGCCTGCTGCAAGCCGGCCACAGTAGGTTATCAAATCATCGATTTCGTTTGACTTGTCAAACACCCGGTCTGCCCCCAGCTCCAGGCACTTTCTGCGGATATCGGTGGTGGCGTAGTTGCTGAAAACGGCAACGTTATGCCGTTGAAGCAGGGCGTTGGTTGCTTTGAGTACACCCAACCCGGAACCGCTTTTTAGAAAAATATCTACGATCACCAGATCAAAATGGTTGCCTGGCTGCGACAACCATTGCACGGCAGTAAATTCGTCCTCGGCAGTGCCCACCACTGTAACTGGCGCGAGCTCTTCCAACGCAGCGATAAGGCTCTCGCGAATGACTGGGCTGTCCTCGACAACGTAGGCCTTGATCTTATGCATGGACTTGCGATACTTCCTGTTGGTCCTGGCGCGCAGTGCGCACAGCGACTTGCCGTTGTATTGTAATAATAGAGTATGCCTGCTAAATGGAACTCACGCGATGGGTTGTTGAGACGACTGTTTGTCGGACAATTCCTACGTCGTTATCGCAGCGCAGGGGCTGAACAAATACCGTTTTGACACCGCCACCATCTTTGCTTTGGCATTTGCTTTGGCATTTGCACCGTCAGGATCAACCACGCGCTCACTTTCAGGGTCAGTCGGTATCGCCGCGGGCACCGGCCCCTCGTCGGGGTCAACCGGGAGGTGCGACGGATCGGGGTCGTCTGGTTCTTGCGTGGGGGTGCTATGCGGTTTGCGGGGTGTTTGGCTGAGCATGGTGAACTCCTATTGGCATCGCTATGGTGCCGCAATAGTGCAGTTGCTGTCTCCCAGACAACACCCCATGTTGCTGTCAGTCAATGCCGATTTTCGGCTGGCGGAGAGGGTGGGATTCGAACCCACGGTACCTTGCGGTACGCCTGATTTCGAGTCAGGTACATTCGGCCACTCTGCCACCTCTCCGCGATGCTTCGTTTTAGTCGAAGCGTGTATTTTATCAGGCTTGGCAGGGTGTTAAACCCCGCGGGTGCGATGATTTTTAGACTCTAAGGGTGGTAATACCGCCCATATAGGCTTTTAGCGCCTCGGGCACGGTGACGCTGCCGTCGGCGTTTTGGTAGTTCTCCAGTACGGCCACCAGGGTGCGGCCTACCGCCAGGCCCGAGCCGTTCAGGGTGTGTACTAGCTCGTTTTTGCCTTGCGCATTTTTAAAGCGGGCCTGCATGCGGCGGGCTTGGAAGGCCTCGCAGTTGCTGATGGAGCTGATTTCGCGGTAGGTGTTTTGCGCGGGCAGCCACACTTCCAGATCGTAGGTTTTGGTCGCGCCAAAGCCCATGTCGCCGGTGCACAGGGCCATGACACGGTAAGGCAGGCCCAGCTTTTGCAAAATGGCCTCGGCGTGGCCGGTCATCGCCTCCAGCGCTTCGTAGCTTTTGTCGGGGTGCACAATTTGCACCATCTCTACTTTGTCAAACTGGTGCTGGCGGATCATGCCGCGCGTGTCACGGCCATAGCTGCCGGCCTCGGAGCGGAAGCAGGGGCTGTGGGCGGTGAGTTTGATGGGCAAATCGGCCTCTTGCAACAAAGCGCCCGCAACGGTGTTGGTGAGCGTGACCTCGCTGGTGGGGATGAGGTACAACGCCTCACCTTCACCCTCATGGCCGCCTTTTTTGACGGCAAAGAGGTCTTCTTCAAACTTGGGCAATTGCCCTGTGCCGCGCAAGGTGTCGGCGTTGACGATGTAGGGCGTGTAGCACTCGGTGTAGCCGTGCTCGGTGGTTTGCACGTCCAGCATGAACTGCGCCAGCGCGCGGTGCATGCGCGCGATCGGGCCCTTCATCACGGTGAAGCGCGAGCCGGTGAGCTTGACGCCCATGTCGAAGTCCAGGCCCAGTGGCGTGCCTACGTCGACGTGGTCTTTCACGTCAAAGTCAAACTGTTTGGGCGTGCCCCAGGTGCGCGCCACCACGTTGCCCGACTCGTCTGCCCCCACGGGCACGCTGTCGTGCGGCAGGTTGGGTAGCTGCAGCATCATGGCGTTCAGGTCGGCCACGATGGCCGCGGTGCGCAGCTCGCCAGCTTCCAGCTCGGCTTTGTAGGTGGCTACCTCGGCCATCACCGTGTCGGTGCTCTCGCCTTTGGCTTTGAGCATGCCGATGGATTTGGACAGGCTGTTGCGTTTGGCTTGCAGCTCTTCGGTGCGCACCTGGATGGTTTTGCGCTCGGCGTCCAGGGTGGTAAACGCGTCTACGTCCAAAAACTTCTGGGGGTTTTTGCGTTTTTGCAGGGCGGCGACAACGCCGGCCAGGTCTTTGCGAAGGAGTGTGGTGTCTAGCATGGGGTGATTGTAGTTTCACCCCGCACACCGTTTGCGCGGGGGGCAGGCGGCGCATGTGACTTTAAAGCCGCTTTTACGCACTTTTAGGAGCGTTTTATGGCATAAGCCCAATAGAGCAGGGCACAATATGCTATTAAATTAGTAGTTTATGGCAGCATAGGCTACGGCAGCCAAGGTACGAAAAATCAGGCGTTCAAGCTGGCTGGGTCGATATTGGCACCGCACAGCACCAGGGCCACCCGTTCGCCCGCGCGCGGCACGTAAGCCCCGGTGTGCAGCGCGGCCAGGCCCAGCGCGGCGGCGGGCTCTACGGCCAGTTTCAGCTCGCGCCACAGCCACAGCTGCGCGGCGCGGATGGCCTCGTCTTCCAGCAGCAGGGCGCTGTGCACGGCGGTTTGCTGCACCTGCCAGGCGATGCTGCCTATGCGTTTGGCCCCTAGCGAATCTGCCGCCACGCCGCTGACCGCCACGTCTACGGGCTGGCCTGCTTGGCGTGCCTCAAACAGCGTGGGTGCCAGGCGCGGCTCTAGCGCCACCACGCGCGTGCGGCCATGGCAATGCGCTGCAATGCCCGCTATCAGCCCGCCGCCGCCCACGCTGACCAGCATAGTGTCGGGCAGGCCGTGCTGGGCCTCGATTTCAGCCGCGACGGTGCCCGCACCGGCTACTACCTCAATTTGGTCATAGGCATGGTTGTGTAGCGCGCCCGTGGCCTTTTGCCGCTCGACGCAGGCGGCGTAGGCCTCGGCGTAGGCTGCGCCCACCACCGTCACCGTGGCGCCCAGCGCGCGCAGGCGCTCGCGCTTGGCGGGGCTAGACACTTCGGGTAAAAACACCTCGCAGGGCACGCCCAGTTGCCGGGCTGCCGCTGCCGTAGCAATGCCTGCGTTGCCGCCCGAGGCGATGACCACGCCGCTGGCGGGCACTTTATGGGACAACAACCGGTACAGCGCCCCGCGTGCCTTAAAGCTGCCGCCAATCTGCAAATGCTCCAGCTTCAGCCACACCTCGGCGCAGTCCACACCCAGTGCTTTGCCGGGCAGCACCCACAGTGGCGTTTGGCGAATAAAATGCCTATAGCCCTTATCAATAAGGCACAAGCAGCTATTAATTTCAGAGCGTATCTGGTCAATCACCGCGCATTTACTTTCCCGATGCGTGGAGTTGGGAGTCCGCCACATGTTCGCTGGCCGCCAGCTTCAGGCCCTTGGGCAGCGGAAACTTGACGGTTTCTTCAATACCATCCATTTTGCGCACGGCCACCACGCCCAGCGCCTTGATGCGCTCGATTACCTCTTTCACCAACACCTCGGGGGCCGATGCGCCCGCCGTCAGGCCCACGCGCGAGACGCCTTCAAACCAGGCACCTTGCAGCTCGGACGCGCTATCGATCATGTAGCTGCGAACGCCCAGTTTGCGGGCCAGCTCGGCCAGCCGGTTGCTGTTAGAGCTGGTGGGGCTGCCCACCACAATCACCAGCTCTACCTGGGACGACATCACCTTGACCGCGTCTTGGCGGTTTTGGGTGGCGTAGCAAATGTCTTGCTGCTTGGGCTCTTTGATGGCCGGAAAGCGTGCGCGGATAGCGGCGTGGATCTCAGCGGTGTCGTCTACGCTGAGGGTGGTTTGCGTGACCACGGCCAGTTTGAGCGACTGCCGGGGCTGTACATGCGCCACATCGCCCAAGTCTTCCACCAAATGGATACCCTCACTCAACTGGCCCATGGTGCCTTCTACCTCGGGGTGGCCTTTGTGGCCAATCATGATGAACTCGTAGCCTTCTTTGTGCAGCTTGGCCACTTCGACGTGCACTTTGGTCACCAGCGGGCACGTAGCGTCAAAGATTTGAAAGCCCCGGCGCTCGGCCTCACGCTCCACCGACTTTGGCACGCCGTGCGCGCTAAACACCAAGGTGGCACCTTCGGGCACGTCGTTCAGATCTTCAATAAAGATAGCACCCTTGGCTTTCAGGTCGTTCACCACAAAGGTGTTATGCACAATTTCGTGGCGTACATAGATGGGGTTGCCAAATTTTTGCAAGGCACGTTCGACTATTTCAATCGCCCGGTCAACGCCTGCACAAAAGCCGCGTGGCTCTGCCAATAAAATTTCCTGCACCATGGTTACAGCACTCCAATCACATGCACTTCAAACGTCACCGGCTGACCTGCCAACGGGTGGTTAAAGTCAAACAACACGCGGCCTTCGTCGGCCTGCACTACCGCACCCGCGTACTGGCTTTGCCCATCGGGTGTAGGAAACTGCACCACGTCGCCTGCAACATATTTTTCCAGCGGGTCGCCCAGCTGCAGCAGCAGTTTTTTGGCTACCCATTGCAGCATGTCGGGGTTGCGCGGGCCAAAGGCCTCGCCTGCGGGAATGTCAAAGGTGCTGCGCGCGCCCTCTTCTAGCCCCAGCAAGCGCTGCTCTACGGCGGGCGACAGCTCGCCTGCGCCCAGCGACAGGGTGGCCGGCTTGCCGGCAAAGGTGTTGATGATGTCCCCTGCCGGGCCGCTTAAACGGTAATGCAGGGTGAGAAAAGAGCTGGCTTGAATGTGGGGCATAAAAATGTGCGTAAACTGCGGTGCGCCACCCCTATTGTAGAAACCACAACAACTAAAAGCTGACATGCTGCTCAAATCCCTCCCTCCCGACGCCCGCCCCCGCGAAAAGCTGCTGGCGCGCGGTGCGCAAGCCCTGGGCGACGCCGAGCTGCTGGCCCTGCTGCTGCGCACCGGCATCCAAGGCAAAAACGTGCTGGTGATGGCGCAAGAGGTGCTGGACAGCTTTGGCGGCATGGCCGGGCTTTTAAGCACGTCTGCCGAGGATTTAAAGCGCATCAAGGGCCTGGGTCCGGCCAAACGCACCGAGATAGTGGCCGTGCTAGAGCTGGCCCGCCGCGCGCTGGCCGAGCAACTGCAGGCCAAACCGACCATCGAAACCCCGCAACAACTGCGCGACTACGTGCGCCTGCATATTGGCAACAAGCCGTATGAAGTGTTTGCGGTGTTGTTTTTTAACGTGCAGCAAGAGCTGCTGGCGACCGAAGAGCTGTTTCGCGGCACGCTGACGCACACCAGCGTGTACCCGCGTGAGGTGGTGATGCGCGCCCTGCACCACCGCGCCCACGCTGTGGTGCTGGCCCACAACCACCCCAGCGGCCAGCCCACGCCCAGCCCGGCCGACATTGCCATGACCAACAAGCTCAGCGCGGCGCTGGGTTTGATAGACATCTGCGTGCTGGACCATATCATCGTCAGCGCGCACGCGGCGGCGTCGATGGCCGAACTAGGCTTGGTGCCCAGCGCAGGTGGGCGCCGATGAAAACACCCAAAATCAGCAGCCTGGCCGATCTTAAAACGGTCAAAAAAGAAATCGACCGGCAGGCCGCCGAGCGCGCCGCCCTGGAGGCCGCGCGTGTGGCCTTGGCGAAAAAACGGCATGAGGAAAAGGAAATTTTCTCGCTGGCGGTGGGCAAGGTGAAATCGCTGCCGCACAAAGGTCAGGCGCATCTGCCGCGCAGCCAGCCGGCGCCCATCGCGGCGCAGCAGCAGTTGGACGAGCAAAAAGTGCTGCAAGAGACCATGAGCGACGAGTGGGACACCAGCAGCCTGCTGGACGCCGACGAGAGCTTGAGTTTTCGCCGCCCCGGTATTGGCGTGGACGTGACGCGCAAGCTGCGCAAAGGCGACTGGACGGTGCAAGCCCAGGTAGACCTGCACAGCCTGCGCACCGACGAGGCGCGCGAGGCGCTGGGCAGCTTTATCCGCGAGAGCTACAAACAAGGCCTGCGCTGCGTGCGCGTGGTGCACGGCAAGGGGCTGGGGTCACCGGGCAAGGTGCCGGTGCTGAAGAATAAGGTGCACAGCTGGTTGATCCAAAAAAACCAGGTGCTGGCGTTTGTGCAGGCCACGCCTGCGCAAGGTGGCGCGGGGGCGGTGGTGGTGCTGTTGCAAGCGCATGGGCTGCGGTAGCTTTATAAGCATTTTAGGCCTCTAGCCCAATAGAACATAGCACAAGCAGCTATTAAATTTGCAGTACTTTCTTCATTGGCATGTTGATAACTGTGCTTTTGTAGTCGCCGTTCGAGTCCGCACGCTGGTGCGGCGCAGTGCAATAGTCCACCCGAGCACCGGCCCGCTTCGCGGTAAGCTTTGCAGTACTCGACTTTGGGGGAAATTTAGAAACTCGCGCAAGCGCTCAAACATCTAAATTTCTGATCCCCAAAGTCTGCGTGCTTCAAGCCCGGCGCTCTGATTGGGTGGACTATTGCACTGCGCCGCACCAGCGTGCTTTGGGTAATCTTGAGGTTTCACTCAACTCGCAGCCGTCCCGCCGTTCGGGCTGAGCCTGTCAAAGCCTTCATACCGCCGTGTACTGCCAATTTATATGCCAAATTGCTCCCAAGCCCAATAGAACATAGCACAAGCAGCTATTAAATGTGTAGTTATAGACTACCGATTCAACTCTACGAAAAACAGCGCTCTAAGGATCGACATGCCACCATTTACACTGCTTAGCAACCATGCCAAGCCCTTCGTGGTGCTCGTGGTCGCCTACTTCCTCACCAGCCTGCGCCACTTCACCGTCGCGCATAGATAAAGGAATAAAGGAATTCTTCAACGAATGTCGCCCGTAAGACGCAAGAGACTATAGGACGACTAAAGCTACATCAGTTTTACATCAAAATAGGCAATCCATCCTCAGCCCGCTCACACCATGAATAAAAAACACACCCTACTTGCTGCCCTAGTTGCCACTAGCGTACTTACGGGTTGCCTGGTACCTGAAAAATTCACTGCATCTGTCACCATGAAGCCAGACGGCTCCTACAACTACAAATATGACGGCACGGCTAAAAATATATTGGCAGTGCAGGCTATCAAAGAAAAGGGTCCCCTCTCCAGTAAAGACGAAGCTAAACTCAAATCCGATGCCGAAAAAGGAGCGAAAAGCAAAGGTATCCAGAAGCTTAATTATTTGGGCGAAGGGCGCTACGAGTTAATAGTGGACCAAGAACTCGCCTTGGGCCAACAGGCAGAAACCATGCCCCTCATCACCGTCCGAAAGGCAAAAGGTGATGTCATCACCATCGCGCCTATGGAGCTGAAACCCAAAGACCGAGAAGCTTTAAACCAAATGGGAATCAAAATGGAAGGCGCGGTCGAAGTGCGACTGCCTTCTAATGCGCAGGTCATCACTCACAACGCCAGCGGAACGCCTGGGTTCTTTAACAAAGCCTACTCGTGGAAAGTAGGCTCGCTCGATCAAGTTCCCAACATCACTTTCAAACTTGGTAAATGATGTTTATTGCCTCCGCGTTAGAGAGAACGAAAGCTACTAGAGATTACGCAACATAAATTACTTTGTAAATAACCAAGCTCCATCGGGTTGCCGAACAATTTCATGTTGTGACTTACCAATCTCTCCGCTGTCATCTGCTTTGTACGTCACCTCAAACTGTAAAGCATTCAAGGCTGGGGCATTCCAGCCTTGAATGCGAGTGATTGTCATACAAGCAGCTTTGTTATGGTATTGGACATAGGCCATACCTCTATTCCAATAACTAATTCGAGCTCCTGGAGCAGCGTACTCCAACAATGCACTTAGGCCAGCTTCTTCGGCCAAACATGACAAACGCTCCACGTAGGTAGTTAAAGTTGGCGTAGCATCTTTGACTATCTGGCGAATGTTTTCGTTGGGAACAACTTTAGGAATTTCACTGGCAATAGCCTTTTGTTGCTCAGAGGTAATTTGCGCAAATCCTCGCGGTGCAGAACGTTTGATGGGTTGGGCAGGCCCAGCAGCAGCGCTGGGAGCGTTTGCTGTCGTAGCGTCAGTGCTTTTTGGCCCACTCCCCGCAGCAGCTACCGTCAAGCAAAAATGCTTTTTGATAGCATCCTCGGGAGACAAAACGCCCAGTGGTGTGGTGTAGTTCAAATTGATACGCGTATCAGCACCCGACTCAGCCACGATAATATTCAGGGGTACGATCTTGCCGTTGCCATAAGAGGAAGACTGGGCAGCAGAAATGACACCTGCGTCCTTGTCTGTCTTCAATACTGTAAATCCGTTTTCCGCCGTAAACGCCATGGCACGCGAGAATGCATCTTGCTTGTTGATGCCCGAGAGTACCGCATTGGTCTTATAGGTTTTACCGATGATCACATTGCCACTGGTAGAAAAATTATCCATGCAAGGCTCTGCAGCCAATACCTTTGCGGCACTCCAGACAAGTACTGTCAATAAAAAAACTCGCTTCACGTTTACTCCTTTGTGGTTAATTAAACCGTTCATTAGTTACATTTTTTATTAATTGTGACACATGGGTGGGCATCCTAGAAAATCCAGTATTCGCGCCAGAGCGCACGCAGTGCCCATGCGCCCCAATCAGGGCTGCGGGTTTGAAGCGCGGAGAAATTTGGATCAGAAAACGTCGGTGTTTGAGCGCAGCGAGTTTCGACGTTTTCCCAAATTTTGAGCACTGGAAAGCTCACCCCGAAGGGGGCCGCAGACCGGGGCGCTTGGGCACTGCGTGCGCTCTGGCGCGAAGCCGCGAGGTCTCTGCCAGTCCCTTGGTACGCCCACCTAAGCGAGCAAATACGGCCTACTGAATGAACCGAGCGTCGCGGCTTACCAAAGACAAGTCGACAAACTTGGCGCCTTCATGGTCACCCGGAGAAAAGCGCATGGTGATGCCGCCCAAATCAAATTTTGCGCCTTCCAGGCCTTTGATAAACGAGGCCCGGGTGGGCTGCTTGCCCGCTGCGCGCAGGGCTAACACCAGGGCTTTGGCTGTCATATAGCCTTCCAACGCGCCGTAGCTAAACTCGGCTGTAGGCGACGCCCGGCGTGCAGCGTCTTGGTAATTGCGCGTCAGCTCGCGTTTGCGCTCCCACGGGCTAGGCACTACCTGCGTAAAAACAATGCCTTGCGCCAGTGGCCCAAGTGCCTTGGCAATTTCGTAGGAGCCTTGGTTGACGCCCATAAAGGTGGTTCTTACCCCGGCTGCTTTGGCTTTTTGTACGATCTTTTGGAACACCTTGGCAGGGCCGTTGTGAATGAAAAGGCCCGGCTTGATTTGCCCCATGGCTTTGACCGCATCGTCAATCTGCGCGTCGGTAATGTCTGCCTTGACCGGCAAAGGCATGGTGAGCGTCATGCCCAATTCTTTGGCGGCAATTTTGACGTTTTCCAGGTGCTGCTTGCCGACCTCAGAATCAGTGTACAAGAAGCCCACCGTGCGCAGGCCCTGCTCTTTTCCGGTCACCATCATGGCCCGAAACTCGTCGCGGTGTTCGGCGCGTACCGGGAACACCATCGGCTGGTGTGGCCGGCGCAGTGCGGGCGTGCCAGCCAGTTGCCCAAAAAACGGCACGCCCAGCTCAGTGGCTACTTTCATGACACCACTGGTGGGTGCGCCGCCTACCGAGCCAAACAAGATAAAAGCGCCATCGGCTACCAATTTGCGTGCGTTAGCCTCGGCCGTGGGGCTTTGGCCCGCATCATCCAGCACACGCGTGACGATTTTTCGGCCGAATACACCGCCGGCGGCGTTGGCTTCGTCAAAATACAGTTGCATGCCTTGGCTCACCGACACACCAAAACTGTCTTTGCCGCCTTGCAATGTCAAACTTTGCCCCACCACAATCTCGTCGGCGGTGACCCCAGCCTCGGCGCACCAGGCCGATCCTGCGGCCAAGCACCATAGCAAGCCGCAATGCAATAAAGAGCGAAACCAAGACGCACGTAACGCAATAGCCAAAGCACACCTCCAGTAAATTTCCTAAAATTTTATTAAAGCAAACTTTGGTGATTCAGAGAATACACATTTGTGTGATTTTCATCACAAATCATACAAAACATAACAACTATTGTTCTTCGTATGGTTAAATATTCTTGACTGCAAGTCTAAATATTTTGCAAAATTTACACAAGATACTTAAGTTAACATCGCTAGTACCTTAATATTTAAAACTGATAAATACCATGGCAAAGAGTATTCAATCGCAAGGTTCAAACAGTAAATCTACGGATTTACCCACCGTGTTGATGCATTGGGGTTTGGTTGTCGCCTTGCTGGCCAGCGTGTCTACGGGCTGGCGCATCGCCGGCATGACGGACTCGTCGGGCATATTTAGATGGATTGACGTATTGCTAATACAGGGCAACGTATTGCGTTGGCACTTTGTCAGTGCCAGTGTGCTCACCGCGTTAGTGATTGCCTACCTTGTATTTTTATGGCGCATGGACTTGGGCGCCCGTCTGTCGGTACGCTGGGCCAGCTTTAAGAGCGCTGATCGCACCACGCGCTGGCAGGCTGTCAACCGCCTGATTTACTGGATTTCGTTTGCGCTGTTGCTTGGCGCAGCAGCCACCGGCGTTTTAGTTTATTTTGGCACGGCGCTGCTGCCTACCAACCCGCTGATTCGGGTGCACCAATGGCTGTCTTGGGGTTTTGTTGCCTACATGGGTTTGCATATTGCCGCCCAAGTGGTACTTGGAGGGTTTAGGCAACTGCTCAAGATCATGACACCACGGCTGGCATATGGCATGGGAGCGATTTTTGCATTAGCTGCTGGGGCGGGCGGCGCAGCACTGGCTTATGTAGCTGACCGCACGGCGCAATCACCCCTCACTTTAGTAAAAACTACGATCTTGCCGCAGTTGGATGGCCTAGGGGACGACGACGCATGGAAGCAGGCACCAGAGGCAGTGGTGCACACGTCGCGCGGGTTTAACTTGGGTGGCAGTGGTGAAGTGGATGTGCATATTCGCGCATTGCATGACGGTAAAAAAGCCTATTTCCTGTTCCGTTGGAAAGACGCCACGCGCAGCCAGAAACATATCCCACTGCAAAAAACGGCGGGGGGTTGGAAGCTACTGCACACCAACTACTACAACAACGACGAGAACGAATTTTACGAAGACAAATTTGCCGTCATGATCTCCCCGTCGCCAGTGGCTGGTGGCAACACCGTTCGCTTGGGTGCCAAGCCGTTTGCCGACAAGCCAGGCCCCAGCAACGGCCTGGGCTTGCACGTCGCTACCGACGGCGTTTTGGCAGACGTATGGCATTGGAAAAGCGTGCGCTCTGGTGCGTTGAATCAATTTGACGACAATTACTTTGGCCCCTTGCTAGATGCCAAGCCCGGCCGCTATATGGGTGGCTATGGCCAAGACCCCCATACAGGCGGTGGTTTTGAGCAGATTTTCAGCAAAATTCCCGATTCGCCCTACGTCAAACTCAAAGCCTTACCTAAAAATTTGGCGGCCCAACAAGCCTTGATGGGTGTTTTTAACCCGGACCCGAATGTGAGCGACGCGGGGCAGTTTGCGATGGCGCGCGCCGACATGCAGCCCTACAGCGCAGAGGCTGACGCTGCCATTCCCGTGGGCACGGTTATCCCATCTATCGTGTACGACACACCGTTTGCAGGCGACCGTGGCGACGTAAGCGCGCACGCGCAGTGGAAAGACGGATGGTGGACGCTGGAAGCCTCACGCGTGCTGGATACAGGCTCCAAATATGACCAACCCATTGTGACCGGCAACTTCATGTGGGTGTCTGTGTTTGACCATAACCAGGTGCGCCACACGCGGCATATTTTGCCGCTGCGGTTGCAGTTGCAGTAACCATGCGTGCTATGCGCACACTGGCATTGCCCGCTAACCCGTCTGGCGCTATGCGTCAGTTTTAATGTCACGTTGAAAGTAAACCTGTATGGCACTGATCCACATCGAGCAATGGCCTGCACCCATTGAGGCGCGTCGTCTGCGGGTACTGGAAGCGGCGCTGGATGCTGGCGTGCCCTACCCCCATGGCTGCGGAACCGGTGAGTGCGGCAGCTGTAAAACACAGCTATTGAGTGGTGAAGTCTCCATGGACCGCTACAGCGAAGAGGCGCTCAGCGACGCCGAACGCGCGCAACACATCATCTTGGCTTGCCGGGCGCGCGTGGTGACTGACGTGCATCTGCGCTGGTTGTCGGCGGCAGCGGCGCCGTTGCCGATGATAAAAGTCGCAACCAAAGTCACTTATGTGGGCCAAGTGGCCCATGACGTGATGGTGGTGCGGCTGGCGCCGCCGACGGGCACCCCTTTCTCATTCCATCCAGGGCAGTTTGCCAAGCTGCGCTTTGCCAAACTGCCCGTGCGCAGCTATTCGATGGCCAGCCAACCGCAGGATGCTGATCTGGAGTTTCACATCCGCATCGTGCCGGATGGTGTGGTGAGCCAGCATGTAGCCACGCAACTGAAAACGGGTGACACAGTCGAAGTGCGCGGCCCCTTTGGTGAGGCCTACTGGGACGATCCACAAGGGGCGCGCAAAGGCCCGCTTTTGTTACTGGCTGGGGGTACCGGCATGGCGCCGATCTATTCGGTGCTTAACGCGGCACTCAAAGACGGCATGCCGCCAGAACAAATACACGTCTACCACGGGGTGCGCGGCCTGCGCGACCTGTACGTGGACGACCGGTTGTCTTCCCGCAGGAGCGAGCATAACTTTCGCTTTACGCCGGTGTATTCGATGGACCGTGTCGACAACAGCCGCCAAGGGCTGCTGCACGAGGCCGTTGGCAAAGACTTTCAAAGCCTGCAGAACGCGCGCATCTACGTGGCGGGGCCGCCACCCATGGTGGACGCCGTGGTAGGCCTGGCAACCCAACGCGGGGCCAATGCCAGCCAAATTCGCGCAGACGCCTTCTACGCCGCCGAGCCAGAAAAGAAAGGCATGTGGGAGCGTGTAACTGGCTGGGGCGGATTGACTGGCTGGGGCGAAGCCTAAGCCGCGATGGATGTTCACCATGTTGGGTTTTACCCAAGTGCATAGGGTTTACGCGATTCAGTAAATCCGTCTGCGCACGCTACCCTCGTTCGACGTGGCAATTTATCAATTTATAAATTAACTCGAACAAGGTTCTGCGCATGCGCAAAGTCATCATCACCTGCGCCGTCACCGGTGCCATTCACACGCCCTCGATGTCACCGTATTTACCAGTGACACCCGAGGAAATCATCGAAGCCTCGGTAGGCGCAGCCGAGGCGGGCGCAGCCATCATCCACCTGCATGCGCGTGACCCGGTAACGGGCAAGCCCGACCAAAGCCCCGAGGCCTTCGCCAAGTTTTTGCCCCAGATCAAGGCGCGCACCAATGCGGTGATCAACCTCACCAGTGGTGGCTCGCCCTTCATGACCATTGATGAGCGCATCCAGCCCTCGATGAAGTTTGCCCCAGAGGTGGCCTCGCTGAACATGGGCTCGGTCAACTTTGCCCTGTTTCCCATGCTGGAGCGCTTTCCCAACCTGAAGCACGACTGGGAGCGCCAGCACCTGGAGAACAGCCGCGATTTGATCTTTCGCAATACCTTCAAAGACATTGAGTACGCGTTAGCGGCCTGCGCGGCTAACCAAACGCGCTTTGAGTTTGAGTGCTACGACATCGGCCATCTGTACAACCTGGCGCACTTTGCCGAGCGTGGCCTGGTCAAACCGCCGTTCTTTGTGCAGTCGGTCTTCGGCATTTTGGGCGGCATAGGCACCCACCCGGAAGACGTGGCGCATATGCGGCGCACGGCAGACCGCTTGTTTGGCAAAGACTACCAATGGTCGGTGCTGGGCGCAGGCAAGCACCAAATGCGCATCGCCGCCATGAGCGCCTCCATGGGCGGCAATGTGCGCGTGGGCCTGGAAGACAGCCTGTGGCTGGGCAAAGGCACCCTGGCCAAAAGCAATGCCGACCAGGTGCGCAATGTGCGCGGCATCATCGAAGGCCTGGGGCTGGAGATTGCCACGCCTGATGAAGCCCGGCAGATTTTGCAGCTCAAGGGGGCTGACAAGGTGAAGTTTTAAGAGCCTAAGTTTTAGAGCGCTGGCTAGTTTTTTTGCAATCAGTTTCACCCACCATCCATTTATCCCCACGGAGTTAAACCCATGAAACGCAGAAACCTCCTCACCGCCGCCACCGGCCTGGCCACCGCACTCACCCTGCCCAGCGCTTTTGCGCAGGCCAGCTACCCCAACCGCCCCATCAAGATGGTGGTGCCTTACCCTGCGGGCATCTCGCCCGACGTGGTGGCCCGGTTGATAGGCGACAAGCTGTCCCAGGCCTTGGGCCAAGCCGTGGTGATCGACAACCGCCCCGGTGCCGGCGGCATGCTGGGTGCTGAATACGCCGCTACCACCCCGGCCGACGGCTACAACCTGTTCTTCACCGTCAAGGCCGTGATGGCGATTGCGCCCAACGTGTACCCCAACGTCAAGTACAACCCGATGAAGGACTTCAAAGGCGTGGCGCAGATTTTGCAAGTGCCGCACATCCTCACCGCGACGCCTGGCGCGCCCTACAACACGATGAAAGAGTTTGTCGACTACGCCAAGAAAAACCCCGGCAAGATCGATTACGCATCATTGGGTCTTGGCTCGCAGCCGCATGTTGCGCTGGAGGCCTGGGCGGCGCGGCTGGGCATCAAGCTCAACCACATTCCCTACAAAACCAATCCATCACCCGATGTGATGAGTGGTGTGGTGAGTTTGTCGGTCGAAGCTTCCACCACGGCCATTCCCTTGCTCAAAGCAGGCAAAATCAAGGCGTTGGCGATCTCGGGTGCCGAGCGCATCCCCGCGCTGCCTGACGTGCCGACCATGACAGAGTTTGGCGCGGCGCTGGATCCCAACGGCGTGATCGGCAACTCATGGCACGGCATCTTTACGCCCACCGGAACCCCCGACGATATCGTGGCCAAGCTCAGCACCGAGATCATCAAAATCGTCAAGACGCAGGAGGTGCAAGACCGTCTGCGCTCGCTGGGCCTCACCCCCACCGGTATGCCGGGGTCGACCTTGACGGCTGATGTAGCGACCGACTATGCCTTCTGGGGCAAGTTGATACGCGACCTGGGTGTGAAGGTGGAGTGAGCTCTAAAACTTGATGTCCAACAGCCGCGCCGCATTGCCACCCTGGATCAAATCACGCGCGGCCTTGGGCAGGCGCTTGACCTGTTTGATCAGGCCCAGCGGGTCTTCCTCTCCCATGTCATACGGGTAGTCGGTGCCCAGCACCACATGGTCGGCACCAAATTTGTCGATCAGGCGCCTGAGCATTTCGGGGTCGAAGGTGATGCTGTCGAAGTAAAACTTTTCCAGGTACGAAGACGGTGGGTTTTTGATGATGGTGCGGCAGTCGGGCCGGGCGCGCCAGGCGTGGTCCATGCGCGCCCAGTAGTGGGCAATAAAACCGCCGCCGTGCGCCACGACAAACTTCAGCTTGGGGTAGCGCTGCAGCACGCCATCAAAAATCAGGTGCGACACGGCGACGGTAGAGTCCAGCGGGTTGCCGATCACGTTGTTGAAATAATGGTTGGTCAGGCGGTCACCCTGGGTGTAGCCCAGCGGGTGCATGAAGATCACAACGCCCAGCTCTTCGCAGCGGGCGAAGAATTTGTCGAGTTTCAGGCTCGGGTCGGTGAGATTTTTGCCGTTGACATTAGTGCAAATCTCAATACCGCGCATGCCCAGTTTTTTCACGCAGTAGTTCAGCTCTTTGATGGCGAGCTGCGAGTCTTGCAGCGGCACAGTGCCCATACCCACAAATCGGTCAGGGGTGTCCGCTGCCACTTGCGCGATGCCTTCGTTGACTTCGCGCGCCAGTTCGGCACCGTAGCCTGGCTCGGTAAAGTAGAAGAAGTGGTAGGGCGCTGGGCATACGGCCTGAATGTCTACGCCCATGCGGTCCATGTCCACCAGGCGCTCTTTCACGCCGGTGAGTTTGGGTGCCCGGGTGGCCATTTGCTTTTTGTTGGTCTCGTTGGTCAATGCGTTGGCATAGATGACCGTCGGGTCGTACTGCGCGGCGTTCAGATGGGCCGTTTTGGCGTTGACCACGGGGTTGAGGTAGTGGCAATGCATGTCCACGACTTTGGTTTTGCCGCTCTTGCTGGTAGCCACGGGCCGTGGTATGGCCTTGGCCGTGGTGGTGGCTTTGGCGCTGGTTTTGGTGGCTGCCGCGCTCCGCGCTGGGGCATGGTTGTGCGCGGGGTTGGTGCAAGTGGGGGTGCAGGTGTAGAACACAGGTCGCTCCAAGGTAAGGGCTTTGCCGGGGAAGGTTTACAAACTTTTCGCTATTTATCTAATGATAACTTATGATGTCTACTGAACTTACAGCAGGTAAACACCTAGGAGACGCACATGCATATCGGCATAGCAGGAACCGGCAAAATGGGCAGCGCCATCGCCAAACGCTTATTCGGTTTAAACCACCAGGTGACGGTATGGAACCGTACCCCCGCGCGCGCGCAGTCTTTGCGTGACATGGGTGCCGGCTGGGCGCACACCCCCAGCGAGCTGGCCGCAACAACCGATGCCGTCATTACCATGCTGACCGACGAGCGGGCGCTGGACGAGGTGTACTTTGGCGCGGACGGCCTGCTTTCAAATCCTGTAGGTAAGCAACTGTTCATCGACATGAGCACCGTTAAACCGGCCAAACAGCAAGAGGTAGGTGCGCGCGTAGCCGCTGCCAATGCCACGTACGTGGAGTGCCCGGTAGGTGGCAGCGTAGACCCCGCTAGTGAGGGTAAACTGCTAGGCTTTGTCGGCGGCAGCGAGGCTGATCTGGCGCGCGCGCGGCCCCTCCTGGAGCTACTTTGCCGCCGCGTAGAACATGTTGGCCCATGGGGTGCTGGTGCCACCATGAAGCTGGCCATCAACCTGCCGCTCATGGTGTATTGGCAAACGCTGGGTGAAGCGCTGTCGCTTATCCAACCTCTGGGCCTGGACCCCAAGCGCGTGATCGATATCTTCTCGGAAACCTCCGGTGGCCCCAACATGCTGAAGGTGCGCGGCGGCATGATTGCGCAGGCCCTCTGCGGCGCAGACAACCCGCAAATCACCGTTAACATCGCCACCATGCGCAAAGACGTGCGTTCCATGCTTGATCAAGCTGCCGCCCACAAGGTGCACCTGCCGCTGACTGCGCAAACCCTCAAGTCATTTGACCAAGCCGCCAGCCAAGGGCTGGACGCCGCAGACTGCACACAACTGCTGGTGTGGTGGCTGGGTGAAGGTGGTAAAGCGTGATGGGGCGTGACGCGCAATGGGTTTACCCACCCGTCACCGCGCCCACCGCCTTGAACAAACTGCGAATCGTGTCGCCCGAAATTTTGCGGGTGATGAATACCAGGCGGGTATCTATGTCATTGCTAGGCCAGCGGTCTAAGTGCACGGGCGCATGAAAAATGTGTTGCACGCCTTGCACTACGACGGGTTTGCCTTCTACGTTGACGATGCCTTTGACGCGCAGCAAGTCGGGGCCGCGTAGGGTGGCCAGCAGGTCTAGGGCGCTGGAGAAGCTGGCCCAGGTGAAGGGTTCTTCAAAGCACAGGGAGACGGTGGTGATGTTCGAGTCATGAAGTGGGAGGCGGGTGCCCAGGTAGCGCTCGCTTGCTGCGTCCACGACACCGGCCGCGCTCGCCACAGGGATGGGGCTGTTGAGTGATTCGCCCAAAAAACTGAGCGTGGCCGCACTAGCACGTGCGCTGGACAGGCCCAGGTGGGTGAGGGCGCTGGGTTCTACCTCGCCATTGACGATCAATGACACGCCTGCGTTCGGGTTGATGGCCGTCACGGCTGCTCTGATCGCGTTCACAGGGTCTGCGCCATTTACGTCACCTGCATGGGACAACGCCGCTGCGCTGAGCATGTCGCTCTTGGTAATGAAGATGCGGTCTGCCAGGGCTATTTGTTTGACGGCCTCGGGTTGGTGTTCCAGCTGGTGCAAGCCGTGTAGCGCATCGACCAGGGTGACCACGCCGTCCAGACGGTACTGCGCAGCCAGCAAGGTGTCGCTGACCAAAGTTTGCATCACGGGCGCGGGGTCGGCCAAGCCGGTGGTCTCGACGATCACGCGGTCAAAGTCTGCCATCAACCCGGCGCGGCGCTGGGCAAACAGCTCGCGCAGGGTTTCTTGCATGTCGGTGCGCACCGAGCAGCAGATGCAGCCATTGGCCAACAGGGTGACGTTCTCGGACGACATCGTCACCAGGTCGTGGTCAATACCAATCTCGCCAATCTCGTTGATTACCACGGCAACGCGGTTCATATCCGGGTGCTTGACCAGCTTGGAAATGAGCGTGGTCTTGCCGCTGCCCAGAAAGCCGGTGATGAGGGTGACGGGGATCTTTCCGGCTAAGGGGTCGCGCTCGAAGTTCACTTGGTTTTCCTGGATGGTTTGTGCGCTATAGGACGAAATCGGACTTCAGGAACGCAGAGGGCGCAAAGGTTACGCAAAGGGCGCAAAAGAAGACAAAAAACAAGAGAAAAGGAAAGAGAAAAGGAAAGAGAAAAGGATGAGAAAAGGATGAGAAAACTAAAAAAATTTGAAATCAAATTGCTTTTAAAAATTCACATCAAATTTTTTAATCACTTACTTTGCAATTCATTTTTTGACTTACTTTTGAATTCTCTTCCTGACCCCTTTTGCGTCCTCTGCGTAACCTTTGCGCCCTCTGCGTTCCTGAAGTCCGATTTCGTCCTCGGTATTCCTACTAACTTTCAAATATTCATTTCCAGAATATACAGCCCACCCGTAAACCGGTCCACCGTGTAAACAATCCTTCTGTCATCCACATACACGTCGTTTAACTGTATAGCCCCCGCAGGCGAGAGCTTGGGCGCGCCTGGCACGTAATAGGCGATCTCTTGTACCTGGTAGGGATTAGACGTGTCGTACACCCGCACACCGGCGTTGAAGAAGGTGCCGATGATGATGGTGTCGGAGCGGAAGGATGTGGGTACCGGCAGATTTTCGTGCAGGTTGTGTGCGCCGAAGCGGCCGCCGCGTTTGATGAAGGTTTCTACCGGGGGCGCGGGGAAGGTGCCGATGGGGACCGGGTTGGCTTCGTTGCGGGCATCTACCACCCACACCAGCTTGGGCCAGTCGGCGCCGTTGTCCAGCACGCATTCGTCGCTCACGATCCACAGGCCCCGGTTAAACAGGGGCAGCACGGTGTGGGTAAAACCGTTGAAAGGGGGCGAGTGGTTCCATTTGGACACCACTTTGATGTTGCTCAGGTCGCCAATGTCCAGCACCAGCGCGCCGCCGTCGATGTAGCCTACGTAGGCGCGGTCGGGTCGTTCGGGAAAGACGTTGGTGTTGTGGGTGCGAAAGCCCATGTCAAACGGGGCGGGTAGGCGCGTGGGCGCGGGCGCTGCGTCGCCCTCGCGCGTGCCGGGGTACCACCAGCGGCCTGCTTCCACGGGCTTGGCGGGGTCGGAGACATCCAGGATGCGGTAGAACTGGTCGTCCAACGGGTTGCGCGGCTGAAAGTCGCTGGCACCGGCGGACATGTGCAGATATTTGCCATCGACAAACCACACCGCATGCACCCCGCGTGAGTGTGGGCCCGAGCAGTCGAAGTGCGAGATGAGTTTGGGATGCTCGGGGGTGCTGATGTCAAAGAGGTCCACGCCTGCGGGTTTTAGCCCCACAGTCTGCGTCTGGTACGCCACGGCCATGATGTTGCCCACCACGTCGAGCGAGTTGGAGCGCACCTTGGCGTGGGGCAGCTCGGTTTGCACAATCAGTTTCGGATTTTTTGGGTCGGTGACATCTACGCCCGAAAAGTTTTTAGGCGCGGCTTCGTGGGCCAACCACAGGATGCGCCGCCCGTCGGCCGTTTGCTGCATGGCCATGCCTTCGCCCAGGCCGCCAAAGCCGGCCAGCTCGTGGTGGGCCAGCAGCTTCATGTTGTGGGACAGGGTTTGTTCTGATCGCGCGGCGGGGCTGGGGGCACCGAGTGTGGAGGTAGGCATAGGGTTTACCGTGTAGTTTAATTTATCAATTGATAATATAAACCAATCTTGCATTCAGTGTTATTCGTATTGTCCCCTTTGGATACCCATCCCACCCAAGGAGCGTAATCATGAAACCCGTTTTTTCTCGCCGCTTAGGTTTAGGCAAGCTGTTATTGGCAGGCTTGTGCCTCACTTCGTTTGCAGCCGTGGCGCAAACCTTTCCTAACAAACCCGTGCGCCTGGTGGTGACTTACCCAGCTGGTGGCAGCTCTGATTTGATGGGCCGCATCATGGGGCAAAAACTCAGCGTGCTCTGGGGCCAACCCGTCATCATCGAAAGCAAGCCGGGCGCTGCGGGCTCGATTGGCATGGAATTTACCGCGCGCCAGCCTGCAGACGGTTACACCTTTGTGGTGGGCAACTTGGGCCCCGCCTCGGTCAACCCCTTGATCAGCAAGGTGCCCTACAGCATGGAGAAGGACTTTATCCCGGTGTCACTTACCGCCACAGGCCCAAACATCTTGGTGGTGCCTTCGAGCTCGCCTTACAAGAACTTGGCTGAATTGTTGGCCGCTGCGCGCGAAAAGCCCAATACGCTGAACTTTGGCACCAGTGGGCCGGGCAGCATGGCGCATCTGGGTGGCGAGATGATCATGCGCCAGGCAGGCGTGAAGATGACCGGTGTGCCCTACAAAGGCGGTGGCCAGGCCGTAAACGACCTGCTGGCGGGCCACCTGAACATGATGGTGTCGGATGCTCTGCCCGTGTCACAGCACATCAAGGCGGGCAAGCTGCGCCCCCTGGCTATTACCAGTGCCAAGCGTTCACCCATGTCGCCCGATATTCCGACCTTTGCCGAGGCGGGCCTGAACGGCCTGGTGGCTGAAAACTGGTGGGGCGTGTTTGTACCTGCGGGCACACCCAAGGCAGTTGTCGATGCCATGCACGCTTCGCTGGTGAAGGTGATGGCCGACCCTGATTTGAAAGAGAAATTTGCTGGCTTGGGCGTGGAGGCCCACGCCAGCACGCCCGATGAGTTCAAGGCCTTCCTGGCCGCGGAAAACGCGAAATACGCCAAGCTGGTGGCAGACAACAACATCAAAGGCGAGTAGGCCGTGTACCAGCCAGGAGGCAATTTTCAATGAGCGAGCATGGCCTGTTAAGCAAGCGCGTACCGTTCAGCGCTATCGTGGACCGCCCGCCCCTGAAGGTACCCGATGGCGGGCGCATGCTGGTGTGGGTGATCGTCAACGTAGAGCACTGGAGCATGGAGCGCCCCATGCCGCGCACCGTGCTCAGCCCGCCCATGGGCCAACCACTACAGCCCGACCTGCCCAATTGGGCCTGGCACGAGTACGGCATGCGCGTGGGCTTTTGGCGCCTCCATGATGCGTTGAAAAATCTGGGTATCATCCCCACCCTGGCCATTAACGGCAGCGTGTGCACAACGTATCCCCGCGTGGCGCAGGCCGCACTGGATTTGAACTGGGAGTTCATGGGCCACGGCTATGTGCAAGGCCCCATGCACGCCTTGGCCAACCAGCGCGAGGCCATCCAGCAGACCGTCAATGCCATTAAAAACTTCACCGGCAAAGCCCCCACAGGCTGGGAAAGCCCGGGCCTGACTGAAACGGCAGAGACTATCGACCTGCTGGCCGAGGCGGGCATTGAATATGTAGCCGACTGGGTGTTTGACGACCAGCCCGTTTGGATACCCGCCACCCCCCGCCCGGTGCTGTCAGTGCCCTACAGCGTAGAGATCAACGACATCCCCATGATGCTGCTGCAAAGCCACAGCGGGGCCGAGATGTACGAGCGCGGCGTTGCGCAGGTAGACCGCCTGTGGCAAGAGAGCGCCACCATCCCGCGTGTGATGGCCATTAGCGTGCACCCGTACGTTACCGGTGCGCCGCACCGCATTGCCATGTTTGAGCGGCTGCTGGCTTACGTACAATCCAAACCTGGTGTGGTTGTTCGCACCGGCGCGCAGATTAACGATTGGTACCGGGCGCAGGTGCCAGCACCGGCAACTACCAAGTGAGCACGAGACCTTTATCTAAAACTCCCACCCGCAAAGCGACTGCCAAGCCAGCCGCTAAGGCGGCAACTAAAGTTTCTGCCGGCAAGGCCACCCGTAAAACAGCCACCAAGCCAGTGTCAAAAGCCTTGGTCAAAGCGCCGCCCAAAGCGCGCCTGTCGCCTGCGGAGCGTGAGCAGCACATCATTCAAGGGGCAATTGCCTATTTTGCCGAGGTCGGCTTCTCCGGCCAAACCAGGGAGTTGTCCAAGCGCCTGGGCATTACCCAGCCCTTGCTGTACCGCTACTTTGCCAACAAACAAGCCCTGGTAGACCGCGTGTACCAAACCGTGTTTGAAGGCCGCTGGAACCCACAGTGGCTGGCACTTTTGCAAGACCGCAGCGTGCCCCTGCGCGAACGACTGCTGGAGTTTTACCGCCAATACTCTGCCGCCACTTACCAGCCAGACTGGATTCGCATT
Source organism: Polaromonas sp. (assembly GCA_043766985.1). Classification (GTDB taxonomy): domain Bacteria; phylum Pseudomonadota; class Gammaproteobacteria; order Burkholderiales; family Burkholderiaceae_C; genus JAAFIP01. The sequence goes on from JAYUHM010000036.1 coordinate 35,379, forward strand.
TACATGTACGCCGGGCTGTCTACCCCGTCACTCAACCAGCGCTACATCAAGCTGATCCGCCGCGAACTGATGCCCGTCATCTGCCGCGAGCTGCGCCTTTACTGCGGACTGGACGATCAGAACGGCAAAGTCTCCAACGAAGAAATGGAATTTTTCTGGAGCCTGCACGGCGGTATCTTCTACTTTGCCGTGCGCCACCATGTGTACCAAATCAAGGCGCCGGTGGACTTTATGAGCAATGTGGGCCTTGCGGTAGACAACTTTTTGGCAGGGGCTAAAACGACCTACCCCAGGTTACTTTTAGGCCAGCAGCCCAATAGAGCATAGCACAAGCTGCTATATAAAAAGTAGCAAACTATTTCTTCTTGCGCGCAGCAGGTTTAGCTTTCGGCTTCCCCCTAGCCCCCATCATGTGCTCTAGCACCGAGTAAACGGCAGCCGTATCGTCCGAGCCGTGGCCCAGCGCCATGGCGGCGTTGTAGATGGGTATGGTGGTGGCAAATAGGGGAGACGCAGTATCGGTGGCCTGCAGCGCATCGTTTATCAGGCGCATGTCTTTTTGCCAGGTAGACACCTTCATGGTGGCCTCGTCCCAATTGCGCTTGACCATCATGGGGCCACGCACCTGGAACATACGCGAGCCGCCCGCACCGTCAGCCACCACCTTCACTATCGTGGCTGCGTCCAGGCCTGAGCGCACCCCCATCAAAATGGCCTCTGCGGTAGATACGTTGTGAATGGCCACCAGCAGGTTGGCCACCAACTTCATGCGCATGCCGTTGCCAAAGCCGCCCACCCCATAGCAGGCGCGGGCAAAACCGTCAAATACGGGAGTAAAGGCCTTGATGGCCTTGGCGTCGCCACTGGCATACACCGCCAAGTCACGCGTAATGGCCTGCGCGCCCGTGCCTGACAGGGGGCAGTCCAACAGGGTGATTTTGTGTTTGGCCAACTTAGCGTGGGCGCGCATTTTGGCGGTTTCGGGCAAGGTGCTGCATTCCGCCGCAATCATGCCTTTGGGCGCAGCAGCAATCAGCTCGGCACACACCATGTCCAGTGCCGCTTCGCTGGGCAGCGACAGCACAACGTAGCTACAGTTTTTAGCGACTTCGGTAGCCGATTTGCAAGGATGGCCACCGTCTTTTTTCAGTCGCGCACAGGCTTTAGCAACCGGGTCGTAGCCATAAACAGTAAACCCGGCCTTCACCAAGTTGGCCGAGATAGCCGAGCCCATAATGCCCAGGCCGATGACGCCCACCGCTGTGGACGGCGATGCAGCGATGGATTTTTTGTTAGTTGCAGTTGCCATATAAAGTTCTCGTTGGTTTGGGTTTTTGAAAGTTGCTTATCGGTCATTTCTAGAAATTCAATGCTCGGGATGCAACGCAGCAGTGCGCCCGAGCATTGGATTTATAGAGATGACCGGGTGCCAATCGCCGCGTTGACCCGCGGCATTACCTGCTCGGCCATCAATTGCATAGAGCGTTTGGCCAAAGCTGGGTCGATCCAGTCGTGGCAGGCGTACAGCAGCGTGCCAAAGTCGCCCACCTGCTCTCTAAAGGCAAGCAGCTGCGCCACCACAGAGTCCACCGTGCCGGCCAGCACCAAGCGCTTGGTCACATACTCCGGCGTGATCATCTCGTTAGGCATATCCGGATCGGTCTTGAACAGGTTACCCCGCCCGCCCGCGCCAACCAGCTTGCGCACCAATTGCTTGAAGTAAAAGTAATACGGCCCCGATGGGTCGTGTGCGTAGCGCTGGGCCGTGGCTTCGTCGTCCGCCACAAAAATGCTTTTCGCCACCCGCCATTCTGCAGGCGACGCCACAGCACCCACCGCCTCGCGGCCTTCCACGTATTTGGGCCAATGGCTTTTCACCCATTCAGGCATTAAAAAATTGGCCGATATGGGCTGCCAGCCGCGCTTGGCCATCTCGGTCACGCCCTGCGAAAACGGCGCCACAGCGGTGCCCACAATCAAGGGGTGCGGCTTTTGCAACGGCTTCATGATGAAGCCTTGGCCAATCTCGGGGATCATGGTTTTGGCGACCGACACGTTCCAGTATTTGCCCTCAATGTTGTAAGGCGGCTCGGACTCCCATATTTTTAGCACGGTGTTAATGCACTCGACAAACATCTCATTGCGGTTTTGCCCAAAGCTGCCAAACGCTTCGGCGTCTGACATTAGCCCGCCGGGGCTGATGCCCATGATGAAGCGCCCCTTCAGCATGTGGTCCAGCATGGCCGCCTGCGCCGCCACGTTGGCCGGGTGGCTGTTGGGCAGGTTGATGGTGCCGGTGCCCAGCATGATCTGCTTGGTCTCATGCGCCAAGCTGGCCAAAAACATCATCGACGAGGTCACCGTCTCGGCAGCATCAGTCACGTGCTCGCCCACAAAGGCCTCGCAATAGCCCAGGCGGTCCGCCAGCAGTACGGCTTCGCGGTCCTCTGCCAGTGTCTGGCCTATGTTGCGGCCAGGGGGATGCAGAGGCATCATGAACATTCCGAGTTTCATGGGTTTCCTAGTAATGGCAAGTTGAGTTGTTTAGGCAGCCCGCGCCATCAGCGCAGGCGCATGAGGCGCACGGCCATGGGCAGTGGCGGGGTCATCCAACTCCACGCCCTGAATGTACTTGCCGTTGAAGAAGAGCAGCGGCGCAGCGTTTTCATGGGCGTAGCGTTTGACTTGCCCGAGGAACAACACATGGTCGCCCACGACGTGCTCGTTCACTACCGTGCATTCAATGCTGGCGGCGCAACCGGCCAGTATGGGTGCGCCTTGCAACCCATCGGTAAATGCTACGCCAGCGAATTTATCCGCCCCTGAGCGGGAGAAGCGTCGCGACAGGTCTATCTGGTCGAGTGTCAGCACGTTGACGGCAAAGTGCCCGGTGCTGCGAAACACGGCCAAGCTGGGCGAGGTGCATGCCAAGCTCCACAGAACGATGGGCGGGTCCAGCGACACGGTATTAAACGAATTGGCCGTCATCCCCACCGGCGTGCCGTCGGCTGCACGGGTGGTGATGACGGTAACCCCAGTGCCAAAGCGGCCAAACGCGCGGCGCAAGTCCAGCGGGTCTATCTCGTTTTTGCTGATGGCAGTGGGCATGTTTTTATTAATCAAATGATAAATTATAGTAAACATTGGATGCTGAATCAAGCATTGCACTGGCATTGGGGTTACTACGCATACAGTTAGGCTGGTCGGCCGGTTGAGTTACGCATGAAATCTGCCGGCTGGAGTCAGAAGAAAACTTTCTTGTAGACGGTTACCGCTGGTTTTCTTCGCTGTTGTAGTCTTCGGCTAAGACCGCACGCCGGCACGGCGCAGTGCAGTAGTCCACCCGAGCACCGGCCCGCTTCGCGGTAAGCTTTGCAGTACTCGACTTTGGGGGAAATTTAGAAACTCGCCTACGGCTCAAACATCTAAATTTCTGATCCCCAAAGTCTCCGTGCTTCAAGCCCGGCGCTCTGATTGGGTGGACTACTGCACTGCGCCGCACCAGCGTGCTTTGGGTAATCTTGAGGGTTCACTCAACTCGCACCCTCCCCTTCGCTCTGGCTGAGCCTATCGAAGCCTTCAAACCACTCCACATCACCAATTCATGTGCCAAACTGCTCTCCAGCCCAATAGAAAATAGCACAAACAGCTATTGAAACTGTAGTGGTAGACTGCTGGTCCAACTCTATGCAAAATAGCACTCTAGATATCAACATGCACCCACTCAAACTGTTTGGAACCCTGCCCAAGCCCTTCGTAGTGCTGTTGGTCATCTACTTCTTCACCAGCCTGGGCCACTTTGCCCACAACGCAGAATTCTTCTGCGAATACCCCAGCCTGCCCGCCTGGCTCACCCGCGCCAAAGTCTACGCCGCCTGGCTAGCCATCACGTCAGTAGGCTTGGCCGGCCTCATCCTGATGAAAAACAAACTGGTAGCCACAGGCCTGCTGCTAGTAGCCGCCTACGCCGCCCTAGGCTTCGACGGCCTAGGCCACTACGCCGTCGCGCCGATGGCGCATCACACGCTGGGGGCGAATATCACTATCTTGTCGGAGGTGGCGTCGGCTGCGTTGCTGTTGCCTGCTGCCGCGTATATGCTGTTGCACCATTTGCGCAATCGACAAGTTCGAGATATCTTTTCTTAATGTTGCAAAATACAGTTTTCACCACAGATTTTCTCGGCGCACATCTACAAATTTTTAACAATGACTACTCACGAACTTGATCTGCTTGAAAACGCAATTGACAGCTTGGCGGAAGCGCTAGCAAAATTTGAAGAAGGTGACGAGGGGGAGCCGAAAGCATACAAGTTTGCAGTTCTGCACATGGCTCACTTCGTCGAGCTAATCTTTAAGCATCATATTGCCAGTAAGCATCCTCTACTAATCTACAAAGAACCTTTCTCTGCAAAGGTTGATAAGAACAAAACGATCACGCTTTGGGACGCAATTAACTTCATCAACAACGAAGCTGCAGATACCGTTTCACCCGCGCTCAAGACAGATCTTGAATGGCTTAAGCGCCTTCGAAATGAGATCGAGCATCACAAGTTCAAGATGCTGGTGCCTGACGTTCGAACAACGATCGGGCGATTGTTTCGTTCAGTTCTAGAGTTTCTTGAAAAGCATACAGATATTGAGGTTGAGTCACTGATCCCTGAATCGACAATGGATACTTTCAAAGTCCTGTCGGATGAGTATGGTTTAAAACTCCGTACAGCCCTACGAGAAGCGGAAGCGTTTGAAGTCGAAAATCCAGTCGACCACCACGATCCTGATGCGCGGCCAGCGCGGATGGATTGCGAGAACTGTGGCAACCCTACTCTTCTAAAGAACGAACAATCGCACACCGGATACCGCTGCCTAGTCTGCGACAACGAAAATGGTGACAATATTCCAGTGGCTTGTGACATTTGCGGAACAGAATCTACTCAAGGGGAACTAGACGCTTGGGAAATGGACGACGGTACTTGTGAGTATCGTTGCTACTATTGTTCGGGCAGGTATCACGCGGACAAAGATGATTGAGTTAGCGCCCGATGCATCATCGTCCAATCGAAAAATGCGCGACACGAGCTTCTCCATTAATACCTGCACACGGAAAAATTCGTCATCGCGCCAGAGCGCATGCAGTGCCCATGCGCCCCAATCAGGGCTCAATGCTGTTCACTTATTGATCTTTCCTCTGCTGATCAGGCACCATCTGTCGTGTGTCCTGAGCTTGTCTTTTTGTCTTGTACGGGAGCTGGTCGGCGGTGCTCTTTAGCTACTCGGCTGTTACCCAAGGGGACTGGGCAAGTTTTGTACGGGATCAGGCCGACGGTGTACTCAGCGCAGCGGCATCAAGGAGGCAGCGGCCATAAGCCGCAACGGGGGACAGCCGCGGATCTGAGTACACCGTCGGCCTGATCTTGCGACGATGGTGGGCTATCAACCGTCGCTTACCAACCCGATTCCCCGCCCTGGCGCTTGGTGTGTACGGCGTAGCGGCATCAAGGAGGAGTAGTCGGCCCTAGGCCGACACGGGGGACAGCCGCGTAGCCGTACACACCAAGCGCCAGGGCGTACACAAACACAGGTCTGGAGCCAGACTCCCATGCCGTAGAACACAAGCAAAATCGCAAGCAGATTCAAGACAAACGGAATTTGCTTAAGTAAACAGCATTGAACCTAAATCCGGCAGTTACCCAGCGCCCATAAGTTGCGCAGGCGGTATCCATGGCGGCAAAGGGCGTGTGATTTTGGCCACCACATAGTTC
>JAYUHM010000037.1:0-2589 GCA_043766985.1 Polaromonas sp.
GCGAGTTTGCGCGGACCCCCACATTCTGAGGACTGCAGAGCTCCGCCCGCAGGGCACACGGCAGTAGGGTCACCCAGGCGCTGCGCCGTAGCCGTGGGCGCACCACGACAAAGGGACAATGAAAAGAGCCCTATTTCTGCGCAGCCAAAGTACGCATATCCGCCTCATACCCTTTCAGCGTCTGCACCGCACTGGCGCGCTGCTCCGGCGTGGTGGTGGCGTGCACCGCAGCAAACGACTCGCAGCCCTCTTTCACCATCTTCTCGGCATAGGCACGGTACACCGGGTCGGGCGACGTGGTGCTGCGGGACAGGTAGGCGCGCAGGGTCGCTTGTGCGGCTTGCGGGGCGGGTTTGTCGGCGCTCAGCTTGGCCAGCATGTCCAGCGCTTCTTTTTGCCTGCGCTCACGCTCTTTCATGCTCAGCACTGCGTTAAAGCTTGATTTTTGAATCGCCCGCTGGATAGCGGCTATTTGCGGTTCGTCCAGCTTGCCGTAGAGCATCTCGCTGCGCTGCACCGCCTGCTTGAGGCGCTTGGCGCCCCTCTCCTCGGGCTTGTCGGTGATGAAATCGCGCACAAAGTCGGCATTGTTTTTGTCGTATTTGTGCGCCATGTGCGCCAGCTGCTCTGGCGTGATGGTGGGCGCCAGGTCGGCGGCGGCGGGCAGGGCTTTGTCGGTGATGGCCTCGTACAGGCCGCGCGCTTCGTCAAACAGGGCGCAGGCTTGGGCCGAGGTGACGCCGTTGGGCAGCAGGGTTTGGCCTTTTTGCAGCAGCGCAGCCACTTTGGGCAACTGGTTGGCGCGGTGCCAGGCAAACAGCTTGGCTATCTCGTCGCGCGCCTTGGGGGTTTGCTGTTCGTTAAAGTCTACATAGCCGTCCAGCCACCAGTAGGTCAGGTCGGGCGCTTGGTTATAGGCTATTTTGATGGCGCTGCAGGCTGGCAAGAGCGCAACCACAAGCATAATTAGCCACCAACGGCGGAATTGAATTATGAACATTGACATTGTCATCATGGCGGCGGGCAAAGGCACCCGCATGAAAAGCAAACAGCCTAAAGTGTTGCACAAGCTGGCAGGGCGCGCACTGCTGCACCATGTAGTTGACACGGCGGCTCAGCTAAAGCCGCACAAGGTGGTGGTGGTCACCGGCCACGGCGCTACTGATGTGATAGCAACTTGTGCTATATATACCAAGGCTTCGAGTGGTTTTGACCTGAATTTTGTAACCCAGGAGCCGCAGCTGGGCACTGGCCACGCCGTGCAGCAGGCGGTGCCGCAACTGGGCGTTGACGGCATTACCCTGGTGCTCAATGGCGACGTGCCGCTGATTGAGGCGGCCAGTTTGCAGGCGCTGGTTGCCGCCTGCGATGGCCAGCGCCTGGCTTTGCTGACCGTGGACTGTGGCGACCCGACGGGCTATGGCCGCATCATCCGCGCGGGCGACGCGGTGCAGGCCATTGTGGAGCACAAAGACGCCACAGCGGCGCAACGCGCCATTACCGAGTGGTACAGCGGCGTGCTGGCCGCGCCCACGGCCTTGCTGAAGCAGTGGCTGGGCAAGCTGCAAAACCACAATTCGCAAAAAGAGTATTACCTGACCGACATTGTGCAGATGGCGGTTGAAGACGGTACCGGCTGCACGGCAGTGAAAACCACCGACGGACTGCAGGTAGCTGGCGTGAACAGCCCCGTGCAACTGCAAGAGCTGGAGCGCCAGTTTCAAAAACGCCAAGCCTACGCCCTGATGGAGCAAGGCGTGCGCCTGATGGACGCCGGCCGCTTTGACCTGCGCGGCAGCCTGGCCTGCGGGCAAGACGTAAGCATTGACGTGAACTGCGTGTTTGAAGGTAGCGTTACTTTGGGCGATGATGTCAAAATTGGCGCTAACTGCCATATTGCCAACGCCAGCATTGCACAAGGCGCGGTAATCCACCCCTTTACCCACATTGACGGCGAAAAGCTGGGCGTAGCAGTGGGCGCGGGTGCCTTGGTAGGCCCGTTTGCACGCCTGCGCCCCGGCGCGCAGCTGGGCGACGAGGTGCACATAGGCAATTTTGTAGAGGTCAAAAACGCCACCCTGGCCAAAGGCGCCAAGGCCAACCATCTGGCCTACCTGGGCGATGCCACAGTGGGCGAGCGCGTCAACTACGGCGCAGGCAGCATTACCGCCAACTACGACGGTGCCAACAAGCACCGCACGGTGATTGAAGCCGACGTGCACATTGGCAGCAACTGTGTGCTGGTAGCGCCTGTCACCATTGGCCAAGGCGGCACAGTAGGTGGCGGCTCCACCATTACCAAAGACGTGCCAGCAGGTGCGCTGAGCGTGGCGCGCGGCAAGCAGGTTAATGTGGCGGGTTGGAGCCGGCCCAAGAAGATTAAGCCCTGATAGACGCTCTGATATCCGGCTCCAGGCCTGTGTCTTGTCTGTGCACGCTGTGATATTCGGCTCCAGGCCTGTGTCTGTGCTCGCTCTGACACTTGGTGTGCACGGCTACGCGGCCAATACTGTTCTATTAACCAGAAATTGACAATTTCTCTCTGCCCCATTTGCTAAGTGGCTTAGGCTGCAATATGCGTGGCGTTGC
>JAYUHM010000038.1:0-2570 GCA_043766985.1 Polaromonas sp.
GACGGCTACACCCTGCTCATCGCCACCTTTGCCAACGCCGTCAACCCCAGCCTGTTGCCCAAGCTGCCCTACGCCAGCGACACCGCCTTCGCGCCCATCGTCCTGATTGGCCGCTCACCCAATGTACTGGTGGTGCGGGCCGACAGCCCGCTGAAAAGCGTGCGAGACCTCATCGCCGCCGCCAAGGCCCAACCCAAAAAATACACCTTCGCATCGCAAGGCAACGGCACCTCGGCCCACCTGGCCGGTGAGCTGTTCAAGAACCTCGCCAAGGTAGAGATGACGCATGTGCCCTACAAAGGCTCTGGCCCCGCACTTACCGACCTGCTGGGTGGCCAGGTGGACATGACCTTTGGCACCTCATCCGCCGTAGGCGCGCATCTAGACAGCGGCAAGCTGCGCGCCCTGGGCGTCACCACCACCGAGCGCTCCCCCGCGCTAGCGCAAGTGCCCACCATCGCCGAAAGCGGCGTGCCCGGCTACGCGGCTGAGAGCTGGTACGGCCTGGTCGCCCCAGCAGGCACGCCGCCCGAGGTGATCGAGCGCCTGAACGCAGCAGCCAAAAAAGCCGTGCAGCAAGACAGCTTTCGCAAACGCGTGGCGGACGAGGGCTTGGTCATCAGCGCAGGCACGCCTGCGGAGCTGGGGGCTTATGTGCGGGCGGAGGAGGCGAGATGGCGCAGGGTGGTGAGGGAGGGGGGGATTACGGTGGATTGAGATAGAGCTGACTGCACTGATCGCCAATCCGTCATATACTGTACAGACAGTACGTTTTATGGGTTCAACATGTCCACCAGTAGCAGCTATGGCTTAGAACAAGCCCGCATCCACTTGCCCAGCATCGTGGCCAATGCGCATGCAGGCCATGCCAGCATCATCACGCGCCATGGCCGTCCCTATGCCGCAGTGGTTCCCTTGGAAGATTTGCAAAAAATACGTGCATCCTCAGGTACACCATCTGCTTTGTTGGCGCTGAGCGGCAGCGGGCGCGGCCTGTGGGGTGCCGATGTGGGGCAAACGATTGACGACTTGCGTGACGAGTGGGATCAGTCCGAATGAAGCCCAAAGTGCAGCGCCTGTGGGCGGGCCTCGCGCCAGGTAGCACGGTGGTGGTAGATACAGCGCCTTTCATTTATGTGCTTGAAGGCCATCCTCAATTTTCCGCTCTGTTTGTCGGTTTGTTTGAGGCGGCTGCGGCTGGTCACTTGACGATTGCCCTGTCAACCATCACTCTCGCCGAGGTCTTGACCGGCCCCTTCAAGGCAGGGAAAACGGGGTTGGCCAAACGCTACGAAACCGCTTTGTCTAGCTACCGCGTGGTTCCAGTTTCAGGCTCGATTGCGGCCTTGGCTGCGCTGTTGCGTGTTCAATACAGGCTCAAGCTGCCCGACGCCATCCAACTGGCCACCGCCTTCGATATTGGTGCTGGTGTTTTTGTGACGCATGACCGGGATTTTTCGCAGGTCAGCGGGATTGAAGTGTGCACGGGGGAGTAAGGTTTGCTCGGCAACTGGCTGACCGCAAAGCCAAAGTCATGCTGGCCGAAATGTCTTTGAATAAACTTTGGCAAGCGCGCGGTTTATCGCAAAAAATGTTGACTGAAGTCTTGCACGTTCAGCAACCTTCGATTGTCAAAATGGAGAAGCGCACCGATATGTATTTGTCCACTTTGCGCAGTCATATCGAGGCCATGAGTGGCGAGCTTGAGGTGATAGCCAGATTTCCAGATGGCGTGAAAATAAGCAACTTCACCGAATTGGGGCAGGGCGTTTAAGAAACAATCTTGGTGGCGTCAACACCGTCAAGCCATCCGAACCGCCTCTAAAGTGTTGATGGTTCTGATTGGGTGCTGGGTGGTGGTTTGCAATTAGTCCATAACGAGGCTATGATTAGCATCAAAATACACGAGGCATATCACCATGACCGTAGCCACCCGCACCCGCACCAGCCCCAAGCCCGCCCCCAACGTCCTGTACCACCACCGCAAAGGGGTGGATGATTTTGTGCGTCAGGTCACCGTTGCCACACCATTGCAACTGGTGGAGGTTGAGCGCAATGGGGTCAGTGGCATATTTCTCAAAGACCTCTCCAAACACATGAAGGTGCCCGCCGCGCGCGTCTTCACCATGTTGGGCGTGCCCAAGGCAACAGCAGAGAAAAAAGCGGCCAGCGGAGAAGTGCTGAGCGGCAGCGGTGGCCAGGCCGCCATCGGCATGGCCAAGCTGCTGGGTGTGGCACAAGCCATCGTCGCCAACTCGACGGCAGCCGCCGCGCAAAACTTTGATTCCGCCGCGTGGCTGGGCCAATGGTTAGAGCGGCCTCAAGCAGCACTGGGTGGCCGCAAACCCGCCGACCTGATCGACACCCCCACCGGCATCGAAGTCGTCACCCGTTTGCTCGGCGCGATAGAGAGCGGAGCCTATCAATGATCCTGTGGCGGATTGCCGCAGACACGCGCAAGTACGCGGCCAACGACCTGAGCGGCGCAGGCGCAGCCGCCAACCCGGGCCGCTGGAACGACGAAAAGCAGGCCGTACTCTACGCAGCACCCAGCATCGCCCTTGCGGTGC
>JAYUHM010000039.1:0-6873 GCA_043766985.1 Polaromonas sp.
TGCGGCGCTGGGAGTTTGTATTAGCCCGCATGCAGGCGGTGTGCGACGCGGTGTTTATTGGCGATGCTGCCCAGCTGGCGCAGTGCCCCGGCTGGCCGGGCAAGCAGCGCGTGGGGGTGCAAAGCACTTTGTTTGAAGGCTACCGCGATGTGGTGCCGCACCTGGCCACGCTGCGCCCAGCGCCTACATTGTTTGCACCGCCAGGCGTGCCATGCACGTCGTTTAGCAAGTTTTATGAGCGGGTGCAGCGGGCGCAGCCAGACTTTTCCAAGTTGTTCTTGACCTAGCCCCATGACGCATGAACCGTTCACCCTGAGCCTGTCGAAGGGTTCGCGGAGACTTCGACAAGCTCAGTCCGAACGGAAAGAAGTTATTTTTGGAGGCAAAATTGAAAAATGAATTTGGAAAACTCTGAACCCAGCCAGCTTGCCCGGCATCTAGGCTACGCTGGCCTGGTGCCGTTTGCGCTGCTGGCCGCTTTGCTGTGGGCGGTGCGCGCCGATTGGCAAGAGCTTGCGGCGGCGGCCCTCGTGGGCTACGGCGCGGTGATTGCGTCGTTTTTAGGGGGCGTGCATTGGGGCATTGCCGGACAGTTGCCACCGGGTGATGCCAAGTTCCATTTCGTCTGGGGTGTAGTGCCCTCACTGCTGGGCTGGGTGGCAGTGGCCTTGCCAGCCACTGCGGGGCTGCTGCTGGCGGCGTTGAGTTTGATTGCCTGCTATGCGGTAGACCGGCGCAGCTACCCGCGCGTGGGCTGGGCTGCGTGGTTGCCTATGCGCCTGCAACTCACCGCAGTAGCTGTGCTGTCGTGTCTGCTGGGCGCAGCCAAGGTTTAACTGCACTGCCATGCCAGAAGGCCCAGAAATATTTTTGGCCGCTCGTGCAGTGCATGCCGCGGTGGCTGGCCAAGCCGCCACACTAGAGCTGCGCTACCCGCCCCTGGCCGCCAAGGCGCGCGTCCTGCGCGGCGTGCCTGTCACCCGCGTGCATGCGCGCAGCAAAGCGATGCTGACCGAGTTTGCCAACGGCGTCGTGCTGTATTCGCACAACCAGCTGTATGGCGAATGGGTGGTGCACAGCGCGGGCGAGCCGCTGTTGGCCAAACAGATTCGGCTGGTGATCACCACGCAAAAGCACCAAACCGTGTTGTACAGCGCGACAAATTTCGCGTGGCTGAAAGCGGGCAATGAAGACCACCACCCCTACATCGCCAAGCTGGGCCCCGAAGTGCTCGGCCCGCAAGTGAGCGCACTGCGTATTGCCCAACGTTTGGCCGCTTTCCCGCGCCGCGTGATAGCTGATGCGTTGCTAGACCAGCAGGTGCTGGCAGGGCTGGGCAACTATTTGCGCGCAGACATTTTGCTGGCAGCGCGTATTTACCCGCTGTGCAAGATTGGCACGCTGTCATCTGCCCAGCTATTGCGCATCGGCAAGCTGTGTAAAACCCTCACGCAGCGCAGTGTGCAGCGCGCGGGCGTGGTGCGGCCTTGGGCGCAGTACCTGGCCGCGCGCAATGCAGGTGCGGGTTTTGAGGACGCCAGGTTTTATGCCTTTGACCGCCAGGGCGCGCCTTGCTGGGAGTGCGCCACGCCCATCGAGCGAATGCAGCAGGGCGGGCGCGTCTTGTTTTATTGCCCGCAGTGCCAAGCCCGACCAGCATGAATGGGGATTGCGCGGCCAGCACACTGGAAGAGCGCTTTTGGCCATAATGAATTGAATTTACCTTTGTGCCTTGATAGGATGTGCTCCATGAACTTTGCAAGTTTCAAGCCAATAGCGGCTGCTTTTGTTGTGCTGTCCCTGTTGGCAGGCTGCGGCTCCATCCCCTTGCCGCAGGGCAGTCAAAGCCAACCTGCGGCACTGGCGTTGCTGGAGCAATCGCAGCAGGCGCATGGCAAGGCCGCTTTTGAGGCGATCAAAGATATCAACGTCAGCTACACCGGCACGTGGTTCACCATCATCACCAAGGTGCAACCTGCTATCACCGACGTGGTGTACCGACAAACATCGCAAGAGCGCATGCTGATGGAGGGCGGCCTGATAGCGCAAATCCACAGCGGCCCCGGCGGCCAAAAAACGGTGGTGGAAGACCAGCGCAAAGTAGCCATCTGGTACAACCAGCAGCCCTACACGGGTGCAGACCAAATGGCGGCCTCCCACCTGGTACTGCATGCCTACCAGTTGTTTTTGTACCCCGCGTTTTACGTGCAACGCGCCAGCGTGCTGGAGCTGGCAGGCAGCAGTGTGGTGAACAACCGCGACTGCGACAACCTGCTGGCCGTGCTGCGCCCAGGCATCGGCAGCTCAGCAGAAGATCGGGTGCTGCTGTGCATTGACCGCCAAGACAAGCTGGTGCGCCGTGTGTGGCTAACCCTGGAAGGCAGCGAGCCCAGCAAGGGCGCGGTGGTAAGCGTGGTGCATGACAAGTTTGTACAAGTAGGGGGCGTGATGTGGCCCACCCATTTTTACGAGACGGTGGTCAAACCTTTTGCCGGCCTGCCCGCGCACGACTTTGCGTTGTCGGGGATTGACGTGAACCGGGGTTTGACCAAAGCCGATTTTGCGGATGGCAAGTTTTCGCCGTTGGCAGCCAAGCCCGCTGCGGCATTGCCAAAGGAAAAATAGCACAGCCTTCACGTTTGGCAGCGCATTGCAATGGGGTTTGCCAACTGCCCTGACCTAGGGCGAAAGTCCCGCGTGTTACAGCGTTTGCAAATCTACACGCTGTGTTTTGTTTCAAAATGCGAAAAATTTTGGACGTAGCTGCCTACGTGCTTGCCTGCTCCAGTGAATAGGTAGAGAATTGGATTGCGTGAAATACCGCAATTTACTAACCTACAGGAGCAAGCAATGAAACCAGGATTGAGCACAGCCGCCGACGCGGTATTGCAGGGCACGGTGACTCGGGCGCGCGGCGTACCGGGGGTTGTTGCCATGGCCACCAACCGCAGCGGCACTATTTACGAGGGCGCGTTTGGCAAACGCGATCTGAGCCAGCCGGCCGCCATGACCACAGACACCGTGATGGCGATTTTTTCATGCACCAAAGCGGTGACGGGCGTTGCAGTGATGCAGCTGGTGGAAGAGGGAAAAATTGGGCTGCATGACGCTGCCAAAAAGTATGTGCCTGAGATCGCCGACATCATGGTGCTCGATGGCTTTGATGCGCAGGGCGCACCCAAGGTTCGTCCGCCCACATCAGACATTACCGTGAGCCAACTGCTGCTGCACACGGCGGGTTTTGGCTACGACTTTTTCAACCATGATTTAGTGAAATACGGCGCTGCCAAAAACGTGCCCAGCGTGGTCAGCGCCAGCCTGGCCTCTTTGCGCTCGGTGCTGCTGCACGACCCCGGAACAGCGTGGGAATACGGCAGCAACATCGACTGGGTGGGCAAGGTGGTGGAAAACGTGCGTGGCAAGCGCTTGGGTGAGGTGATGAGCGAGCGCATCTTTACCCCGCTGGGTATGCACGACACGGGCTTTACCATGACCCCCTCCATGCGCGCTCGCCGCGCCTCTATGCATGCCCGCAGCCCGGAGGGTGTGATGGGCGCGATGTCGGACTTTGAGCTGACACAAGAGCCAGAGCAGCACATGGGCGGTCATGGCCTGTACTCCACGATTGGCGACTACATGAAGTTTGTGCGCATGGTGCTCAATGACGGCGCAGGGCCCAATGGGGCGCGGGTGCTCAAAGCCGCGACGGTAGACCAAATGACCGCCAACGCGCTGGGCGACATGAAGATCAAAATGCTGCCCGGGGCCATCCCCAGTTTGTCCAACGATGCAGAGTTCTTCCCTGGCATGCCCAAGTCTTGGGGCTACACCTGGATGATCAACGACCAGCGGGCGCCCACAGGCCGCCCAGCGGGTGCGGTGGCGTGGGCCGGCCTGGCTAATTTGTACTATTGGATTGACCGCAAAAACAATGTCGGCGGCATGTGGGGCACGCAGATTTTGCCGTTTGTGGATGGTGTTTCAGTGCCGGGTTATCTGGACTTTGAAAAGACCGTGTACGATCACCTGGGCTGAGCATCAGCTGGCAAGATTTGCGCGTTGCGCTGTAACTCTTGCGAGCTAATTTTTTTACTTTCTCTACCCTCACTTAAAGGAAACACTATGCCATTAGAAAAAATCGTCTACACCGCCCGAGCGTCTGCCACGGGTGGCCGCGATGGCCAAGCCGTCAGCGACGACGGCGTGCTGAACATCAAGCTGGGCACGCCCAAAGAAATGGGCGGCGCTGGTGGCCCTGTCAGCAACCCGGAGCAACTGTTTGCCGCCACGTACAGTGCCTGCTTTATTGGTGCGCTCAAGTTTGCAGCTGGCAAAGAAAAATTGACCGTTCCAGCCGACACCAAAGTGTCTGCCGCTGTGGGCCTTGGCCCTATTCCGACCGGTTTTAACATCCAAGTGCACCTAGACGTTAGCCTGCCCGGCATGGACCGCGCTGTGGCCACTGAGCTGATGCACAAAGCCCACATCGTGTGCCCGTTTTCTAACGCAACCCGTGGCAACGTGGACGTGACATTGGCTTTGGTGTGAGGCAGTAACTTGCGCAGCTGCCGCTGGAGCGCGATCCGCTCCGGGCGCTGGCCGCTGCAAGTCTGGCCAAGCCACGGGGCGCAGTGTCTACATGTCTAAACTTAGCTGCAATGAGCCCGCTTGCGGCGATTGGTTTGCGGCCACGCCACGTTTTGGTGTGGCTGTGCGCACACCCTCGCGCGTGGGGCTGCGGGAGCCGTGTTTTTGGTACACGGCTTGGGCCTGGGCTTTGACTGCGGGCTCAGCTTTTTTACCGTAAATGCGTTCTTTGGCGGCGCGGGCTGCGGCCTGCAAGTCCACTATGGGCGCAGGGTAGAGCGCAGGCGCGACAGGAGCTTTCCAGGGTTCGTGCAAAAACTCTGCTGCTACGTCGGCAAGCTCTGGCACCCAGGCCCGGATAAAGATTCCATCCGGGTCTTGGTCGTAGCTTTGCTTTACTGGGTTGTAGACCCGCACGGTGTTGATGCCGGTCACGCCGCTTTGCATTTGAAACTGGCTCCAGTGAATGCCGGGCTCGTAGTCGGTAAACAGGCGTGCCAGGTGGCAGCCGGTAGCGCGCCAGTGCAGCCACAGGTGGTAGCTGGCAAAGCTGACCAGCATGGCACGCATGCGAAAATTGATCCACCCTGTGGCGACCAGGCTGCGCATGCAGGCGTCGACAAACGGGTAGCCTGTATTACCCTGGGCCCATGCGATGAGTTTGGTTTCTTCCTCTGGGTGCAATGCGCCTTCGTTGCGCAGGTTGTCAAACCCCCGGTGCACGTTGCGAAACTCTATGGCGCTTTCACTTTCCAGCTTTTGTACAAAGTGGCAGTGCCAGTGCAGCCGACTTTCAAAACTTTTGAGTGATGCCAAAAAGCCTGCAGGCCGCTCCTGTGGCGGCAATGCCATAAGCTGGCTGCGCCGCGCCCAGGTGGCATGTACAGCCTCTTTGACAGACAGCGTGCCCCAGGCCAGGTGCGGCGATATGCGCGAGCAACTGTCTGCCCCGGTGAGCGGGCTTGCCATCTCGGCGCGGTAGTTTTGGCCGCGGTGGCCCAGGAAGGAAAACAAATCGCCTTCGACTTGGGAGCGGCCACCTTGTTGCCTTTGGGGTGCGTCTTTATCCGTCATGCCTAGCCGCTGCGCGGCCAGCTCGCCGCAGTGCATGGCTTGTAGACTTTGGGCGATAGACGCAGCAAGGGATGTGGCAAGGGATGTGGCAAGGGATGTCGCAAGGGATGTCGCAAGGGATATAGTGCCAGATGCGGCAGGCGATGGCGCTGCATGGGGCGCCGGGGCTGGTTCCTGCGGCCTTACTAACCAAGGCACGTTTTGCGGCGCGGCCAGGGGAGCATCTTTCATCCGCGCAGCCCAGTGTGCGCTCCAGCGGTCGCGCCCGCCGCCGCGCGTGTGCAGGCCGCGCACCACGGCGTTACTGGGGAACTGCCGCCACACTATGCCGTGGGCTTGGCACCAATGCGCTACGGCTTTGTCGCGCGCGTAGCTCCAGCCGTTGCCGGTTTCTTCGTGGCTTACCAGGGCGTAGCTGCCTAAAACCTCTTTGAGTTTGGCCAGCACGCCCAGCATGTCCCCATGGCAGCGCAGCAGCGGGCTGCATGGAGGTTTGGATTGCGCAGTTTGCGTCTCGTGCGCAGTTTGGCTGTGCACCATCTGCGTTTGCAGCTCGGCCAGGCACTCGTTGGCAAAGCCCAGGTGGCGGGCCGATGCATCAGGTTGCTGCCACATGGTGGGCTCGTACACCCACAGCGCCAGCACCCCGCCCGCGCGTTGGCGGGCCTGTGCAGCAGCCCACACCAGCGGGGCGTGGTCGCTTACCCGCAAATCTTTTTTAAACCAAACTACACTGTGCATCAATTCAGTGTACGCAACTTGGTATGCCCCGCGCTGGTGCTGTGTTTTTAGCTGGCAGCATGAGACTGAAATAGGTCTCAGTCTTGAACACCCCACCACGCCATGAGAGCCGCCATCTTCAAGTTGCACGTTGTAGATCACTCCAGTCGATGCCAAGTTTGCATGACGAAGATGTCATTTTTGCGTTGCATCGCTGTCCTAGGATTAGCGTATTACATTAAAGGACGGATATGAACATTGGAAAACTACAGCTTGCTGCGCTGGCCATGGGCTTTTTGACTGCAACCCAGGGCTTGGCGCAGCCCAGCGCACGGCCGGCCGCTGCGGGGGCCAGCCAAGCGCGGGCGGCTGACGCACCGGGTGCGCCCCCTGCACAAACCTTGACCGCCGAGCAACTGGCCAAGGTCAAAAGCGTGCTGGCAGCCTACAAACCCGGCGCGCTGACCACCGAAGATGCCAAAATGATCAAGC
>JAYUHM010000040.1:0-18061 GCA_043766985.1 Polaromonas sp.
CATGCAGGCCCATGGCCTCCAGCAGCATTTGGTTGCTGTTGGCGGTGCCGTAGAAGGTGCAGGTGCCTTGGCCGTGGTAGGCCTTGGACTCGGCGTCCAGCAGCTCGGCGCGGCCTACCAGGCCTTGGGCGGCCAGCTCGCGTACCTTCGCCTTGGCGTTGTTAGACAGCCCGCTGGTCATCGGGCCAGCGGGTACAAACACCGTGGGCAGATGGCCAAAGTGCAGCGCGCCAATCAGCAGGCCGGGTACGATTTTGTCGCACACGCCCAGCAGCAAGGCGCAATCAAACATGTCGTGGCTCAGGCTGACGGCGGTGGCCATGGCGATGGTGTCGCGGCTGAACAGGCTCAGCTCCATGGCAGGGGTGCCCTGGGTAACGCCGTCGCACATGGCGGGCACGCCGCCCGCCACCTGCGCCGTGGCACCGTGCTTGCGCGCCTCGTCTTTGACGAGCGCGGGGTAGTGCTGCAAGGGGGCGTGGGCCGACAGCATGTCGTTGTAGGCGTTGACGATGCCGATGTTCAGCGCCTTTTCGGCCACCACTTTGAATTTGTCGCTGCCAGGCATGGCGGCAAAGGCGTGGGCCACGTTGGCGCAACCCATGCGGTCGGCGCCCCGGCCTCTGCGCGCGGCGGCGTCGATCTGCTGCAAGTAGCTGGCGCGGCTGGCAGCGCTGCGGTCAATGATGCGCTGGGTGACCTGGGCCACCACGGGATGGATATTCATGGGCAACGATAACAAATAGCGGTTAAATGATGTAATTAAATTACAGCATCATCATACGGTGATTAGCCTGCGGCGTCTATCGCCCGGGTTACCAAGTGGTTACCAAAATGGGGCGTAAAAAAACCCGCCATGCATGTGCAGGGCGGGTTTTTATGGGCTTACGCGTTTACTTCAGCGTTACCTCAACACGTCGCGCCTGTGCGCCCGTGCCGGCTTGAATGTCTTCTGGCTTGACCAGTTCTATTTTGTCGTCGGCCACGCCAGCCGACTTGAGCAGGTCACGCACGGCAAAGGCGCGCTGCTTGGCCAGCTCTTTGTTCTGGTCGGCATTGCCGGTGCTGTCAACAAAGCCGCTCAGCACGGCTGTTTTACCGGCTTTAGCGCCGGCAATCACATCGGCCAAGGCCTGCGGGCCACCGGCTGGCAGCTCGGCCTTGCCAGAGGCAAAGAAGAACTTGACCACACCACCTTCAACCATCACGGCGGCTGCGTCGGCTGCGCCAGCACCCGCGGCGGGTGCAGATACTGCGGCCATAGCGGTTTGGGCCTTCACGGCCTTGTTCTTTTGGTAAATGGTAATACCGATGATCAGGCTGATTACCAAAGCAATCACACCAAAAACCACACCCATTGCGACACCCGTGCTGTCATCATCTTGCGAAAACATGAAAAACTCCAATAAAGTACAACCTTGATTGTAATTTGCTGCACATGCCAAATACCGCCTTAACCGTAAGAGACCCCGCCCCGATGCTGGAACGCACGCTGAAAGCGTGGCAGGACAGCACCCCAGAGGCTGGATTGTGGGTATTTGGCTACGCATCGCTCATTTGGCGACCCGAATTTGACTTTAGCCAAAAGCGCCCGGCCCGGGTGCAGGGCTGGCACCGCGCGCTGCAAATGTGGAGCCGCGTAAACCGGGGCACGCCCGATTGCCCGGGCCTGGTGTTTGCCATGCTGAGCGGTGGAAGTTGCCAGGGCATGGCGTTTCACGTGCCGAAGGCCCAAGTGCACGACACGCTGGCCCAGCTGTGGGAGCGCGAGATGCCCACCGGCGTGTACGACCCGCGCTGGCTGCGCTGCAGCACAGCGCAGGGTGATGTGCGTGCGCTGGCCTTTACCCTGTCGCGCCGCAGCCCCAACTTTTGCGGTGTGCTGACGGACGCACAATACGCACAAATTTTTAGCCAATCCTGCGGCCGCTACGGCACCACGCTGGACTATGCACAGCAAACCTACGATGGGCTGCTGCGCGAGGGTATACGTGATGTAGCGCTGGAAAAACTGCTGCGCAAAGCCAGCGTACAGTAGCCCCGCGCATTTAGCCCATGTCGGCATGGGGTGCAGCCTACAATAGCTTCGGCCCGGTATGACAATCACCATTCGAGACAAAAATGCCACACAATTATTCCAGAAAAAAACTGCGCGATACCGCTTTGCTCACCCGCTGGGATCAACAGGACGCCACCGACTTCACCCGTTTTCATCTCACGCGTGAGCAGGTCAAAACCGCCCAACTGGGCCTGCAAGGCACCATCGTCATGCCTGGCGACCCGGCTTATGACCAAGACCGCATGCTGTTCAACCCGGTGTTCAATCCCTACCCGTCCATGATTGTGTACTGCGTGGTGGAAAGTGACGTGACCATTGCCTTGCAGCTAGCACTGCAAACCCGCGTGCCCTTCACCGTTCGCTCGGGTGGGCATTGCACGGCTGGGTTTTCGTCTGGAGCCGGTGTACTGATTGATGTCAGTGGGCTGAGCGACGTGTGTGTTAACGCCCCCGGACAAACCGTCACCGTGGGCAGCGGTTGTAAATTTGGCAAACTCAATGCCTGCCTGCTGCCTTACGGCTTGCATGTGCCTGGCGGTGAGTGCGATGACGTGTGTGTGGGTGGCTATGTGCAGGGTGGAGGCTACGGCTTTACATCAGTCACCTATGGCATGAACTGTGACAATGTGCTGTCCATGCGCGTCATGTTGGCCAATGGCGGCATTGTGACAGCTTCGCCCACGGTCAACGCTGATCTGTGGTGGGCTATGCGTGGCGGCACGGGCGGTAACTTTGGCGTGTTGCTCAACGTCACCTACCAGCTGCGCCCCTTGGGCCAGGTGTTTGGCTGGGCCATCATCTGGGCCTTGCAAACAGAGCAGGATTTTCAAAACGCAACTGGCGCGCTGCTCACCCTGCAAAGCGCTTATATGCGTACCTCGCCTTCAGTCAACTTGAACATTCAGGTTTCTTTGTGCAATCAGCCCGGGATAACACCCGGTTTGCCCGTCAATCCTGCCACCATGCAGCCCTACCTGATGGTGCGAGGTCTCTATGTCGGTGACCAAGCTGCAGGGCAGGCTGCCATTGATGCCCTGTGTACCTTGCCCGGAGCGATCACGCAGTGGACCAAGATGGACAGTTTTCAGGCACTCAACCAAGACTTGCTGAACATCCCGTATGGCATGCCTTGTTTTCCGCCTAACTTTCCGATGCCCAGAGAAGATAAAGCGTCGCGCTATGTATCGCGAGATTTAAGCGGCATAGAATGGCGCGGCTTGCTCAATTATTTTGTGCAATCGCCCAATCCCTACTCCTATTTTTATATGGAGTTTTATGGTGGCGCGATCAATGCCTATCCCTATGGCAACAGCGCTTTTATCCACCGCGCTGTCGCTTTCAATGCAGTGCTGGACGTGTTTTGGTCCGTCCCTGAAGAGCAAGGCCCAGCGCAACAGTTTTTGGAAGGGTGGATGGCCTTCATGGAGCCGCTGTACAACGGCCATGTGTACCAAAACTATCCGCGCCTGAATGATGCCAACTATGCCTATAAATACTGGGGCGATGCGCAAGCGGGTCTGTATGCCGTTAAGTGCAAATACGACCCCAACCTGGTGTTTACCTTTGCGCAGTGCGTAGTGCCGTTGATGCCCCCCGGTGTGGGTCCAGGCCCCGTTATCATTCTGCCGCCCACACTGCAAGCGGCGCTTGACCAACCCATCAGCTATGCTGACCAGGCTTTAATAGCCTTGCAGGCCACATAAAATAAGCGCATGAGCAGTTTCAACGCATCTGATTTATCCGCTTGGCTGGCCGAGATTGGGTTAGCCGAATATGCCTCTGCGTTTATTGACAACCACATTGACTTTGAGGTGTTGGTCGCGCTGACAGGTGATGATTTGCGTGAAATTGGTGTGGCATCGGTCGGCCATCGCAGGCGCTTGCTGGAAGCCATTGCACGGCTTTCTGCACCACATAGCGCAGCCGCACCCGAAGAGCCGATAGCCACCATCGTGGCAGCTACAGGCGGCTCAATCACCAGCGCCCATCGGCAGGATGTGGCACAGGCCGCCCCCACGGTGCAACGCCGCCAGATAACCGTTATGTTTTGCGACTTGGTAGGCTCTACTGCTTTGTCCGCGACAGTCGATCCAGAAGATTTGCGTGAATACCTCACCAGCTACCGTGCCCTGCTGAGCCGCACTATCGAGCAGCATCAGGGTTGGATTGCCCAGTTTCTGGGCGATGGCATCATGGCCTATTTTGGTTACCCCCAGGCGCGCGATTATGATACCGAACGCGCTGTGCGCGCCGCGCTGGATATCATTCGGCAGGTAGCACAGCTACCGCCGTTTGGCGACCAGCAGCCGCAGGTGCGCATTGGTATTGCCACGGGTATTACGGTAGTAGGCAAGCCGTTTTCAACGGGCGACAATACCGAAGAAAACGCCATTGGCGAAACCCCTAACCTGGCGGCACGCGCGCAGGCCGTGGCTGAACCCGACACGGTGGTCATTGCGCACAGTACGCAACTGCGCATAGCGGATTTTTTTGAATGCCACGACTTGGGTCCGTTTAACCTCAAAGGGTTTCGAGAGCCCATGCACCTTTGGCGGGTCTTGCAAGAAAAGGCTGGGGGTAGCCGCTTTGACGCTACACATTCAGGCCGACCGGAGCTTGCGCTGGTAGGGCGGAATGCAGAAATGCAGCAAATCAAAGAGCATGCCCATGCGGTGCGTGCTGGGCATGGTCGGGTACTGGTTATCCAGGGCGACAGCGGTATGGGCAAGTCCCGCCTGGTTACCGACGCACTGGCCCAAATGGGTGAGGCCAGGCAAGACAAGCTGGTGTTTCAATGTTCGCCCTACAACGTGGCCGCGCCGCTGTACCCGGTGCGCTCTTTTGTAGAGCGTCAGGCCGGTATTGCCGCGGGCCAGGCATCTGAGCTTGCGCTAGGCAAACTTAAATCCCTGCTGGCACTGGCAGGCTCGCATTCAGCACAAAACCTGGCGCTGATGGCAGACATGCTGGGCATCAAGATGGAGACCGGATCACCATTGCAGGGATTAGGCTCGCACGAGCTGCGCGCCATGACTTTTACCGCACTGATTGATCTGTTTGCCGCGCTGGCCAAGCATACCTTGGTGATTGTCATTGAAGATATGCATTGGATCGATGCGTCTACGTCAGAACTGTTTGGCAATTTGACTGCCAGGCTCTCTGGCTTGCCCATTTTGCTGATTGCCACCACCCGCGCAGGCCCCTTGCCCGAGTGGGCCGAAACAGCACAGGCGCGGGTGATGCAGCTGGAGCGTCTTGACCGCCTGCAGGTGCGCAGCCTGGTGCAGACGCTGGCGCACCCGCTGGTGCTACCCGATGCTGTGCAAGATGCCATCGTGGCACGGTCTGACGGTGTACCTATTTTTGCCGAAGAGCTGACGCGCGGTTATCTGCAAACTGCTGCGCGTAGCACCGAAGCGCACAGCCTGCTGTCCATCATCCCATCCACCTTGACAGAATCTTTACTGGCCCGGATGGACAGTTTTGAATATGGGCGCGAAATCGCCCCCATCGCTGCCGTGATTGGGCGTGAGTTTCCGGTGGAACTGTTGATTGCGGTGTCACCGTTGGACGAGACGAAAACCCGACATGGCATTCAGGAACTGATGCAGGCGGGCGTGTTTGTAGCGGGCCACAGCCGTTATGGCGCGGCAGTGGCCTTCAGGCATATGCTGGTATATGAGGCCGCCTACAGCCTGCTGGTACGCCGCGAGCGCCAGCGCCTGCACGCGCTGGTGGCCGACACAATGGAGTCTCAGTTTTCCGCAATAGCTAAAGCAGCGCCCCAAGTGATGGCGATCCAGTTGGCGGCGGCTGGTCAGGCTGGACGGGCTATGGTGCACCTGGAACGGGCGGGCAGCGAGGCGGATCGTCGCTCGGCCTATCTGGAAGCGATTGAGCATTTTCAGCAAGCGCTGTCGCTCATCCAGGAGCAGGCTGCAAGCCGTGCCCGCGATGAACATGAATTCGCTTTACGGGTCAGTTTGATGGCGCCGCTGATTGCCGCGCGCGGGCATCGCTCCGACGAATTTGAGCAAAATGTCGACCACATCACTGTGCTTAGCGAATCCTTGAATAACCAGACCAGCGTGATTCCGGCCATGGCCATGAAGCTGCTGTTGCTGAGCACTTCCGGCAACCAGCACGCGGCCTATGAAATGGCCCAGCGCATTCAAATTGCCGCTGCCGGTGGCAGTGAAGTAGATCAGCTGATTGCCCACCGTTATATGAGCGCCATGCTTTTGTTTCGCGGCCAGTTCCCGGAGGGGGTGGCCGAAGCAGAGCAATTTTTGGCACGCTACAACCCCCAAGTTCACGGCCCGGCGATGGAAAAACTGGGGCCTACAAACCATCAGGTGATGGTGATGATGGGTTTGGCGCAAGCCTATACTTTGTTCGGGCAAACTAGCTCAGCTCGCATATGGCGTGATAAAACCCTGGCCGAGGCGCGCAGCAAAAACAGCGTACACAACCTGTGCAAAACGTTGTCATTTGGGGACTGTTTTTTGTCGGCATTGACCGAAGAGGCCGCAGAGCTGACAAGTCGCGCCGCAGAGCTGCACCAACTTATGGAGCAATACAGTTTACCGACCTGGAAGGGCCATGCCGACTTGTTCGTGGGGCTGTCCCTGATTTTACTAAATCGCAGGGACGAAGGCTTTGTGCAAGCGCGGCGCGGGATAGACCTTTTGGTCTCCACCCACGCAGACTCCAACATATGGTATGTGCTGTACGCCCAAGCTTGCCAACGCGCCGGGCGGGTTGAAGAAGGCCTGTATGCCTTGGCGTTGGCCGCTCCCTTGATTGCATCGGGGCTGACTTGGGTAGAAGCCGAGTACCTGCGCCTGCGCGCCCTGTTGCACCATGCCCGAGGCGATGCGCAGGCACTGGTGCAGGCAGACTTGCACGCCGCCATGGCGCTGGCGCATCAGCAAGGTGCGGTTTTGTTTGAAAAGCGTGCCCAACGCGATTTAACCCGGCTGTATGCCTGACGGCATTTCTGCGTTTGGTAAATCCGTCGCAGCATCGGCTCGGAAAATAAAATGACAGGCCCATAAAAAAAGCCGCATCAAGCGGCTTTTCATTAAACAGCGCGTTGCGGTTTAAGCGCGTGCAGAACGCAGCTTGAAAGAAAAGTCGTGCAGCGCGGCAATACCGCTTTCTTCAGCACGTTTGCACCAGGCTTGCAGGTCAACCGCCAACTGCTCGCGGCTAAGCGTGGTGCTGCTCCACATGTGGCGCAGCTCGTCACGCATGGTGGCCATTTTGTCCAGCACGGGGTGTGTGGCGCGGGCCTGGGCCAAATGGGCCTGGGCCGATGCAGGCACCTTGTCGTCGTCGCGGTGCAACCAGCGCTTGGCGGTGGTCAGCACCGACAAGTCCCCTTGCTTGCTTTTCAGCGCGTCGATCTCGCGGGCACAGGCACTGCGCATCTCGCGGGCGTAGCCAGCCATCACTTCGTAGCGGTTGGCAATCAAGGCTTCCAGGGTCTTTTCGTCGGCCACGGGCTTAGCAGCGCCCAGCAACATCTTGGGCGGCACTTTTTTAACCTTGGCCAAGCCCACCATTTCCATGGCGCGGATGTAGCCCCAGCCGATGTCAAACTCATACGGCTTGACCGAGAATTTGGCGCTGGTGGGGTAGGTGTGGTGGTTATTGTGCAGTTCTTCGCCGCCAATGATGATGCCCCACGGGCTGATGTTGGTGGAGGCGTCTGGTGCCTCAAAATTGCGGTAGCCCCAGTAGTGGCCAATACCGTTGATGATGCCAGCAGCGGTGATGGGAATCCAGGCCATTTGCAGGGCCCACACGGCCGTGCCAGCGGCGCCAAACAGTGCCCAGTTGATGATCAACATCAAGCCCACACCTTGCCAGCTGTAGCGGGTGTACAGGTTACGTTCGATCCAGTCGTCGGGCACGCCGTGGCTGTATTTGGCCATGGTTTCCATGTTCTTGGATTCGGCGCGGTACAGCTCGGCACCTTCAAAAAATACTTTTTTGATACCGTAGGCCTGCGGGCTGTGCGGGTCGTCCATGGTCTCGCACTTGGCGTGGTGTTTGCGGTGGATGCTGACCCACTCTTTGGTAACCTGGCCCGTGCCCAGCCACAACCAAAAGCGGAAGAAGTGCGCTGGCAACCAGTGCAGGTCCATGGCGCGGTGCGCCTGGTGGCGGTGCAGGTAAATAGTGACCGACGCAATGGTGATGTGGGTGGTAACCAGTGCGTACAGCACGATTTGCCACCAAGCCAGGTTCCACAAGCCGTGGCCGAACCACTGAATAATGGCATCGAACACAGGAGAATCAAAAACGAACATTCAATTCCTTAAATAAAAAAAGTTGTCCCAACGGTTTTTATACTTGTAACAGGGTTATACGCCTATTTTAAGGCAATGGCTCACCTGAAACTGACACCGCGCTACCGTTTGTCGCGCGTGGTGACCTGTCGCTGAACCAGTTACATGGTGTTTGAGTACTTCTGCACGCATTAGTTGCGTTGCCACACCGCTGCAAAAAACCCGTCCGTGCCATGCTTGTGCGGCCACAGGCGCAGGTAACGCGTAGGTGCATCCGCCGTGCCACTGCACAAAGCCTCTGCACCTTCCACCTTCAGT
The DNA here is from genome assembly GCA_043766985.1 of Polaromonas sp. GTDB lineage: Bacteria > Pseudomonadota > Gammaproteobacteria > Burkholderiales > Burkholderiaceae_C > JAAFIP01. The sequence goes on from JAYUHM010000040.1 coordinate 8,674, forward strand.
TGGGTCAGTAGGTCGCCCACTTCAAGGGGTGTGAAATCTTTATTTGCTTCGCTGAAGGCTTGCGCTATCGCTTCATTTTCTTCGGGCAGGAGGCTACAGGTGGCGTACACCAAGCGCCCGCCAGATTTGAGCAGGCGCGCGGCGCTTTGCAAAATGGCGCTTTGCTTGGCGTTCAGTTCCGCAATATCGCTGGGCTTTTGCCGCCACTTCAGGTCGGGGTTGCGGCGCAGGGTGCCCAGGCCGCTGCACGGCGCGTCTACCAGCACGCGGTCGATCTTGCCTGCCAGGCGCTTCACGCGCTCGTCGCGCTCGTGCGCAATGGCGGCGGTGTGCACATTGCTTAGGCCACTGCGCGCCATGCGCGGCTTGAAGGCATCCAGCCGGTGCGTAGAGGTATCGAACGCATACAAACGCCCGGTGCTGCGCATCATCGCGCCCAGCGCCAGTGTTTTGCCGCCTGCGCCTGCACAAAAGTCCACCACCATCTCGCTGCGCTTGGCATCCACCAGCAGCGCCAGGAGTTGTGAGCCCTCGTCTTGCACTTCAATCTTGCCCTTTTCAAAGGTCAGGGTCTTGTTGATCGGCGGACGGCCCTGCATGCGCAGGCCCCACGGCGAGTAGGGCGTAGGCTCGGACTTGAAACCGGCCTTGGCCAGCTCTTTTTGTGCCTCTTCACGCTTTAGCTTGAAGGTATTGACGCGCAGGTCCAGCGGTGCAGCGGTGTTCAGGCTGTCCACCAAGGGCCAAAAATCGTCGCCCAACTGCGTTTTGAGTGAGGCGGCCAGCCACTCGGGCAGGTTATGGCGGTGCAGCTCCAGCATGCCCGAGTTAGCGGCAGCGGGGTTAACCGCATCGCAGGCGTCCAGCCAAGCCACCTCGTTGGGGTTGAGCGTGGACTTGATAAAGTCGCGCGGTCCGTAAAACCCCAAAATAGCCAGCTTGCGCTCACGCGAGCCGCTGCCCTTGGGCGCACTCAGCGCAAAGGCCTCGTACAGCAGCTTTTTGCGCAGCACGTTATAGGCTGTCTCAGCCAGAGTCGCGCGCTCACGCGGCCCGAGGTTACGGTTTTCTTTAAAAAACTTCGACACCACGGAGTCGGCAGGGTGTTCAAATTTCAGTACTTGGCCTACGAGATACGCGCAGGCATCGATCAATTGTTCAGGATGCATAGGGGGCTATTGTCCCACCGTTGTCTTGTGCGCCCCGCAATTTGCTTTTTGTGCTGTTTGGTTGGCTATTCAATACAGGGCGACCTGCAGCCGCTCATACATCCAGCATGAAGCCATTAAAAAATGCGGCCAGCGCCTCGGTCGCGTCCAGCGGCACGATGTGCGCAATGTATTGGTCGGGGCGTACCACCACCAAGCAGCCGCGCTCGCGGTCGACGTGGCGCAACTGGTAGATGTTTTGGCTGGCATCTGCCAGCGCACAAAACGCCTTTTCATAGTCACGCAGCCCGAAGCGGCCTTTGGGCGGAAACAGCAACTCTGGCATGGCGGTGACAGGCAGTGTGTGATGGCTTTGCTGAAAGACGGCGCGCACATCGAAAACAGCATCCAGGTCGGCACCTGCCGGGGTATAGCGCTTCAGCGGCGATTGGGGCGATTGCGCGAGATAGCTGCACAGCTTACCGATGGCCGATGCAGACCCCGCATCATCGCCTTGGCCCGCAAAAGCGATCAACCGCCAACGACCGTCGGCCTTCAGCGTCTCGCCCAACTGCATTTGCTTGCCATCACCCACGCGTATAACGGGTGTGGAATGCAAGCGTGTGCCGATTAAGAGCCCCTGAGCCAAATGTTGGTGGGTGTTTGGCCCCGTGAGCAAGGCAGGCTTGTAGCGCGTGGCCGTGCCTGCCGTGTAGCGACCATGCTGCACAAAGTAGCGCTGCACCTCGCTAGGCTCTATCCCCGCGTCCTTGTCCGTGCTTGCCGCGCCGCCCATTGCCTTCAAGGGCGCGCTGAGCATTTGGGCCCATTCACGGTCAAAGTCAATCAGCTCTTTGGCCACCGCGTGCCGCTCTGCCGAATAGGTATGCAGCAGGCTGGCAGGGCTGCGCCCTTGCAGGACCGCCGCCAGCTTCCAGCCCAGGTTGAAGGCGTCTTGCATCGACACGTTCATGCCCTGCCCCGCTTTGGGACTGTGGGTGTGGCAGGCATCGCCCGCAATGAAAACATGGGGTAATCGGGTTGGGACTTCGCTGGCCTGCAAGTCATCAAACCGGTCGCACAGCCGCTGGCCAATTTCGTACACCGACCACCAGGCCACTTCTTTGATATCCAGGGTGTAGGGATGGAAGATGCGCTGGGCGGCGGCAATCAATTGCTCGATGGTGATGTTGCGGCTGGAGACGCGCTCGTTCGGGTTGAGCTTGTCCAGCTCCACATACAGGCGCACCAGGTAACCGCCTTCACGCGGAATGATCAGAATGCTGCCTTCGCTGGCAGATTGGATGAGCGACTTGAACCGGACATCCGGGAAGTCGGTGACCACCAGCACGTCCATCACGCCCCAGGCGTGGTTGGCCGAGTCGCCCTTGAGTGACAGTCCGACAGCCTGGCGTACCCCACTGCGCGCGCCATCGCAACCCACCACATAACGGGCGCGGATGGTCTCTACTTGGCCTGCGTGCTCAGCGTCTTGCCGCTCGAAGCGGGCCGTGACGGGGTAGTCTGCCGTCCCATTTGTCTCACCATCCGGCGCACGCTCCAGACCGCTTAAACGACGGTGATAGTGCGGCACCAGCCGCGAAGGCGAGCGTTGCATGATCTCCAGATAGAAGTCATGCACCCTTGCCTGGTTCAAAATCACATGTGGCATGTGCGACAAGCCGTCCTCCACGTCTTGCACGCGTCCGCTGCGCACAATACGGCTGCGGTCTGCATCGTCGGGCTTCCAAAAAGTTGTTTCGTTGACCCAATAAGCCTCTTTCAGCACCTTTTCTGCAAAACCGAAGGCCTCAAACATCTCCATCGTGCGACAGGCCACGCCGTCGGCTTGCCCTAGCTGCAACGGCCCCGGCTTTTGCTCGACGATGACGGTACGGATATCCGGGAAAGCCGACAACTGTGCAGCCAGGGTGAGGCCTGCCGGGCCGCAACCGACGATCAATACATCTGCCTCTGTGGGAAGCGTGCCCACTGCGGCCCCTGACTTGGCCAGTTCTGTGACTGAAGCGGCTGCGTCCAACAGCCCTGGGTCACCGACGCGGAATCCATTCAGGTGAAATTGCATTTTTGTCTCTCTCGGGTTATGGGCTGAAACTGTCGCAGGTCTACACTATTTCGTCAAAGCTAACAATCGAATGTTGGATATATTGTTTTGATATACAGCGCTACACTGTCCCCATGGCAAAGCTTGATCTGGACTGGCTCAACGTCTTCGTTGAAATCTACAAAACCCAAAGCGTCTCACGCGCGGCGCAGGCGCTGGGCATGGAGCAAGCCAGCGCCAGCATGGTTTTAACCAAGCTGCGTCGGCACTTTGACGACCCGCTGTTCTGCCGCACCTCGGCGGGCATGGTGCCCACGCCCCGCGCGCAAACCATCTACCCCGATGTGCTGGAGGCCCTGCTGCGGCTTGACAAGGCACGCGGAGCCAGCGGGGTTTTCCTGCCCCAGCAGGCCAAGCGCGAATTTCGGATTTGCATGACCGACATCAGCGAAATTGTGCTGCTGCCGCGGCTTGTCAACCATCTGCAAACCACCGCGCCGGGTATCGTCATCGAGGCGGAAAAAATTTCCCCCGAGAGTCGCCCCAGACTGGAGTCTGGCGACGCGGACCTGGCCGTGGGTTTTACGCCCGGCCTGGAGGCCGGTTTTTACCAGCAGGCCCTGTTTGCGCAAGACTTTGTCTGCCTCGCCGCCAGCAGCCACCCGCGTATCGGCGCAAAGCTCACCCGCAAAGCGTTTTCTGCCGAGGGGCATATTCTGGTGATGGCAGCAGCCACAGGGCATTCCATTGTGGATAAAGTCTTGGCCAAAAACAAAGTGGAGCGCCGAGTGGTACTGCGCGTGCCCAGCTACTTGGGCGTGGCCCGCATCGTGGCCCAGACCGACTTGCTGGTCATCGTGCCACGCCAGCTAGGGCATGCGCTGGCCCAACAGGAGCAAGTAAAAGTGCTGGAGCCGCCTCTGCCACTGCCCACCTACAAGGTCAAGCAGCACTGGCACGAGCGCTTCAACCGGGATGCCGGCAACATCTGGCTACGCGCAACCATGGCCAGCCTCTTCTCTGGCAAGGGGCTGGACGTCTGACAACACCCTCCTCCACCTGGACTGGCCAGCTCCGACCGAATGCTGATGACCTAAGTGGCCTTCGCAAGCCCTCACTTTGTGTGTAATGTCAACCATGACGCAGACGAAATTACACCACCGCACGGCAATAGTTCTGCTAGAGGCAACAGAAGGATTTTTGCCCTCCGCAATATCGCGCCTCACACTTCAATTGATGTATGCTGTCGTCACCTAAGGCGAAAAGGAGTTGCTGTGCAAGATACCCATATTGTCTCCAGCGTGGAACAGCTTAGAGAAGTTATCCCGGCTCCGAACGCTGCGACTCAAAAAAAAGTATCCAGCGTATTGGACACCTATGCGCAGCAGTTCATCAGCGCATCGCCATTGGTGTTCATGTCAACATCAGACCGCCAATTCAACATGACAGTGTCGCCAAAAGGCGATATGCCTGGTTTTGTACGGGTTGAAAATCTCTCTACCCTGCTGATCCCAGAGCGTCCGGGGAACAGGCTGACTTACGGCTTTCAGAATCTCATTGAGACTGGAACTATCGGACTGATCTTCTTGATTCCCGGTGTCAAAGAAACGTTACGCGTCAATGGCACCGCCGTCATTACGCGAGACCCCGCCTTGCTCAAAGAGTTTATGTCGAATGGCAAGGCTGCCCTGCTGTGTACACGCGTTACCGTCAAGGAAAGCTATTTCCATTGCGCGAAGGCGCTGATTAGATCCAAGCTATGGCAGAGCGAAGCCTGGAATGGCGTGCCATCCAAAGACCTCGCAGTGAAGCAATGGGCCAGCAGTTTTGGCGTTGCAGAGGCTGCGATACAAGACAAGTTAGACGAGGACTACCGCTGTAACCTTTGAGAGGTCTACGTTTGATTACGGCAGCCTGAGTTGCCGCGCGTGTCTTCCTACGCGGTCACGCAGACGAAGGAATAAAAACCGAGTCAGTCCTCAAACCCACCCGCCAGCCGCAAAGCCGCTGCATCAGGGCTAATGAGCAATGCCACCAATGCAGTCGCCTGCGAAGGATTAGCAGCCTTACTGCTCACGGCCGCTGTGTACACCGTCGCCAACTCAAACTCTTTGGGCAACACGGCGATCAAGTCCACGCCCGCTGTGTACGAAATCTCGGTCACTTGCGTGCAGCCAACCAAGCCGGGCTCTGCGCACTTGGCCATCTCGGCCATGGCGGTGGCGCCGTTGGGGAAGGGGCGTAGGCGGTTGGCTACTTGGCCATCTATACCCAACTGCTTCATCACGTTCATGAAGTGAATGCCTGCGGTGGCTTTGATGGGGTCGGGGAAGTAGATGCCGCTGGCCGCTAGCAGGGCAGACTTGAGCTGCTGCGGCGAACCCACTAGGGGCCGCGGACTACCGGCTTTGACGGCGACACCTGTACTCACTTTGCCCAAGGCGCGTGCGCTGCCTGCTACGACGTGGTCGCTGGCTTCTAGCTGGGCGATGAGGGCTGCGCTGAGGATGACGACATCGCACGGTGCGCCTGCAAGCAACTGGTCGCGCATAACGCCGACGGCGCTGTAGGTGCCCGCTAAGGTGCAGCCGGAGCTGGCTTTAAATTGGGTTTCGAGTTGGGAGACCAGGCCGAAGGCTGCGCCGCCGCTCAAGATGTGGAGTTGGGTCATGTCAATCAATCCGCCTTGATACCGGCCGTCTTGATAACTTTCTCCCACTTGCCAATATCGTCCCGCGTGTATTTGTCAAACGCCTCAGGGCTCATCACCATGGGCACGGCGCCTTGCTTGGTCCAGGCTTGCTTGACATCAGCCTGGCTGGCGATTTTGCTGACCGCCTCGTTCAGGCGATCGACGATGGCTTTGGGGGTGCCTTTGGGGGCCATCAAGCCCAGCCAGATGGTGGCCTCATAGCCGGGTACACCCGCCTCGGCCATAGTGGGTACGTCGGGCAGTACGGCAGAGCGGGTTTTGCCCGTAGTGGCCAGAGCTTTGACCTTGCCTGCGCGGATTTGCTCGGTCATGGTGGTCACTGCGTCAAACATCAGCTCTACCTGGCCGCCGATGACGTCGGTGCGCGCGCCCGAGCTGCCCTTGTAGGGGATGTGCACCAGGTAGATGCCAGCCATGCTTTTAAACAGCTCGCCCGCCATGTGGTAGGGCGTGCCGGGGCCGCTGGAGGCGTAGTTGATTTTGCCGGGCTGGGCCTTGGCGTGTTTGATCAGGTCAGACAGTTTGGCATCGGGCAGGCTGGGGTTAGCTACCAGAACCAGGTCAGAGTAATTGATGGGCGCTACGGCGATAAAGTCGCGCATCAGGGCGAAGGGCTTGTTTTGCAACAAGGTTTCGTTGACGGTGTGGGTGTTGGACATCATCAGCAGCGTGTAGCCGTCGGCTGGCGCCTTGGCCGCCGCGTCGGTACCAATGACTGAGCCGCCACCGGGCTTGTTGTCCACCACGAAGGACTGGCCCAGCTGCTCTTGCAGGCGCTGCGCCATAAAGCGCGCGTAGTTGTCAGCCGGGCCGCCAGCGGCAAAGGGCACGACGATTTTGACCGGCCGTGTAGGGTAGCTCTGCGCGTAGGCGCTGGTGCTGAACGCTACAAATACAATAGCTGCTCGTGCTATATTTGATTGGGCTAACGCCTTAAATAGCCATTGAAACAGGGTTTGGGTTGTCATGTTGCAGTCTCGGTAAGGTGGTGGTGCGGCTATTCCAAACGGCCGATGCGCTTGACCACATCGCCCATGCGGCGTGCATCCGCTTGCACATACGCTTCAAACTCGGGCGCATCCAGGTATTGAATGGGGCTGCCTGCGTTGCCAATAATCTCTTTCACCTTGGCGTCTTGCGCGGCCACTTTGGCGGCGGCGCGCAGGCGCTGGGCGATGGGCTCGGGCACGCCTGCCGGAATAAACAGACCCGACCACTGCGCGTATTCGGCCAACACACCGGCATCTTTCAAACTGGGCACGTCGGGCAGAGACGCCAGTGGCGCATTGCCCCAGTGGCCCAGTGCGCGCAGCTTGCCTGCCTTGATGTGCTGCAGCACCGTGGCGGGACCGGACGAGACGGCGTCTATCTGGTTGCCCAGCAGGGCCACTACAGCGGGCGCGGCGCCGGTAAACGGGATGTGCACCATCCTTACACCCGTGGCTTGCTTCAACATTTCCATGGGCACGTGCATGGTGCCGTAATTGCCGGACGAGCCGTAGTTCAGCGCACCCGGGCGTTTTTTTGCGTCCTTGACAAAGTCTTGCACGGTTTTGTAGGGCGAATCTGCGCGCACCACCAGCACGGTGGGGTCGGCGGTAAAGCGGGCGAGGGGGCGCAGCTCAGGCAGGTTAAACATGGGCGCGCGGCCCATCAGCACATCCGCCTGGGGGATGACGGTGAGCGACGACAGCGCCAACAGCACGGTGTAGCCATCGGCCTTGGACTTGGCCGCCGCCGCCATGCCAATACCGCCGCCCGCACCGGCTTTGTTTTCGATGATCACTGGCTGCCCCAGTTCGCGCGACAGCGCCTCTGCCACCGGGCGGGCCACGATGTCGGCCAAACCGCCGGGCGGGAAAGGCACTACCATGGTGATAGCACGCGAAGGCCATGCCGCTTGGGCTTTGGCCAAGATTGGCACGCTAATGAGGGTGTAGCCCAGTAGCAAGGGCGCCAGGAGGGCGGCGAGTGTGGTGCGGCGGTGCATGGTGTTGTCTCTGTGGGGTGATGGGCCACAATGGGCGCAAGTTTTGTTTTTTTGCCAAAGCAAGTAAATCATTACACTGCCATTCACCGCCTGGGCAAATACGTATTTCCCCCCGCTGGCGGTGCCGATTTCATGGCATCTTCTGGGCTGACATTTCTGCCGCTTTTGCGCACCGCATTTCACCCACTTGTTCCCTGACTATTTCGCTATGAAAATTGCTGCTTTTCTCTACCAAGGCTCGCCCTGCGTCGGCCTGGTCAGTGCTGACCTCACATCGGTGCAAGCCTTTGCCCTGCCCAAAGACGTGGCCGCCCTCGGCGCACTGCCCATCATCGAAGCCCTGGCCCGCGGCGACGCCCTGCCCGCGCTGCAAGCCAGCGTGGCGTTGGCCAGCGTGCAGCTCACCGCGCCCATGCCGCAGCCCCGCCGCAATATTTTTTGCGTAGGCAAAAACTACACCGCCCACGCCAAAGAGTTTGCCGGCAGCGGCTTTGACAGCAGCGCCAAATCCGGCGGCGACATCCCCACGGTGCCGATTTACTTCACCAAGGTGCCCGAGTCGGTGGTGGGCCCGAGCGACTTTATCGACATGCCGGTGGGCGTATCGGACGCCATTGACTACGAAGCCGAGCTGACGGTGGTGATTGGCAAAGGCGGCAAAGGCATCAAGGCCGCAGACGCTATGCAACACGTGTGGGGCTACACCATCATCAATGACGTCACCGCACGCGACTGGCAAAGCCGCCACTCACAGTGGGTGCTGGGCAAGTCATTCGACACCTTTTGCCCTATGGGCCCGTGGCTGGCAAGCGCCGACGAATGCAACGGCCAAGACACCGGCGTGCGCTGCTTTGTGAACGGCGAGCAGCGCCAAAACGCGCGCACCACCGATTTGATTTTCAACATCCCCACCTTGATCGAAACCCTGTCCGCAGGCATCACCTTGTATCCGGGCGATCTGATTGCCACCGGCACGCCGGTGGGTGTGGGCATTGGCTTTAAGCCGCCCAAATACCTCAAGGCGGGCGACGTGGTGCGGGTGGAGATTGACGGCATTGGGCATATTGAAAACCGGGTACGCTAAACCCCCGCTTGCTGCCACCACGCCATGACCGATAACGACCTGCCGCCTTTGATCGAAACCCCGCCGGGACGCTACCGGCATTACAAAGGTGGCGAGTACGACGTGGTGGGCACCGTGCGCCACTCAGAAACCCTGGAGCCCATGACGCTGTACCGAGCGCTGTACGGCCAAATGGGCCTGTGGGTGCGGCCCGCGGCGATGTTCAATGAAACCGTGGTGATTGATGGCGTTACGCAAGCGCGGTTTACCAGGATTTCTTAGCTGAATGAGACTTGCTAACTTGGTCACTTTGCGGCGGTTGAAGAATTTGCGCTGCAAAAATCTCCAGAAACACGCGCGAATGTAGGTAACGCTAGGCTGGCGTATGCACCGCGCGCCTTCTTGCGAT
>JAYUHM010000041.1:0-6839 GCA_043766985.1 Polaromonas sp.
TGTGCGTACCGTAAACGAGCCAAGTCGTCCGATGAAGCCTGTCATTGTCGCCACATTGAAAAAAAGTGCGTCCACAGCAGGTCTAGGTGACGCTCCAACGATACCGGCCACACACGGAGCAAGCTCAAATCCAGGATTTGACGACCAAAGTAACCAAACCCACTTAATCAAACGACCGGCACTGCGGTGGATTGTGTTACTGCTTGCGGTGATCGCCACTCTTGTTGCGGTACTCACGAACCGTCAATCGAATTCTCAGTTGATCGCATCAGCAACACATGACTCTGTTGAGACCATTGAATATTCAACACACGTTGCCAGTGGCAAATTAACAGAGAAATTTGTCGTTCCGACGCTGACGGCTACAACCGACACTGGAGAGGTGAAGGCGCTTCCAAGCAATGGCGCTCAATCCGAAACGACAACTGACAATCGAGAGTCGGCTGCTGCAAACCCGACAATTGTTCAGGTGCCAGTCACGGAAACAAAAAATAAAAAATCTGTGCCCGAAGCCAAATCTTATCGTCGCCCGCCCCAAACATCGCGCCCTGCACTGACCGACCAAGCAGTGGTTTCACTGCATCCGCAACAGATCTGCGACCATCGTATATTACTCGGATTTCAAATTTGTATGGCCGAACAATGTGCCAAACCTAGTTTTTTTAACCATGCGGTCTGCATCGAACGTCGGCGAATGGAGCAGCAGCGCCGCGAGCAGGAACAATATCGTTAAGACATCATTGTCGATGCTTCAGATTATGGCGCTGTAAACATACGTAAATTTTAGATTCTAGGGAATTGTTTAAGTGCTGATACGCTGGCAAATTGAAGCACCTTAATACTGTTGCCAAGCAGGTTAAGATCGTCAGATGTTGTAGAAATTTGGAGCTGAATGTACATTTTTCCCCGCAATAGCATCAGTATGAAAGGCGCGGCAACTTGATTAAGTTGGCAATTGCATATCAGATCAGCCAAATCTTGTGACAACCAACTGCTGGCATGGCTGGTATCATTAGCCAATACTGCAAAATTGTCTCGGAAATCTTGGGACAATCTTGGTTGAAAACGCTCAGGATAAAGAGCGATCCACCGCATTTCTTGAGTAAGTCCGGGCGCGATGAAGGTTTGAACCGAGTCCGTATATACGTTGTACGCCTGCTCCTCAAGCGCATTTTTGAGGGGCCGATTCATAATAATGATAGCCGGAGTTGTCAGGACATCAAGTACTGCCCTCAACGTCAACTCGTCACCTTCAATAAAAGGGCGCGAGCCCGCTCGACGTTCGACCGTCCACGGTTTGTTGTCAACGGTTCCTGAAATCACAAACTTATCGATTTCAGCGGTACCTGCATAAACCAATCCTTGCGTGCGAGCCCAAATTGCAATATTGTTTTCTGGAAGCGTCTTGATCAACTTTGCCAGCCATTTTTTGGCTTTCTGCAGATTTGCAAGCAGATTTAACATATTTGATATTCCTACCGAGTACTCGGAGCTATTGCAAACAACCGAGGCTATGATTTAAAAAAAGTAGGCGCTACGCGGTTCTGCATTTTTGTTGTCTAGGTAATTATGAACTTGAGTAACAGTTATCATGACCTGCTACAACGTACAAATTCACGTTTTACGAGCCTTGGAGTTCTATGCGTCATCCATTTCGCTGATGTGTAAGGGCTTTCGGACTTCCACGCTGTGATTCAGGCTAAAAAAATTGAATACACGCCAATTTCCAGTTGGTTCTGATTGAAAGCGCATTGCTTGTATCAGCAGACATCGTTTTTACGGCTCACCATATAAATCAGTGTCATGTGCATGGGGTTGACACAATCGGCTTGAGTTTTTGAGCGGTTTTAAGTAATGAACACCGCTGTGATTTGCACCAAAGCATCCTGCTGGTGGGCCGTCATGGCTGCGGGTCATACGGTAAATGCGTTGGCGATCAGGCCCGGTGCAAGGTGCGGCCAATACGCCATGCAGTCGACATTACTGGTCTGCCCGACAGGGATCGAACCTGTGACCCTCAGCTTAGAAGGCTGATGCTCTATCCAACTGAGCTACGGGCAGATGATGACTTCAGAATTCTAGAGTCTAGGACCCTGGACGTAAAAAAAGCTCACCGGAGTGAGCTTTTTAGTGTGCTTTTGGTCGGAGTACAAGGATTCGAACCTTGGACCCCCTGGTCCCAAACCAGGTGCGCTACCAGACTGCGCCACACTCCGCCAAGTTTCATATTATAGCGTCAACTTTTGCTGTATGCGACAGTGCCCGGTGCGTTTTTTAGCCCGTCGGCTTCTTCTGGTTCCGGTCAGGTCTGTGTCATTGCTTTAGGTCTTCAAAGGCAGTCGCCTGGACTTTGTCACGCCGGTCATGCTCAAGATGTACCGGCGGTCTTCGTTGATACCAAGCTTAAACCGCTACCTTTCCGGCCAGTCGCAGCATCCATTGCCGGTACTTGGCTGGGTTGTAGCAAAGCTGACAAACTCTCCCTACTTGCCTTCGATGGTCTGTTTGAACAACAGCGGTTCGGTCACTGCATCCATGGCCGTGTCCTCTGGATGGGCGGCCTAGCTTGTCTCAAGCCTTTTTAGGCGACGGCTCGCTTCAAGTCAGAAAAACTTTGTTTGACGGTGCGAGCGGCCGTGTCTACCAACGCGTCGGCGCGAGCATAGCGCGACTCTCGCCAGGCCGGTATGCGGCTACCCAGCTCTCCAAGTGTGTCGGCCAAATTGACTTTCGGGTCCTGGTCGGTGGGTACGACAAAAATGGTGTCCAGGGTCCTAGCCGTGGGGAGCGGGTTGTCCTGAACGGCGTGGTTTGGCGCTGCCAATTGATTGCAATACACTTTATTTAAAACACCGGTAAAGCAATTTACCGCATTGTTTTACTGACGGCCGAGACCTTCAGGATGACCTCACCCCATGAAACTTAAAATTCTTATCGGCACCGTCACCGGCACTGCAGGCCAAATTGCTCAGGCCATTCAAATGCATTGCATCGACCTGATAAGTGATGTCGAGGTGATGTTGATGGACAACATGGACATCAGCGCCTTCAGTGTCGGCCTTGCTGAAAATGCAATTTATCTCATCTGCACTTCTACCTACGGCCAAGGCGACGTGCCCGACAACGCCTTTGCCCTGTACGACTCGCTGGCTGCTACGCCCCAGTTTCTGGGCCATGTGCGCTACGGCGTGATCGCCCTGGGTGACCGCACCTACCTGCAAACCTTTTGTTTTGGCGGCAAAAAGTTTGACCAGCGCTTGGCCGACCTGGGTGCCCAGCGCATTGGTGAGGTGTGGTGCCACGACGCCAGCACCGGCACCCTGCCGGAAGAAGAAGGCTTGGTGTGGTGCCGTGACTGGCTGAAGCAGGCGCTACACACCGCCCTGGAATAGCTTTTCTGCAAGCCTCCAGAGTTACGACTTTTCAGGCACCCGACAAGCTCCCTGCCCCTACAACAACGCCCGCAACTCCCGCGCCGCGTCTTGCAGCAGCGGCAGCAGGTCGCGCTTCAAGGCGCCCGCCATCGGGGGCTGGCCCGACGTCACCACATTGAGCGCCCCGACCGTCAGGCCCTGGGCGTTGCGCAGGGCAATCGCCAGGGCGTGCACACCCAGTTCATGCGCTTCGCTGCTGATGGCGTAGTCGTCAGCCCGGACGTTGGCGATCAAAGCCTTGAACTGACGCATGTCAGTGACGGTGGTGTGCGTCAGCCGGGGCAGGCCCAGCGCGCCCCGTGACTGCAACCAGTGGTTCAGGTCGGTGCGGGTTTTGGCGGCCAGCAGAACCTGCCCGGTCGATGTGGCGTGCGCGGGCAGCCTGGCGCCCAGGTGCAGGCCGTAGGCGGTAACGCGGGCCGGTGTGTTCGTCTCTTGCGGGCCGCGCTTCCATTCAAACCCGCTACGGCCAACGATCACCACCTCGTCACCGTCCAGCACGGCCACCGAAAACGCCTGTTGCGACTGCGCAGCCAGCCGGTTGAGGGTCGGCTGCACAGCGCGCGGCAAGCGGGCGGTGGCCAGGTAGCTGCCTGAAAACCGCAGCACCTTGGCGGCCAGCCAAAAGTAGCTGCCATCGGTTTCCAGGTAACCCAGGTGCGCAAGCGTCAGCAGGTGCCGCCGGGCTGCAGCCCGCGTGATGCCCGCGCGTTCAGCGGCCAATGTGGCGTTCAGGCGCTGGCGCTGCGGATCAAAACTCTCCAGCACCGCCATGCCCTTGGCCATGCCTTCGATCATGTCTGCCTTGGCGATGGTTTTAGCCCCGGCTTTGGCCAAGACTTTGGATTTTGGCGGGGGCTCGGCGTAAGGTGGGGATGTCGCAGCGTCGTTCACTGCGCGATCATCGCACCAAACTGCCGATAGTCGCACAAACCTGTCCAGGCGCCCGTAGCGCACTGCTGCGCGCAACTTTAAAGTACCAATCACCAACACCATCAAAGACATTCATGCGCGTTCAAGTGGCCATTATTGGTGGCGGCCCGGCGGGTCATTTGCTGGGGCAACTGCTGTACAAGGCAGGTATTGACGCCATCGTCATTGAGCGGCACAGCCAGGCCTATGTGCAGGCCCGCATCCGCGCTGGCGTGCTAGAGCAAGGCACCATCGACTTGCTTGACGAAGCCGGTGTTGGCACGCGCATGCACCACGAGGGTCTGGTGCATGGCGGCTTTGTACTGGGCTCGCCAGTGTTTGAAGGCGGCAGCTACCGCCTTGACCTGCAGGTGCTGACCGGCGGCAAACAGGTGATGGTGTACGGCCAGACCGAAGTCACCAAAGACCTGATGGACGCCCGTGCCGCCGCCGGCCTGGCCACCGTGTACGACGCCGAAAACGTAGCCCTGTACGACTTCGACACCGACCACCCCAGCGTGACCTACGAACACGGAGGCATCACCCACACGGTGCACTGCGACTTCATCGCCGGGTGCGACGGCTACCACGGCGTCAGCCGCGCCAGCGTACCGGCCAAGGCACTGCAAACCTTTGAACGCATCTACCCCTTTGGCTGGCTGGGTGTGTTGTCTGACACGCCGCCCGTGGCGCATGAGCTGATTTACGCCAACCACCCACGCGGCTTTGCGCTGGCCAGCATGCGCAGCCCAACCCGCAGCCGCTACTACCTGCAGTGCAATCTGCTCGACAAGGCCAGCAATTGGAGCGACGACATGTTCTGGGACGAGCTGCGCCGCCGCCTGGCCCCCGAGCAGGCCGAGGCCATGGTGACCGGCACGTCGATTGAAAAAAGCATCGCCCCGCTGCGCAGCTTTGTGGTCGAGCCGATGCGCTTTGGCCGCCTGTTTTTGGCTGGGGACGCCGCCCACATCGTGCCGCCCACCGGTGCTAAGGGCCTGAACCTCGCGGCGAGCGACGTGCGCTATCTGTCACGCGGGCTTATTGAGTTTTACCAGGGCAGCGCGGCAGGCCTGGACCACTACTCAGCCACTGCGCTCAAGCGCGTCTGGAAAGCGGTGCGATTTTCGTGGTGGTTCACCTCGATCATGCACAAGTTCCCTGACACCGGCACCTTCGGCCAGAAAGTGCAGGACGCCGAGCTGGACTACCTCGCCCATTCGCCCGCTGCGCAGGCTGCACTGGCTGAAAACTACGTGGGTTTGCCGCTGTGACATAGAAGTTGTTGCGCCTGCTGAAAAATCAATATTGATAGCACTCCAGGCAGTAAACGCCTGGACTAGCGGCCTATTTAGCATAAAAGTCGACTTTTAAGTGCGCCGCAGACCTCAGAGGGCCCACCAGCGTGCCAGCATGCCAGCATGCCAGCGCACTATGCTGCAGACTTTGTGCCCGGCTCACCAAGTACCCACCCCGCCCCAGGCCTCACCCAATGCCGCACCCACCGCCCACCATTCAGCCCGCCAGCGCCACCGCGCACCCGCCTGCGGCGCCAGCCGGGCGCACAAAACCACTGCAACCGCTCAAAGGGGTGCGTATTTTGAGCCTGGCGCTCAACCTGCCCGGCCCGGCGGCGCTGATGCGATGCCGCGCCATGGGCGCCGTCTGCGGCAAGCTGGAGCCCTTAGCGTCCTTACCGCCGCTATCGCCCTTGGCGCCCATGTCTGCACCTGCGGCCCCGGCGTCTGCCGACCCAATGAGCCACTACAGCCCACCCGCCTACGCTGCGCTGCACACCGGCATCCGGGTGACATCGGCTGATCTCAAAACCCCTGCTGGCCAGCGCACCCTGCACCGCCTGCTGGCCAACACCGACGTGTTGCTGACGTCGTTTCGGCCGTCGGCCCTGGCCAAGCTCGCGCTGGGCTGGCCTGCGCTGCACCAGCGCTACCCACAGCTCAGTCAGGTGGCCGTGGTGGGCGCTGCAGGCGCGCGGGCCAATGAGCCCGGCCACGACCTGACGTATCTCGCCGAGTGTGGCCTGGTCACCGGGCTGGCGCTGCCGCCCACGCTGTACGCCGACATGGGCGGCTCGTTGATGGTGGTTGAGGCGATTTTGCAAGCCGTGCTGGCCCAAAAAACCGCGTCAACGCCCGCTGGCAGCTACCAGCAAGTCGCCTTGTCGGATGCAGCCGCCTACCTGGCGCTGCCCCGGCAATGGGGGTTGACTTTGCCCGGGCCTGCTGCGGCGGTGGGAGGCGGCCATGCGGGTTATGCGGTGTACCGCTGCCAGGACGGCCGCGTTGCCGTGGCGGCGCTGGAGCCGCATTTTGCTGCGGCGCTGTGCAGCGCGGTGGGCCTGGCGCTGCCGGGCCCCAGTGAGTCGCCAGCGTTCCCGGCTGCCGTGAGCGCCTTGATGTTCACACCGGCAGCCCACAGCACCGTGGCGCGGTTTTTCAAAGCCCGCACACGCGCTCAGCTTGATGCGCTGGC
>JAYUHM010000042.1:0-79881 GCA_043766985.1 Polaromonas sp.
TCCGTCCGAGCACCTTATCGGTGGCGTCAATCACAAACCACTCGTGCGTCACGTCGGCGGGTTTAGCGCTGTACGTAGTCATGAGTTTTCTCTTTTCAATGTAAGAAGGGTTTGTAGCATGCCTTTTCCACGGTCGGTGCTCCTCTAATGGGAGCCTCTTAGGTGGGTGTTTGATCTTTAGCAGGTACAGCCGCCGAAGGGGGCGACCAGGAGCCTGCTCAGTTCAGTCTTCGCCGCGGGCATAGCTAAGCGCTGCGAAGCCCTCCATTATAAGCAAAATCAAGGACTTAGGTCAAATTTACCGTTTCGGCGTTACCATTACCCCATGCTCTCCTACCGCCACGCCTTCCACGCAGGCAACCACGCTGATGTGCTCAAGCACATGACCTTGATTGCCACCCTCAAATACCTGACGCAAAAAGACGCGGGCATCACGGTGATTGACACCCACGCGGGCGCAGGCCTGTACAGGCTGGACGGCGACTACGCGCAAAAAAGCGCTGAATCGGATGAAGGCATCCGCAAACTGCTGGCTGCCGATATTTTCAAGCCAAAACAGCCTCCAGCCCAACAGAACATAGCACAAGCAGCTACTGAAACTGTAGCGCCTGCGCTGCAAGATTATGTCGACTGCATTGCCAGTTTTAACGCCAAAGGGCTGAAGGTCTACCCCGGCTCGCCGTTTGTGATGCACAGCCAGCTGCGCGACAGCCGCGGTGACTCTGCCACCACCGCGCGCGACAAACTCAAGCTGTTTGAGCTGCACGGCGCTGACGCCACCGCCTTGGATGGCAATATGGCCCAGCTGGAAGCCGGCCGCATGATCAGCGTGGAGCGAGCCGACGGGTTTGATGCGCTGCGGGCCCTGTTGCCGCCACCCAATAAACGCGCCCTGGTGCTGATTGACCCCAGCTACGAGATGAAAAGCGACTACGCCCGGGTGTATGCCGCCATGCAAGACGCGATGAAGCGCTTTCCAACGGGCACCTATGTGGTGTGGTACCCGGTCATTCCGCGGGCCGAATCGCATGATTTGCCTCGCCGCCTGAAGGCACTGGCCCAGCAGGCCAAAAAGCCCTGGCTGCACACCACGCTCAATATTGGCCAGGAGCCGGTTGAAAAGACCCAAGCGCCTGTCGTCAAAATCAGCCCCGATGGCAAACCCTTGGCCGCCAAACGGCCGGGCCTGCGCGAAAGCGGCATGTTTGTCATCAATCCGCCACACACCCTGAAAACCGCGCTCAATGCGGCCTTGCCGCAAGTGCTGGCCGCCTTGGGCCGCGGGCGGGGCAAGGGGTTTGTGGTGGAGGCGGGCGGCTAAGCGGCCGCGCCGCCGCGCCCTGCGGGGCGCTTGTGTGTATTTTTGTAAAAAGCGCCATCTCACCCAAATGGCGTATGGTCATTTCCATTGCTTTGCCAAACAATGTAAGCCATACTTACTAAATTGTTGCATTGAGGCCCTATGGAGCTACCACTACTGCGATTGGGTTTGCTGGGTTTTAACCAGCAGCAAACCGACGATGCGACCGCCCGCGTACAGTCGACCACTGCCACGGCCGAGAGCCGTTGGGAAGTGGTGTCTTTTGAAGACGCTGACCTGTGGTTGATCAACAGCCCCAGCGTGTCTGCGGGCGCCTCGGGCGGCCTGCACATCAACAACCCCGAAGCAACCCATTTACCGCTGACGATTTACCCCGAGCAAAGTAGCCGCCCTGTCGCCTTTACCCAGCCGCTGCCCGCCCGTATTGATGCCGTGCTGAGCATTCAGCTTGACGACGCGTTTGACTGCGCGCAGGGGCTGCGAAGTTTTAGACATTCCCTGATGGGCTTGTGTACGCATTTTGCGCTGGGCGAACAAGTAGCCAGCCGCCAAAGCAGCCTGGAAAAAGGCATTTACCACCTGCAGTTTGAAGGCAGGCCGGTGGCTACCGTGGATTTGTCCCGCTGGCTGGTTAGCCTGCAACCCCTTGTGCGGCCTATTGAGTTGTCACTGGCCTCGTGGCGGCACCGGCCCGGCGAGGGCTCGCACTTTTCGCCCGGGGCCGAGGTGCTGTCACTGGAACGCCTGATGTGGGTATATGCCAGCCGCACCCAAACCAACAGCCTGCCACCGGGCTACCTGACGCAGGCTATCCATCTGCGGCGCTTGTCGGTGCTGCCCCAAAGCTGGCTGCACGACGACCATATGAACTTGATCGGCCACCTTAGCCAGCAGCCTTGCAGCATGGCCTTGCTGGCACGGCAAACACGGCTGCCGCTGAAACGCTTGTGCGCCTGCTTGGCTGCCCTGTACTACAGCGGCACCATCACCATTGACCCGCGCCAAGTGGTGCGCGGCGACAAGCGCATTCCCAGCAGCTTTGCCCAGCTACCTGAGCCTGAGACGGCTGAATCGGGCGATGCGAGCCTGCATTCGGGCCAATCGGTATTTGACACGCACAGCTTCAGCGCCAGTCGGGCTTAAATAATTAACCGACCGAACGGTTGGTTAATTGCTATACTTGGGTTTTCGCCCGTATTACAAGGGGTTGGCGCTGGTGCCAACTGGGGCGTGGAGCACAAGCCTATGTACACCCAAGCTTTGGATATTCCCGACAGCGCGGCCGCAGTCGCATCGACGCACCCATCGGCTACAGCGATGCTCAGAGCCGTGCCAGCGCCTGGCAGCGAGGCCGAGCGGGCGCACCAAACCCGCTTTGACGCAAAAATCGATGCCGACGGCAAGATCGAGCCGCAAGACTGGATGCCCAGCGCCTACCGCAAAACCTTGGTGCGGCAAATCAGCCAGCATGCGCACAGCGAGATCATTGGCATGCAGCCCGAGGGCAACTGGATATCGCGCGCGCCTTCGCTTAAACGCAAAGCTATTTTGCTGGCCAAGGTGCAAGACGAAGGCGGCCACGGTTTGTACCTGTATTCGGCTGGCGAAACCCTGGGCACCTCCCGCGACCAAATGCTGGACGCCCTGCACACCGGCAAAGCCAAGTACAGCAGCATTTTTAACTACCCCACGCTCACCTGGGCCGACACCGGCGTGGTGGGCTGGCTGGTCGATGGCGCCGCCATCATGAACCAGGTGCCGATTTGCCGCTGCACCTATGGGCCCTATGCGCGGGCGATGATTCGTATCTGCAAAGAAGAAAGCTTTCACCAACGCCAGGGCTTTGAGAGCCTGATGACGATGATGAATGGCACCAAAGGGCAGCAAGCCATGGTGCAAGACGCCGTGAACCGCTGGTGGTGGCCAGTGCTGGCCATGTTTGGCCCGCCCGACAGCGATAGCCCCAATAGCGGGCAAAGCATGCGCTGGGGCATCAAGCGGATATCGAATGACGACTTGCGGCAAAAGTTTGTCGATGCGACGGTGCCGCAAGCGGCCATTCTGGGCGTGACACTGCCTGACCCGGACTTGAAGTGGAACGACGCCAAGGGCTGCCACGACTATGGCGCCATTGACTGGGACGAGTTTTGGGCCACCGTCAACGGCAACGGGCCGTGCAATAACGAGCGCCTGGCGACCCGCGTGAAAGCGCATGAAGACGGCGCCTGGGTGCGCGAGGCTGCGTTGGCCTATGCGGCTAAGCAGGAGGCACGCGCTTTGAAAGAGGCGGCTTGATGGCTGAGGTTTTAAGAATTTTTTGAACGCAGAGGGCGCGAAGGTTTCGCAGAGAGCGCAGAAGAAGAGAAAAAGAAAACCAAAAAATACTTGAAAGTAAGTTTTCAAAAATCAGCACGTAAATTCAATGGAGTATTTTATTGAATTCAATTTTTTTATACTTTTTGTATTCCTTCTGCGCTCTTTGCGAAACCTTCGCGCCCTCTGCGTTCAAAAACCCCCCGTATTCCTTTAAAGAACCAATAACGCTATGACAACACAAGAGCTCCCATTATTTGAAGTCTTCATCCGCAGCAAGCAAGGCCTGGAGCACAAGCATTGCGGTAGCCTGCATGCGGCAGATGCGCAGCAGGCCTTGCAGATGGCGCGTGACGTGTACACGCGGCGCATGGAGGGGGTGAGTATTTGGGTGGTGGCCAGCCGCGACATCACGGCCAGCCAGCCTGAAGACAAAGACGAGTTGTTTGACCCGGCCAGCGACAAGATTTACCGCCACCCTACCTTCTATGACATTCCAGATGCAGTGGGGCACATGTGATGCACGCGACGACGATGCAACCGGCTTTGGCTGCTGACCACGCACCCTACATTTTGCACCTGGCCGACAATGCGCTGGTTCACGGCCAACGCATTGCAGAGTGGTGCGGCCACGGCCCGGTGCTGGAAGAAGACATCGCCATGGCCAATATTGGGCTGGACCATATTGGCCAGGCGCGCATGCTGTACCAACACGCGGCAAGGCTACTGACCCCCACGCTTGCCACTGCGTGTGCTGTGCTGCCCCCCGAGGGGGCTCTCGCGCCTAAGGGCGGCCTTTCGGCGCTCGGGGCGGCCATCACCGAGGACCAGTTGGCCTACTTTCGCAGCCCCGAGCAGTTTCGTAGCTACACCCTGCTGGAGCTGCCGCACCGCACTGCGTTTGCACCGTCGGTAGCCACCGAGCGCAACTATGCCGTCACCATTGCGCGCAATTTTTTGTACGCATCCCTGATGATGTTGGTGTGGACTGAACTACAAAACTCCAAGGACGCGCAACTGGCCGCCATCGCAGGAAAGAGCGTGAAAGAAGTACGCTACCACCTGCGCCACAGTACCGACTGGATGCTACGCCTGGGCGACGGTACCGCACAATCGCACGCGCGCATGCAAGACGCTTTAGACTATTTGATGCCCTACACCCAGGAATGGTTTGTGCCAACCGCTATGGACACCGCGGCGCTAAGCCAAGGTGTTGGTGTGGGTGCCGCCAGCCTGCAGGCGCCGTGGCGCGCTGCGGTTAGCACTGTAGTAAGCCAAGCCACCCTGCAGATGCCCAGCGGCAAAGGCTACATCACGCGCGGCAAAGAAGGCCAGCACTCCGAGCACTTGAGCTACCTGCTGGCGGAGATGCAGAGCGTGGCCAGAGCCCACCCGGAGGCCACGTGGTGATGGTGCTGGCAATGTGGATAACCCAAAAATACAAGCGGGAGCCATGCGGTGCCCTGTGATGCTTTAGCCCATATTTGGCAACTGCTGGAACAGGTGCCCGACCCCGAGATACCGGTGGTCAGCATCCGCGAGCTGGGCATTCTGCGCGACGTTCGCCAAACCGAAGACGGCAGCATTGAGGTCGTCATCACGCCAACCTACAGCGGTTGCCCGGCCATGGGCCAGATAGAAGATGACGTGAAGGCGGCCTTGACAGCGGCTGGCCTGCAAGCCAAGGTAGTCACCCAACTGGCACCTGCCTGGACCACCGACTGGATGACCGACACCGCAAAAGCCAAGCTGCAAGACTACGGCATTGCGCCGCCGCAGCATGCAGTGGCGCAGCACGGACATGGCAGCAGCGTTATCCAGTTTGCTACAAACTCAGTAGCAGCTCGTGCTATTAACCAAAGGGCTTCTGGCATATTTACGTCTGAAGGTGTGCCCTGCCCGCGCTGCCACAGCACCAACACCACCGAAACATCGCACTTTGCATCCACCGCCTGCAAAGCGCTCTACAAATGCCTTGCCTGCCTGGAGCCGTTTGACTACTTCAAGCCGTACTAGGCCAGCCCCCCTCTATGAGCACACCCCACTTTCACGCCCTGTTTGTTAAACGCATTGATCCACTTACTGCGCAGTCCGTTGCTATCACCTTCGCCATACCACCGGACTTGCGCGACGCGTTTGAATTCAAACCTGGCCAGTTTGTCACCCTGCGCGCAATGGTGGATGGTGAGTCGGTGCGGCGCAGCTATTCCATTTGCAGCACCCCTGCACGTGCGGCTGGCGCGCAGGAGATCAGCGTAGGCATCAAGCGCGTGCAAGATGGTGTGTTCAGTACCTGGGCCACGACCGCATTGCAGGTGGGTGAGCAAGTAGACGTGATGCCGCCGGATGGGCGTTTTACACCCAGGGCAGCTTTCGCCGCAGCCCAAGGCGTGCACCGCTTGGGTATCGCCGCGGGTTCGGGCATCACGCCGGTCTTGTCCATCATGGCGCACACATTGGCTAGCGAGCCCCAGTCGCGGTTCACACTGGTCTACGGCAATCAGCGCAACAACAGCATCATGTTCAACGAAGCGCTGCAAGACTTGAAAGATAAATACCCACAGCGTGTGTCGCTTATTCATGTGCTGTCGCGGCAGCCGCAAGAAGTAGACTTGTTCAACGGCCGTTTGGACGAAGCCAAAGTGACTGCCTTGTTGCAGCAGGCCGTACCGGTGGCGCAGATTGCCGAAGTGTTTATTTGCGGCCCTGAGGCGATGATTGAATCCGCCGAGCGCGCGGTGGCCAAAGCGGGTATTGCCCATGAGCGCGTGCATGCGGAGCGGTTTGCGTCAGGGGCGCAGTACGCTACAAAAAACATAGCTCCTCGTGCTGTTGCTGCCTCGGCTGCAGAGCACTATGCTCACCCATTTGCACTGGAAGTCATCCTGGATGGCAAAGCGCACAGCTTTGGCATGAACTCCGATGACAACGTGCTGGACACCGCGCTGGAGGGCGGCTTGGATTTGCCCTATGCGTGCAAGGGCGGCGTATGCTGCACCTGCCGCGCCAAGGTGCTGGAGGGCAAAGTCACCATGGAAAAAAACTTTACCCTGGAGCAGTGGGAGATTGACAAAGGCTTTGTACTGACCTGCCAGGCGCACTGCGTGTCGCAGCGGCTGGTGGTGAGTTATGACGAGCGTTAGGCAAGCTAACGCGAACGAGTGTTGGTCGCGCTGACGCAGCAGCTGCAATTCCACACGTTTTACGCCGGTTAGCCCTAGCGCCAGGGCGGCGGCGCGGCTCAGGTCGATGATGCGGCCTGGGATGAAGGGGCCACGGTCGTTGATGCGCACCACCACCTCTTTGCCGTTGACCAGCGACTTCACACGTACACTGGTACCAAAGGGCAATGTCCTGTGCGCGGCGGTCATGGCGTTAGCGTCAAAGCGCTCTCCACTGGCTGTGCGCTTGCCCTGAAAGCCCGGGCCATACCAAGAGGCAACGCCCGCCTCTTGCCAGCCGGTAGGCTCGTCGCGAGCCACTGGCGGCGCTACCGATTGGGCGCTACCGGGTTCTGCAGTTGGGCGAGACGCCGACGATGCGCCCGGCGTTTGGGCGCATCCTGTCAGCGCTACAGCGGCCACGCAGGCCATAAAGTGCAGTGCCCGCCAGCAGCTTGTACACGCGGGGCGCGACAGGCGACTGTGTTGTGCGACCGCGCGCATGGTGCCAGGCCCGCTTAGGCCAACGCCAGGCGTTTACAGATCTCTACACTGGCTGCAGATTGGTTCATGGTGTAGAAGTGCAGACCGGGTACGCCCGCGCTCTTGAGCTGGTCGCACAGGTCGGTCACCACGTCCAGGCCAAAGGCTTTGATAGACTGGCTGTCGTCGCCATAGGCTTGCAGGCGCATGCGTATCCATCTTGGTATCTCGGCACCGCAGGCATCGCTGAAGCGCATGAGCTGGGACGAGCTGAGAATCGGCATGATGCCGGGCACAACGGGAACGTCAGCCCCCAGTTTGTGTGCATCGTCTACAAACCGAAAGTATGCGTCGCTGTTAAAAAAGTACTGCGTGATGGCCGAGCTGGCACCCGCTTTGACTTTGGTGAGGTAGGCTTGCAAATCCGACTCAGGCGACTTGGCTTGGGGGTGCACCTCGGGGTAGCAGCCTACCTCGATGTGGAAATGGCTACCTGTCTCGGCGCGGATAAATTCGATCAGCTCGCTGGCGTATTTAAACTCTCCAAAGGTACCGTGCCCGCTGGGCAGGTCGCCGCGCAAGGCCACCATGCGGCGTATGCCGGCTTGCTTGAAAATGTCCAACTGCTGGCGCACGCTGTCTTTGCTGGCGCCGATGCATGAAAAGTGCGGTGCGGCGCCATAGCCATCGGCAATGATGGCTTGCACGGTTTGCAAAGTGCCGTCTTGCGTAGAGCCGCCAGCGCCGTAGGTTACGCTAAAAAAGTGCGGCTTGAGTGCATACAGTTTTTGGCGCACACCGACGAGTTTTTCTGCGCCTTCAGGTGTTTTAGGTGGGAAAAATTCAAAACTAACAGGTAATGCACTAATAGGTAATGGTTTGTTCTGCATGGAGTAGCTCCAATTTACGGTTTTACCGCATGGACAAAAAATTCACGGTTGCCATCGCCGCCCGAAATTGGGCTTTCAAAATAGCTTTTAACTTGCAAGCCGTGCGCCGCATATGCCGCGCGTATACGCTGCTCTACCTCGGCGTAGTGCTGCGGGTCTTTCACGATACCGCCTTTGCCAATCTGCTCGGGCTGCAGTTCAAACTGCGGCTTAACCAGCATCAGCATGCTGCCGCCGGGCTGCAGCAAACCGGCCAGCGCCTCAACTATCAAGGTTTGAGAGATGAACGACACATCGCCAACGACCACGGGTGCCCCCATGGCATCAGCCTGTATTCTTCTATCAAACAGGTCTCTAGCCCAAGGAAATGCTGCACAAGCTGCTACCAAATCAGTAGCTATCAAGGTGCGGGCGTTGATTTTTTCAACACACACCACCTGCGCATTGGCGCGCAAACGCGGGTGCAATTGACCATGCCCCACATCTACGCCCACCACACCGCTGGCACCGTGCTGCAGCAAACAGTCGGTAAAACCGCCTGTCGACTGGCCAATGTCCAGGCACACCTTGCCCTGCACACTCAGGCCGCTGGCCAGCAAAGCACCTTCCAGCTTCAGACCGCCGCGCGACACATACTTGGCCTCGGCTGCATTGCTCAGCTCAATTTGTGCATCCTCATGCAGCTCATCGCTTTTGCGCAGTGGCTTCCATTCGCCGCGCTGCAGCCAGCGCGCGCCAGCATCAATCAGGCGTGCGGCCTGGCTGCGGGAGACCGCGAGGCCGCGGTGGACTAAAAGTTGGTCAGCGCGCATAGAGTGGTGGCAATGGTGAGGTAAAGGTAACGAATAAGACACAGCATAAAATATAAAAGCGCTAAAAACTGGTTAGATTTTTTAGCGCTTTTATCGTGATTTCAGCATTCAGTCCCGACCTCCACAAGCTAGCATGCTAGTCAGCGGCGGTCATGAACTATTAGTAGCGGTAGGTGTCGGCTTTGTAAGGGCCGTTCACGTTCACGCCAATATAGGCGGCCTGCTCTTTGGTCAGCTCGGTCAGTACGGCGCCTACCTTCTTCAGGTGCAAGCGCGCTACTTTTTCGTCCAGATGCTTAGGCAGCACATACACCTGGCCCACTTTGTATTCTTTTTGCTTGGTAAACAGCTCGATCTGCGCAATCGTCTGGTTGGCAAAGCTGGACGACATCACAAAGCTGGGGTGGCCGGTACCGCAACCCAGGTTCACCAAACGGCCTTTGGCCAGCAGGATGATGCGCTTGGACGGCTTCTTGCCTTTGGCGGGGAAAATGATGTGGTCCACCTGGGGCTTGATCTCTTCCCACTTGTACTTTTCCAGTGCCTCAACCTCGATCTCGTTGTCGAAGTGGCCAATGTTGCAGACGATGGCTTGGTCTTTCATAGCAGCCATGTGTGCATGGGTGATAACGGCCTTGTTACCGGTAGCTGACACAAAAATATCGGCCTTGTCGGCAGCGTATTCCATCGTCACCACTTTGTAGCCTTCCATCGCGGCTTGCAGCGCGTTGATCGGGTCAACTTCGGTCACCCATACTTGGGCGCTCAGGGCGCGCAAAGCTTGGGCAGAGCCCTTGCCCACGTCGCCGTAGCCTGTCACTACCGCTACTTTGCCAGCAATCATCACGTCGGTCGCGCGCTTGATGGCATCGACCAAAGATTCGCGGCAACCGTACAGGTTGTCAAACTTGCTCTTGGTCACCGAGTCGTTCACGTTGATAGCGCGCACAGCGAGGGTGCCCTTGGCCGACATTTCGTTCAAACGCAGCACGCCAGTGGTAGTTTCTTCGGTGACGCCAATGATGTTTTTCAGGCGACGCGAGTACCAGGTAGGGTCAATACGCAGCTTGGCCTTGATGGCAGCAAACAGGCATTTTTCTTCTTCACTGCCGGGCTTGCCCAACACTTTGATGTCTTTCTCAGCCTTGGTACCCAAGTGCATCAGCAGCGTAGCATCGCCGCCGTCGTCCAAAATCATGTTCGGGCCGTCTTCTTTGGCCTTACCGCCAAACTCAAAAATGCGGTGGGTATAGTCCCAATAGTCGGCCAAGGTCTCGCCTTTGTAGGCAAACACGGGGGTGCCTTGGGCTACCAGCGCAGCAGCAGCGTGGTCTTGGGTAGAGAAAATGTTGCACGATGCCCAGCGCACGTCAGCGCCCAAAGCTTGCAGGGTTTCAACCAGCACAGCGGTCTGGATCGTCATGTGCAGCGAGCCGGTAATGCGCGCGCCCTTGAGTGGCTTGGACTTTGAGAATTCTTCACGAATGGACATCAAGCCAGGCATTTCTGTCTCAGCGATGTTCATCTCTTTGCGGCCAAAAGCGGCCAGCGACAAGTCCGCAATCGCGTAATCTTGTTTTTTCAGGGGTTTCACTACAGCGTTCATTTCATAAGCTCCGTTAATTTTAAAACGAGCCACCGAACGTGAGAAAGATTGCCTACGGGGGTAAACCGAAGCACTCACCGCACAGTTTTCAGTGGGTGAGCGCAGTTAGAAACTTGAACCGCCCAAAACCATATTTAAGCGGCGTTTCCGAGCCTCGACCACTTTGCGTGGCCTGCAGCGCTCCTCGGATGGGGTATTTTAGCGCATCCAGGGTAACTACCCAAATCGCGTGGGTTGTAAAAGCCCACCAGCCTGTTTGGCAATCTTTGCCAAACAGGTAAAATCCACCGTATGACCACCGTTACCATGAACATCTCCCTGACCGAAGACCTCAAGTCTTTTGTAGATTCGCGGATCAAAGCGCGGGGTTATAGCTCGGCGAGCGAGTACATGCGCGACTTGGTACGACGGGATGAAGAACGGCAGGCTGAGGAACGCTTGAAAGCGCTGATTGAGGAGGGCATGGCTTCAGGCCCAGCGGGTGAGTGGAAAGACTTGCGCGCTGGGTTTTTAGCGGCCTCTGGAGTCAAACTCTCCGCCACAGACAAGAACCGTACCGAGCGCACACGCAAAGCCGCATGAAGCAGTTGGTCATACAGCGTCGCGCGCTGCGCGACATGGAGCAAGCGCGCACCTACTATGAAGAGCACGCATTGCATATGGTGCCCGATCTGGCGCGCGAGCTGGACACCGCTTTGCTGCATCTGCAACAGCACCCCGGCACAGGCTCGCCGCGCTGGGGACTGCAACTGGGTTTGGCCGGGTTACGCGTCTGGCGTTTGCATCAGTTTCCTTATGTCATTTTTTATTTTGACCATCCTCGCAGAATTGAAGTGGTTCGTGTGCTGCACCAATCATCGAATATTCCCCAGCATTTAGAGTATTGAATTGAACCAACCGTGAACTACGCCACCGAAACCAAACGCCGCCGCACCTTTGCCATCATCTCGCACCCCGACGCGGGTAAAACCACTTTGACCGAAAAGCTGCTGCTGTTTTCGGGTGCCATCCACATTGCGGGCAGCGTGAAGGCGCGCAAGGCGACGCGGCACGCCACCAGCGACTGGATGGAGATTGAAAAGCAGCGCGGCATTTCGGTCGCCTCGTCGGTCATGCAGATGCTGTACCGCGACAGCGTCATCAATCTGCTGGACACCCCCGGCCACAAAGACTTCTCCGAGGACACCTATCGTGTTTTAACCGCCGTGGACAGCGCGCTGATGGTGATTGACGCGGCCAACGGCGTAGAGCCGCAGACCAAGCGGCTGATTGAAGTGTGCCGCCAGCGCAATACACCCATCATGACCTTTGTGAACAAGATGGACCGCGAGGGCCGCGACCCGATAGAGCTGCTGGACGAGATTGAGCAGGCCTTGGGCATGCCCTGCGTGCCCATGACCTGGCCGGTGGGCCAAGGCAAACAGTTCGGCGGCATTGTGGATTTGCGCAAACAGCATATGCGCCTGTTTAAAGCGGGCAACGACAAGGTGGACGAGTCGCAGGACGAGACCATTGCCCTCTCGCAACGCGATGTGTTGCTGGAGCGCTTTGGCCACGAGTTTGTACTGGCCGAGGGCAACATCGAGCTGCTTGCTGGCGCAGCGCCCGCCTTTGACCAAGAGGCTTTTTTCGCGGCCAAGCAAACTCCCGTATTTTTTGGCTCGGGCGTGAACAACTTTGGCGTGCAAGAGGTGCTGGACGCGCTGGTAGACCTGGCCCCGCAGCCGCATCCGCGCATCAGCAGCGGCAAGAGTGGCAACGCTGTGGTGGTGCAGCCCGAAGACGAAGGCTTCAGTGGCGTGGTGTTCAAAGTGCAGGCCAATATGGACCCGTCGCACCGCGACCGCATTGCCTTTGTGCGCATGTGCTCGGGTAAATACGAGGCGGGCATGAAGCTCAAGGTACAGCGCACCGCCAAAGAGCTTCGGCCTACCAGTGTGGTCACCTTTATGAGCCAACGGCGCGAGGCCGTGGAAGAGGCCTATGCCGGTGACATCATCGGCTTTACCACCCACGGTGGCGTGCAGCTAGGCGACACCATCACCGCAGGCCGCGCCGACCAGGCCGACCTGCAATACACCGGCCTGCCCTTCTTCGCGCCCGAGCTGTTCCAAACGGTAGAGCTGGCTAACCCCATGAAGAGCAAACAGCTCCAGCAGGGCCTGATTCAACTCGGCGAAGAAGGTGCCATCCAGGTCTTTCGCCCGCACATGGGCGGCAACATGCTGCTGGGCGCCATCGGGCAACTGCAGTTTGAAGTGGTGCAGCACCGCCTGAAAGGCGAGTACGGCGTAGAGTGCCGCCTGATGAGCAGCAGCTACGTAGGCGCACGCTGGGTGACGGCGGATACGCCCGAAGAGCTGAAAGTATTTACCGAAAAGAACGCCGGCAAGCTGGCGCTGGACGGTGCCGACACCCTGGCCTATCTGCTCACCTCACCCTATGACCTGCGCCTGACGCAGGAGCGCCACCCGAATATCAAGTTCCATGCGCTGCGCGAGCATGCGGGGTTGGTGTTGCAAAAGGGCTGATGCTCCCCTTAAGCGCTTGGCCCGTCGCAGCACGCCGCAACGTCATCGGCGTGTTCACCGACATCGACGACACCTTGACGACGGACGGTGCCATCACCCCCGACGCGCTGCAAGGCTTGCACGATTTGAAAGCCGCAGGCCTGCATGTGGTAGCCATTACAGGCCGCCCGGTGGGCTGGAGCGAAGAATTTGCACTCACCTGGCCAGTAGATGCCATCGTAGCCGAGAATGGAGCCGTCGCACTCATAAAAAGTAACCAAACACCGTCTATGTCCTTGTCGCATGGGCATAAGCAGCTATTAAAACTATACCAAAGAGATGCTCCCACCCGCGCTGCGAACTACGCCAGAATGCAACAAGTACTCGCCCGCATAGAGCGCGAAATCCCCGGCGCGCAGCGCAGCACCGACAGCCCCGGCCGCGAGACTGACATTGCCATTGACCACAGCGAGTTCACCCAGCTACCGCCCGAGCGCATCGCCCAAGTGGTGCAACTGATGCAAAGCGAAGGCATGTATGCAACAGTCAGCAGCATCCATATCAACGCCTGGTACGGGGAGCACAACAAGCTGCAAGGCGCACGCTGGATCACCCAGCAGCTCTATGGCCGCAGCCTGGATGGCGAGATGGACCGCTGGGCCACCATCGGCGACTCCACCAACGACCAGCTGATGTTTGAAGCCTTCACACACAGCGTAGGTGTAGCCAACATTGCCCGCTTTGCGGCGCAGCTAACCCACCTGCCGCGCTACGTAACCCTGGGTGAGCGCGGGGCGGGGTTTGCACAGTTTTGCACTAGGTTGTTGGCTCCTTAGATTCGTTGGCTAGAAGGCCTTCAAGCCCAAAGTTGTGACAAGATAGTGGTTCACCATTGTTAACCCGAAGGAATTTCT
Source organism: Polaromonas sp. (assembly GCA_043766985.1). Classification (GTDB taxonomy): domain Bacteria; phylum Pseudomonadota; class Gammaproteobacteria; order Burkholderiales; family Burkholderiaceae_C; genus JAAFIP01. The sequence goes on from JAYUHM010000042.1 coordinate 14,011, forward strand.
CAATGCTGCAATTTGATCCTGTCTGGCTAGACCGAATGTACAACAACCGCGCCTTGGTGCCCGACCACGCGCGGCATTTTCTGCAATGGGCGCAGGCGTCTGAAGACGCGCGGGACGCGCACCCTAACCAGTGCGACATGGCCTATGGTGACGGTGCAATGGAAAAGCTGGACGTGTTTCCGAGCAAGCTGCCGGGCGCGCCGGTGGTGGTGTTTATCCATGGTGGCTACTGGCGCTCGCTGGACAAGTCTGAGCATTCGTTTATTGCGCCAGCCTTCACCAACCAGGGGGCGTGTGTGGTGGTGCCTAACTATGCGCTGTGCCCGGCGGTAACGTTGCCGCAGATAGTGATGCAGATGGTGAAGGCGCTGGCCTGGACCTATCGCAATGCGCGCCAGTATGGCGGCGACCCCAGCCGCATCACAGTGATTGGCCATTCGGCAGGCGGGCATTTGGCCACCATGCTGCTGGCCTGCGTGTGGCCCGTTTATGCCAAAGACTTGCCTGCTGATTTGGTGAAAAACGCGATGTCGATCTCGGGCCTGTATGACTTGGAGCCGGTGATGCATACGCCCTTTCTTAAAGAGTCGCTGCGCCTTACACCCGAGCAGGTGCGCAAAAGCAGCCCCGCCTGGATGCCCCGGCCGCGCCAAGGCAAGCTGTACACGCTGGTAGGTGCCGACGAGAGCCCCGAGTTTTTGCGCCACAACGGCCTGATGCAATCCGTCTGGGGCAAGGCCGCCGTGCCAGTTTGCGAGAGCATTCCCGAGCGCAACCATTTCAGCGTGCTGGAAGACCTGGCCGCGCCTTGGACGCGGCTGCATGGGCTGGCTAGCGAGCTGATGTTGAGCGCCTAAGGCGGGATGGGGGTCTATTGCCACCATCCCTCGAAATAAGAAGAAAATCGCCGCTTAGCCCAATAGAATATGGCACAAGCTGCTATTTTTTACATAGCGCCTCTCATGCCTAGGTACGCGCCAGCACGGGTTTCAGCGCATTGCCAGTATGTGTTTTCAACTTCACTAGCTGCTCTGGCGTGCACTCAGCCACTACCTTGCCACCCTCTTTGCCGCCGTCAGGCCCCAGGTCTATCACCCAGTCGGCTTCGGCTATTACGTCCAGGTCGTGCTCTATGACCACCACGCTGTGGCCGCCGTTGACCAGACGGTGCAGGACGTGGATGAGCTTTTCTACGTCGGCCATATGCAGGCCAACGGTGGGTTCGTCTAGCACGTACAGTGTATGCGGGGCTTTTTGGCCGCGCCTGGTGATGTCGTCGCGCACCTTGCTGAGCTCGGTCACCAGTTTGATGCGCTGGGCCTCGCCGCCGCTGAGCGTGGGGGATGGCTGGCCTAGGGTGAGGTAGCCCAAGCCTACGTCTTTGAGGAGCTGTAGCGGGTGGCTGATGTTGGGCATGCTGGCAAAGAAGTCCACTGCTTCGTCTACCTCCATTTGCAGGACGTCGCCGATACTTTTGCCGCGCCAGCTGACGGCAAGTGTCTCGGGGTTAAAGCGGGCACCGTGGCAGACTTCGCACAGTACCTTCACGTCGGGCAGGAAGCTCATCTCGATGGTGCGCATGCCTTGGCCTTCGCAGCCGGGGCAGCGGCCTTCGCCGGTATTGAAGCTGAAGCGTGCGGGACTGTAGCCTCTGGCCTTCGCTTCTAGTGTTTCGGCAAAGAGTTTGCGAATGACGTCCCAAAAGCCGATGTAGGTGGCGGGGCAACTGCGGGGGGTTTTGCCGATGGGGGTTTGGTCGACTTCTAGTACGCGGTCGATTTGCTGCCAGCCCTCTATTTGTTCGCAGCCGGTCCAGGTGGTGAAGGCTGCGGCGCGGTTGCCGGCTTCGCGGCCTATGCCTTTGGCGGTGACTGCGGCGTAGACGTTGCTTAATAGGACATCTCTTGCTAGGGTGGATTTGCCGGAGCCTGATACGCCTGTTATTGCTACTAATCTGTGTAGGGGGACGTTAACGGTCACGTTTTGCAGGTTGTGTAGGTTGGCGTTGGTTACGCGCAGGTGTTGTTGTCCTGAATTGGGGTCAGAGCCCAATGTCGTAGTTGCATCTGGATCGCCGGGGAGACCGTGTCCTGAATTGGGATCTGACCCCAATTTCGGCTTGGTCTTTTTTACCTTTTCGGGTTTCGGGACGAAGCTGGATTTGTATTCTGGCAGCACGGAGGCGGCGCTGTCTACGTTTCTGCGCAGGCTTAGCGGGTGCTTGATGGCGTGCAGCAGGTAGCGGCCGGTGGCAGACTCTGCCACTGCGGAGATTTGGGCTACGGTGCCCTCGGCCACCAAGCGGCCGCCGCGTTTGCCGGCGCCGGGGCCGATGTCGATAATGTGGTCGGCGTGGCGGATGGTGTCTTCGTCGTGCTCGACCACGACCAGGGTGTTGCCTTTGTCGCTTAAGGATTGCAGGGCTTTAAGCAGCACCTGGTTGTCGCGCGGGTGCAGGCCAATGGTGGGTTCATCCAGCACGTAGCACACGCCTTGCAGGTTGCTGCCCAGTTGCGCGGCCAGGCGAATGCGCTGCGCCTCACCACCGCTGAGCGTGGGGGCGCCGCGGTCCAGGGTGAGGTAGTTCAAACCCACTTCTTCCAAAAACTCCAAACGGCTTTGAATCTCGGGCACCAGGTCGCGGGCGATGTCGGCGTCGCGGCCGGTGAGTTTGAGCGTTTGCACCCATGCACGCACGTCGCGAACCGACAGTTGGGCAATATCGGTAATGCCCACGCCGTGAAACTTGACTGCGCGGGCTGTGGCGTTCAAGCGGGTTCCGCTGCAGGCAGTGCAAGCGGCGTCTGCCACGTCGTCCACCTCGGGCTCGGCAAAGCTTTGTTCGCGGCCTCGGTTGTCGTCGTCCTGCACGCTGTCGTCAAAGGCTTTGCGCTGTTCTTTGGTCAGCTTCACCCCTGTACCCACGCAGTCTTTGCACCAACCGTGTTTGCTGTTGTAGCTGAACAGGCGCGGGTCCAGCTCGGTGTACGAAGTGCTGCACACGGGGCAGGCGCGTTTGGTGGAAAACACTTGCAGCTTGCCAATGTGCGCCGTGGGGCCTTGCAGCGCCATCGCCGTACGCAGGCCGTCGAGCGGGCCCAAGATGTGCACCACGCCCTTGCCATGCTCCAAAGCGCGCGCCAGGTGGCTGCGCAGCTCGGCCTCGTGCTCTGGCAACACCAGCACATCGGCCACGGGCAGTTCAATGGTGTGCTCTTTAAAGCGGTCAATGCGCGGGAAGTTCGTGGTGGGTAAAAAGTGGCCGTCCACGCGCAGGTGCGTGTAGCCGCGCGGGCGGGCCCAGTCGGCCAGCTCGGTGTAGACGCCTTTGCGGTTCACCACCAAAGGTGCCAGCAGGCCGATGTGTTGGCCTTTGTAGTTTTTAAGTAATTGCGCGGCGATGCTTTCGGGCGTTTGCGGCTGCACCGCAGCCCCGTCATGGATGCAGTGCTGTGTACCCAGCTTGACGTAGAGCAGGCGCAGGAAGTGCCACACCTCGGTGGTGGTACCCACGGTAGATTTTCGGCCACCACGGCTCAGGCGCTGCTCAATGGCTACCGTGGGTGGTATGCCATACACCGCGTCCACCTCGGGGCGGCCTGCGGGCTGCACAATGGATCTAGCATAGGCATTCAGACTTTCCAGGTAGCGGCGCTGGCCTTCGTTGAACAAAATATCAAACGCCAGTGTTGATTTGCCCGAGCCTGAAACACCCGTTACCACGCTGAACTTGCCGCGTGGAATATTGACGCTGAGCGACTTGAGGTTGTGCTCTTTGGCGTTGACTATTTCAATGGCGTTGTGCGCGCCCACACGGCGCGGCGCTTGGGCGTGTTGCGCGGTTTTCCACAGCAGCTTGCCTTTCTCCTGCACTTGGTTGGCACCCAGGCCCATGGCCGCGTCGTACTCGCGCAGGGCGCGGCCGGTATGCGATGTGGCGTGTTGCTTCACGTCTTCTGGCGTGCCTACGGCGCAAACCTCGCCGCCTGCGTCGCCACCTTCAGGGCCTAGGTCAATCAGCCAGTCACTGGCGCGGATGACGTCCAGATTGTGTTCAATGATGAGCAAGGAATGGCCCACATCCATCAGCTTGCGCAGCGCGCGCATGAGTTTGGAGATGTCTTCAAAGTGCAGGCCGGTGGTGGGCTCATCAAACAAAAACAGCGTGCCTTTGTTAACCAATGTCTGGCGGCTAGAACTTGCGCTCTTGGCGGCATCCGCCAAAAAGCCCGCCAATTTGAGGCGCTGCGCCTCGCCACCCGATAGCGTGGGAACGGGTTGGCCCAGCTTCACATACTCCAGCCCCACATCCACAATTGGTTGCAGCGCGCGGATCACGTCGCGGTCGCTGGCAAACAAAGCGGCTGCCTCGCTTACCGTGAGGTTCAGCACATCGGCCACGCTCACCTGCTGGCCACGGCGCTCAATTTTGATTTCCAAAATTTCCGGGCGGTAACGTTTGCCGTCGCAGTCCTGGCAGCGCAAATAGACGTCGCTTAAAAACTGCATCTCAACGTGCTCAAAGCCCGCGCCACCGCAGGTGGGGCAGCGCCCGTCGCCACTGTTAAAGCTGAACTTGCTGGCGGTGTAGCTGCGCTGCTTGCTTAAAGGGGCGTTGGCAAACAGCTCGCGCAGCGCGTCCCACGCGCCTACATAGCTAGCGGGGTTAGAGCGGGCGGTTTTGCCGATCGGCGACTGGTCTACAAACACCACGTCTCCCAACTGCTCGGCACCCAACAAGCGGTCATGTGCACCCGGGGTTTCCGTGGCCTTGCCAAAGTGGCGCATCAGCGCCGGGGCCAGTACATCTTGAATGAGGGATGATTTACCGGAGCCGCTTACACCCGTCACACATACCAGGCGTTGCAAGGGGATTTCAATCGACACGTTTTTTAAGTTGTGCTCGGTCGCGCCTTCCAAAATGAGGCGCGGCGTGTTGTCGCTCACCAAACGCTTAAAGCCCATGCCAATTTGCTTGCGCCCGCCCAGATAGTCGCCTGTCAGCGTGTGGGCCTCGCGCAATTCGTCTGGCGTGCCGTCAAACACCATGTCGCCGCCGCGCTCACCCGGGCCAGGGCCCATGTCGATCACGCGGTCTGCGGCCAGCATGACCGCTGGGTCATGCTCTACCACCACCAAGGTGTTGCCGGCATCACGCAGGCGCAGCATGGCCTGGGTAATGCGGTCCATATCGCGCGGGTGCAGGCCAATGCTGGGTTCGTCCAGTACAAACAAGGTGTTGACCAGCGAGGTGCCTAAGGCGGTCGTGAGGTTAATGCGCTGCACCTCGCCGCCGCTGAGCGTGCGGCTTTGGCGGTCCAGCGTGAGGTAGCCAATGCCTACGTCGCACAGGTACTTCAGCCGCGTACAAATCTCGTCTAGCAACAGTCTCAAAGCTTGCGCATCGCCACTGGCTGGGTCAAGTTGTGTCTCGGCTTGCAGCGCGTCGAAGAACTGTCGCAGCCGGTCAATCGGCAATTGCATCAGGTCAAACAGACACAAGCCGGGCAAGCCCTCCAGCTGCGCACGGCTCCATTGCACACCTTGCGGCAGCAAGCGCCGGGCAGGCGGCATCACGGCGTCGGCCTGCGCCTGGGTGCCCACACGCCAGATCAGCGCGTCGGTTTTCAGGCGCGCACCTGCGCACACCGGGCAGGTGGTGTAGCTGCGGTACTTGGACAGCAGCACGCGGATATGCATTTTGTAGGACTTGGTTTCCAGGTACTCAAAAAAGCGCCGCACGCCGTACCACATCTTGCCCCATTGGCCTTCTTTGTAGGCCGGGTTGCCATGAATCACCCAGTGTTGCTGATCTGCGGTAAGCTTGTTCCACGCGGTGTCGCGCGGAACGCCTGCAGCTTCAGCATGGCGCATCAGATCGTCCTGGCACTCTTGCCAAGCGGGGGTCTGCATGACCTTGATGGCACCGGCGCGCAGCGTGAGTTTTTCGTTGGGGATGACCAAGCCGTAGTCCACGCCGATGACGCGGCCAAAGCCCTTGCATTTGGCGCAGGCCCCATTGGCTGAGTTGAACGAAAACAAACCGGGCGTGGGCTGCGGGTAGCGAATGTCGCTTTCGGGGCAATGCAGACCGGTGGAAAATTTCCAAACCGTTTGGTGTGGGGAAAGGGCCGTATCGGCGACAACCGATGTCGCGATGTCCGAGCGTGCAATGGGGTCAGATCCCAATTGAGGAGACAGATTTTCCGGCGCAGTTGAGGCGTTTACGAAATTGGGCTCTGACCCCTTTTCAACCGGTTGCGAAACATACACCATCAACCGGCCACTGCCGCGTTTGAGCGCCAACTCAATCGCCTCCATCACCCGCACCTTCTCTGCGCTCTGCAATTTAAACCGATCCGCCACCACGTCCAGCACCTTGCGGGGCCCGGCGGGGGTGGCAATCTCGCGCTCGGCCTGCACGCGGGTAAAGCCGCTGGCAGACAGCCACTGCGCCACTTCGTCGGGGCTGGTGTGGCTGGGCAGTTCCACCGGGAAGGTCAACACCACGCGCGTATCGGCGGAGGGACAGCGCGCCAGCATCTGCGCATAAATGGTGTCGGCGCTGTCGTGCTGCACGGGTAGTGCAGTTTGCGAGTCGTACAAATTGGCCAGCCGCGCAAACAACAGCTTGAGGTGGTCGTTGATCTCGGTCATCGTGCCCACGGTAGAGCGCGACGAGCGTACCGGGTTGGTTTGGTCAATCGCTATCGCGGGCGGCACGCCGTCTACCCGGTCTACCGCGGGTTTGTCCATACGGTCCATAAACTGGCGCGCATAGGCCGAGAAGGTTTCTACATAGCGGCGCTGGCCTTCGGCAAACAGGGTGTCAAACACCAGGCTGGACTTGCCCGAGCCGCTGGGGCCGGTTACCACCGTCAACTCGCCGGTTCGGATGTCCAGATCTAGATTTTTGAGGTTGTGTTGGCGTGCTCCGCGAATGCGGATGGTTCCCTGCGTCATGTTAGAGCTCTCTGGATTGGACTACCCAAAGATTCTAGTGACATGCCAAGCAACGTGTTGCCGTAAGGGCTTGCCAGCCCGCAAGTTGTGCAGGCTTGCTTTAAAAAGCACCTGGTTCAGAAACCTCTTAAGGCCCGGCCCAGTTCGGCAAATTTTTCTTCACCTACTGCCTCACGAATTTTCGGCGCCAAAGCCATCAAGTCTTTGTAACCCAAGGCCGACTCCAAAGACAAATTCAAACGAAAACCGCGCAAGCCCAAACCAGAGGTCAGCTTTGTGGCCACTGGATAGGCGCGCTGGTAGATCTCTTGCTCGGATAAGACGACAGGTGGCGCACTGGTGCTGGATTCGCTGTTCTGCGCTGTGGCGACGCCGCCTACGGCGCTTGTCGGTGCAGCGCGCGCTTGCACTGCATCGACGGATTCAATCAGGCCCAAGCCTACCAAATGCTGAATGTCTGCGGCCTCGAGCCCGGTAGGGGCCAAGGCCTTCAAAATTGCCGTGTCGTCTTTTAGACCATCTACCAAGATAAAGGCCGACCGTTGACGCCCGCTCAGTAGAGCGTTATGGTCTTTGAATGATTGCCTGCCGAGCTCGGTTTTTCTGTATTTCATAAAACGCTATTTTACTTACCAATAAATTACACCACATGTTTGAGGTATCCATCTGTAGTTTTGCACGAAATAGTCTTATTCGCTATAGGCTTAAGCCCTTGTATGCACCCCAACAGCGCCCATAACGCACGGCGACAGCTAATGCGGGGAGCGGATTTTGTCGATCAAGTCCTTGTCACCACCGCTAGGTTTGATGGGGAGCAAGCTCACGACAACCAGCACCACCGCGCCTGCAGCAACGCCAAATACGCCTGCAGATAGTGGCTGGATGCCCCACCACAAGGCAATGGGTGCGTCGATTCCAAACACGCTGCGCAGCCAAGGCTGGTTGGCGACCATGTAGTAAAGGGTAACGCCAAAGCCCGCGCCCATGGCCAGTATGGCACCCCAGCGGGTGGCACCGCGCCAAAAAATCCCCAGCACCAAGGCGGGGAAAAAAACTGACGCAGCCAGTGAAAAAGCCGCCGTCACCATAAAGACAATATCCCCCGGTTTTTGCGCTGCCGCATAGGCCGCCACCAAAGCCACGATAAGCAGCAACACCTTGGACATCGTGACGCGCCGCGTTGGCCGCGCGTGGGGGGCAACCATTTTGTAGTAAAGGTCGTGCGACAAGGCGCTGGCAATGGTCAGCAGCAGGCCGTCTGCGGTAGACAGCGCAGCGGCCAGCCCCCCCGCCGCCACCAAGCCTGCGATCACGTAGGGTAGCCCGGCCAGCTCTGGCATAGCCAGCATGATGATGTCACTGCCCAAGGTGATTTCCCCTAGCTGCAAGATGCCGTCGCGGTTAATGTCATTGACTGCGACCAGGCTGGCGTCGACTTTGCTCCATTGGGCAATCCAGGCGGGAAGCTTGTCAAACGGTGTGCCCACCAGGTTCTGAAAAACCTCATACTTCACCAACACCGCCAAAGTCGGAATCGTCAAGTACATGATCAGGATAAAAAACAGTGACCACGTGGCAGCACTGCGTGCCTCGCGCACGCTGGCCGTGGTGTAGTAGCGCGTGAGCACGTGGGGGAGCGACGCAGTACCCACGACCAAGCAAAATATCAATGCCAGAAAATTGGCACGCGAGGTATTGAAGGCTTCTTGCTCACTGGCATTGCCTTGCGGGTTGCCACTGTATTCATCCGCATGGCGCGGCATGCCTGACAGCGGCTTGGCTTTCATGTCGGCCACCGCGCGCGTTTGCTGCCAGCCATTCACCGCTTTCTTTTCGTCGCGCGGCAGAATCGACAAGGCTCTTTCTGCCGCCGCAATGTCGCGAACCGGCGCGCTGGCCGCTTTCAGTTCCGCCACCTTGCGAGCGGCTGCAGCCCGGTCTTGCGCCAGCGCCTGCGCTGGGTGGGCCAGTTTTTGGTCCAGGTCCAGCACCCGGCTGCGGTAAATGTCTCGCACCTGCAACTCACCAGGGTCTTGCAAAAGCTGGGCTTCGCGCTGGGTCACTTTTTCCAGCTGCAGGCCATAGACAAAATGCGGCAATGGCGAACCCGTTTGCTTGACAGACAGCCACACCACCGGCACCAGAAATGCAATGATCATCACGATGTACTGGGCTACTTGTGTCCAGGTCACTGCGCGCATGCCGCCCAGGAATGAGCACAACAGCACGCCACCCAGCCCTAAAAAAATACCGATTTCAAACGCAATGCCGGTAAGCCGGGAGCTGATCAAGCCTACGGCGTAAATTTGGGCCACCAAATAGACAAATGAGCACATGATGGCAGCCAGCGCAGCCAGCGTGCGGGGCGCGCGGCCACCGTAGCGCGCAGCAAAAAAATCCGCCACGGTGAATTGGCCAAATTTTCGCAAATATGGCACGACCAGCAAGGCCAGCAAGCAAAAGCCGCCGGTCCATCCCAAAATGAATGCCAGGCCAGCGTAGCCGCCAAGGTATAAAGTACCCGCCAGGCCGACAAAAGATGCCGCCGACATCCAGTCGGCCGCAGCGGCCATACCGTTGTACATGGCCGGTATGCGCCGGCCGGCCACATAATATTCGTTCATGTCGGCGGTGCGGCACACCACGCCGATGGTGGCATACACGGCAATGGTGGCCAGCAAAAAACTGCCCCCAATCCAGTCACGGCGCATACCGCGCTGCTCTAGCCACGCCAGTACCGCAATGAAAACCAACACCCCTACCGTGTACCACCCGTACACTTTGTGCAACTGCGACGCGAATTCGCGTTGGTTGGAGGCCGACTCGGGGGTTGCTTCAGCCATCACCCGCCTTCGCGTCGCTGCGCAGGTCCAGCCCATCGGGCTGCCGCGCATCGAACCTGTTCATGGCCCAGCCGTAAAAACCCACGATGGCCAGGTACACCAGCAATGCGCCCTGGGCGGCCATCCAAAAACTAAACGGCGCGCCAAAGACTTTGAAGCGCAGGTCTACTGCAAAATACGGCACGCCAAACGTGACGATCGCCCAGAGCGTCAGCAGGCCCGCAATCAGCAGCTGGTTTAACTTCCAGTAGCGCGACATCTGTTAGGGCGCAATGACCGGGCGACCAGACAACGCTATTACTTGGCCGCACTGCCAGGCAAAGCGGGTGCGGCCGCGGGAGCCGCCGCTGGCGCCTCGGTATGGCTGCCCGTCTCGCTCTTTTCACCACTCATGTCGATCTTGTCGCCGCCCTTGAAAATCATGAACAAGCCGAGGCCGGCAAACAATATAAAACCTACCAAAATTTTCCACATAAATAACTCCTTGAATCCCATTGTCAATGCAAATGCAGCTTCAAACTACGTGCCCAAAGCCATTTGCGATTAGCCATAAAAAAAGGCTCCCGCATCAAACGCGGGAGCCTTTTACTTTACGCGCAATTAGTCGTGGGCGTAAATGTCCACGTCTTTGGTTTCTTTGACGAAAATCATGCCGATGACAAACGTACCAGCAGCTACGATCACGGGGTACCACAAGCCGTAGTAAATGTCACCCGTTGCAGCAACCATGGCGAATGCCGTGGTGGGCAGCAAGCCACCGAACCAGCCGTTACCGATATGGTAAGGCAAGCTCATGGAGGTGTAGCGAATGCGGGTGGGGAACATCTCCACTAGCATGGCGGCAATGGGGCCATACACCATGGTCACCAAAATCACCAAGTACACGAGCAATGCCAAAACCATGCCTTTGTTCATGGCCTTGTCGTCGGCTTTGGCTGTCAGGCCAGCGGTCTTGGCAGCATCCAGGGTTGCTTTCTTGAATTCTGCAATGCCTTTGGCGCTTTCAGCTGAGAAGCCGTTGCGTTTGTCGTTCAGCGTCGCGTTAAGCGATGCAATTGTGGTGGTGCCAATCGTGATGCTCGCAACACTGCCTGCAGGTCCTGCGACATTCTTGTACGGAATGAAGTTTTGCGCCAACACGCGCTTGGCCTGGTCGCACGAGCTGGTGAAGTCAATTTCACGCGCAATCGGGCTACCCTGGAACGAGCAAGTCGCTGGATCAGCCGTGACTGCGACGTCAGAGGCTGTCTGCGCTTTCTTGAGGCCCGGGTTGGAGTACTCCATTAACATCGGGAAGACCGTGAAGTACGTTACTGCACCTAACAGGCAACCCAACATGATGATGGGCTTGCGGCCAATCTTGTCAGACAGCGAGCCGAACAGGATAAAGAATGGCGTACCAATCACCAAAGCGGCTGCAATCAACAGGTTCGCTGTCGTGGTGTCTACTTTGGCAATCGTGGTCAGGAAGAACAGTGCATAAAACTGTCCGGTGTACCAGACCACGGCTTGACCAGCTGTCAAACCCAGCAGGGCCAGAATCACGATTTTCAGGTTTTTCCATTGACCGAAAGATTCGGACAAAGGTGCCTTGGATGTTTTGCCTTCAGCCTTCATTTTCTGGAAAGCGGGTGACTCGTTCATGCTCAGGCGAATCCAGACGGATATGGCCAACAGCAGGATCGACACCAGGAACGGTACGCGCCAGCCCCAATCGGCAAAAGCCGCTTCGCCGACCGCGGTACGTACACCCAGAATCACCATCAACGACAGGAACAAGCCCAGCGTAGCGGTGGTTTGGATCCATGAGGTGTAAGCGCCGCGTTTGCCGTTGGGTGAGTGCTCGGCCACGTACGTTGCCGCACCGCCGTATTCACCACCCAGTGCCAAACCTTGCAGCATGCGCAGTGCCACCAGAATGACTGGGGCAGCGACGCCGATAGTGGCGTAGTTCGGTAGCAAACCGACGATGAAGGTCGCAGCGCCCATGATCAAGATGGTGATCAGGAAGGTGTACTTGCGGCCGATCATGTCGCCCAGGCGGCCAAACACCAGCGCGCCGAAAGGGCGCACCAGGAAGCCGGCTGCAAATGCGAGCAAGGCAAAAATATAGGCGGCTGAAGGGTCTAGACCCGAGAAAAACTGCTTCGCGATAATCGCGGCGAGTGAACCGTACAAATAAAAGTCATACCACTCAAAAACCGTACCGAGTGAAGAAGCGAAAATCACTTTCTTCTCTGTGGCGGTCATCGATGTACTAGCTGGCGCTGTTGATGCCATTGCTGCTGTTGCCATGCGACAAGTCTCCTGCATTAAATAAGTCACACTCCGACGGAATGCGAAGCTTCGAATATCAAGCGAGGCACTGACCCTGCCCTGACGTGAAGCTTTTCACGTTCTTACAAGATTAGTAACAACCCTTAACAACAGTTTCACTATGTGGTTTTACGGGTAACACCCAAGGGTAATCCCGCAGCATTGAGCCAAGCTGACTCGCAGAACCACGGGTCATCCATGAGGCGTTGGCGCAACATAGGCAGGGCGTCAACGCCCCAAAACACGTCTTGTTCAATCTGCATGCTGGGCACGCCAAAGATTTGTGACGCGATGGCGGTGTCGGTATTGGCTTTTAGCTGGGCTTTTACGTCGTCGTCGCTTGGCTGCCTGGCTGGCCGTAGCTGATCCGTCAGTGTGGCCAGCCGACCCGCATCTGACGCCTCTTCGCCAGTTGTCCACACATGGCGAAAAATCGTCTCTGCCACATAGCGGTTGCAGTGGCCATCTTGACCGCAAGCCACGGCCAAACGCAGCAACCCCAAGGGGTTAAAGGGGTGACTGGCCGGTGCTTGCATGGGCACGCTGTGCTGGCGCGCAAGCCATAGCATTTGGCGGTAGGTCCAGGTGCGTTTGGGCGCAATTTCCGCAGGCCCGAGCTGGCCGTAATGGTTAAGCATGCCTGCGAACAATACCGGCTTGTAGGTGACGTGGTAGCTCAGGCCCTGCAGGGCCAGCGGCAACCGCTCAAACGCCAAATACGCGTAGGGCGAAATAAAGTCGAGGTAAAAGGTGATGTGCTTCAAGCCAGGCCCCATGCGGATAGTGATTTACGGGTTAGCCGGCGGTCTGGGCTGGGAAACCATGTCGATTTTGCGCTGCTCGATCAACGCCCACACCTGCTGCTTGCCGCTATCGCTCATGCGGCTCCACTCGATGATCTCGTCCATCGTGCGCCAACAGCCGTGGCACAAACCCGTGGGAGCGTCCATTTGGCATACCGAAGTGCAAGGTGAGGGTACAGAAGTCATTTATACAAACACTTTAGAGCGTTAGCCCAATAGAGCACGGCACGAGCAGCTATTATATTCATAGCGCATCATATCGAAGTGCGTTTATTCAACAAGGCGGTGGCCGCGCGCGACTGCGGCTTGCGCTGCAAATGGTCGCTGATGAATTTACCTGCGTCGATCAGCTTGTCCAAGTCAATACCGGTCTCAATGCCCATGCCGTGCAGCATGTAGACCACGTCTTCGGTCGCCACGTTGCCAGTGGCGCCCTTGGCATACGGGCAACCGCCCAGGCCCGCCACAGAGGCGTCGTACTGCCACACGCCCATCTCCAGAGCGATCAGCGTGTTGGCCAGCGCTTGGCCGTAGGTGTCGTGGAAATGGCCCGACACATCATCGATAGCGTAATGCTTCAGCGTGGCTTCTATGGCAGCCTGCACCTTGCGCGGCGTGCCTACGCCGATGGTGTCTGCCACGCCCACGTGTTGCACGCCAATGCCCTTCATCAGCCCTGCCAGGTAGCCCACACGCTCGGGCGGCACCTCGCCTTCGTAGGGGCAGCCCACGGTGCAACTCATGGCGCCGCGCACATAAATGCCTGCGGCCCGGGCTGCTGCGACCACGGGCGCAAAGCGCTCAATACTCTCTGCGATGGAGCAGTTGATATTGCGCTGGCTAAAGGCCTCACTGGCAGCGGCAAAGACCACTATCTCATCGGGTTTGGACGGCAAAGCGGCTTCAAACCCTTGCATATTTGGCGTCAGCACGCTGTAGCGCACGCCGCTTTGGCGCGTGATGCCCGCCATCACTTGGGCATTGTCTGCCATCTGCGGCACCCATTTGGGCGACACAAAACTGGTGACTTCGATTTCCTTGAGCCCCGCACCTTGCAGCATGTGCACGAGCTGAATTTTTACCTGTGCAGGGACAGGTTGTTTTTCGTTTTGCAGGCCATCGCGCGGGCCTACATCTACCAGCTTCACTTTTGCGGGGTATCGCATGATCAATAACCTTTATCTCTGTCTACCACGCCCACTACAGCTTGACCACTGTGCATGGCGAGCATCTTGCGCGCCATCTGCGCAATGCTCTCATCGCGCAAAGTGCGGGCTGACGTATGGGGCGTCACGGTGATTTTCGGATGTTTCCAGAAAGCGTGCTCGGCAGGCAGTGGCTCTTGCCTGAAGACATCCAATGTGGCGCCCGCCAGGTGGCCGCTGTCCAGCAGGGCCAGCAAGTCGTCGTCCACCACATGCGCGCCCCGCGCGACGTTGATGACGTAGCCGCCGCTGTGCAATAGCCCTAAGCTGCGGTGGTTCAAAATATTCTCGGTTTGCGCGGTAAGCGGCAGCAGGCACACCAGCACTTTGCACTGGCGCAGAAAGTCATCCAGCTGATCGGCGCCGTGCCAGCAACGCACACCTTCTATGTGCTTAGCGCCAAGGCTCCAGCCAAGCACGGGAAAGTCAAATACCGCCAACGACTTGGCCACGCGCTGGCCCAGCACGCCCAGGCCCAGCACGCCGACCGGAAAATCCTCCCGGCTGCGCGGTTTGCGAAACGACCACTTGCCGGCGCGGGTGTCTGCCTCGTAGCCGTCGAACTCGCGGAAGTGGCGAACGACGGCGTGGCACACATACTCTGCCATTTGCACCGACATGCCAGCATCGTCCAGACGCACGATGTGGGTGCTGGGGGGCACACGCAGCTTGAGCAGGGCATCCACACCCGCACCGGTATTGAACACCGCCTTCAGCGCGGGCTGCTCGTCAAAAAACTGCTGCGGTGGCGCCCACACTACCGCGTAGTCGGCCTGCGGCGCACCAGGCTGCCACAGGGACACCTCGGCTTGCGGCAACGCGGCGCGCAGACCGTCCAGCCAAGGTTGGGGCTTGGTGTCAGCACAGCAATAGGTAATGCGCATGGGTCTACGCAGCCAGTGTCAATAACTCCGCGCCCTCGGCCACTTGGTCACCGGGTGCATACAGCAGCTCGGCGACCATGCCGTCTTTAGGCGCGGCTATGGTGTGCTCCATCTTCATGGCCTCCATCACGGCCAGGGCTTGCCCGGCTTTGACAGCATCGCCTGGCTTGACCGCGAACGAGACCACCTTGCCGGGCATGGGCGCCGTTAACCGGCCCGCTGCTGCATGGCTAAAGGCCACCTGCAAGAAGGGATCTATTGCAATAATTTTAGTAGCAGCTTGTGCACTAAATAGATGGACTTCAATGCCTTTTGGCACCGCAAGTGCGTAGGCATGCACTTCAGCGCGCCGCCCGGCAAACTCCACGGTGGTCGCACCCGTCGATGCGTTGCGGCTAAAGCTGAATGCACCTGCCGTAGCCTCTGCACCGGTGCTTTGGCCATTCACTTGCAACTGCAGGGCGCCACCGTGCAGATAGGTCAGCTCGGCCGCGGCTGGCTGGTCATGGAATTCGTACCTAAAGCTGCGCGTGTGCACACCGTAGGCACGCCAACCGTCGCGGCGGCTAAACGGATCTGCCGTTTGCAGGGCACGCTCCGCTATTAATATATGAGCGATTTGTGCTGCTATCGCTTGGGCTAGGCCAACTTTTTCTTGATGAAACAGCACTTTTTCTTCGCGCGGGATCAGCGCCGTGTCTAAGTTGGCCTTCACAAAGGATGGGCTTTGCACCACGTGGCGAAGAAACTGCACATTGGTGTTCAAACCAACAATATGGGTTTGCGCCAACGCTTTGTCCAGCTTGGCCAACGCCTCCTCGCGCGTGGCACCATGCACGATAAGCTTGGCGATCATCGAGTCGTAGAAAGGGGAGATGGCGTCACCCTGGCGCACGCCGTCGTCTATGCGAACGTCAGATCTTGCAAAGGCGGTGTGCGCAGGCTTGGCGTACACATGCAGTGTACCCGTCGCTGGCAAAAAGTTATTGTCCGGGTTCTCTGCACATATACGCGCCTCAATGGCGTGGCCCGTGATGCGCAATTGGTCTTGCATCAAGGGCAGCTTTTCGCCCGATGCCACACGCAATTGCCACTCCACCAAGTCGAGGCCCGTAATCGCCTCGGTTACCGGGTGCTCTACCTGCAAGCGCGTGTTCATCTCCATAAAGAAGAAGTTCATCTCACCACCGGGTTTTTGCTCTACGATGAACTCCACCGTACCCGCGCCTTGGTAGTGCACCGCCCTGGCGGCAGCCACTGCCGCCGCGCCCATCTGCTCACGCATGGCCTGGGTCATGCCGGGTGCGGGCGCTTCTTCCAGCACCTTTTGGTGGCGCCGCTGCACGCTGCAATCACGCTCAAACAGGTACACGTAGTTGCCATGCGCATCGCCAAACACCTGTATTTCAATATGCCGTGGGCGTTGCACATATTTTTCAATCAACACCGCATCGTCGCCAAAGCTGTTGATGGCTTCGCGTTTGCAGCTTTGCAATGCGGCGTCAAAGTCTTCTGATTTATCGACAGCGCGCATGCCTTTGCCACCACCGCCGGCGCTGGCCTTGATCAACACCGGGTAGCCTATGGCATCGGCTTCTTTCTTCAGCAGCGCGGCATCCTGGTTGGCGCCGTGGTAGCCGGGCACCAGGGGTACACCGGCCTTTTCCATCAACTGTTTGGACTCGGCCTTCAAGCCCATGGCTTTGATGGCCGAGGGCGGCGGGCCGATAAACACCAGCCCCGCATCGGCACAGGCCTGCGCAAACTCCTCGTTCTCGCTTAAAAATCCATAGCCGGGGTGAATCGCCTGCGCGCCGGTTGCCTTGGCCGCCGCAATGATGGCTTGCCAGCGCAGGTAGCTGTCTTTGGGCGCATTGCCACCGCTGTCGCTGCCCTCCAGGCCAATGCTGATGGCTTCGTCGCATGCAGAGACGTGCTTGGCGTGCGCATCCGACGTCGAATAAACGGCTACCGTCTTTATAGCTAGTCGTGCACAGGTGGCGGCGACACGGCAGGCAATCTCCCCCCGATTTGCAATCAATACTTTGTTAAACACGCGCTAACTCCCGTCGTTCCAGCCAAGCAGCGACTGCTGCAAAAATAAAATAAATCACCAAACCCAATACCCGATGGGAGCCTACCAGACTGGCGCTGTAGTGGCCTACAAACATGCGTCAGCCTTGCAGTGGCGCGGGTGCGCCGCTGAAAAATGCGGCAACGCGGGCCAGCGCCGCTTTAAGGAACTTGATCAGCACCACAATCAGCAGCACCGACAACGCCAGCACAATGCACAGCACAACGCCAAACACCAAGGGGTGGTTGGTGGCCAGCCACATCATGCCCATCACGCCGCCTTCTTCGGCCAGGCTCATGGCCACGTTGCTGAACGGTTCGGGCGAGGTGTTGATGGCGGCGCGGGTGGTGGCTTTGGTGGCGTGCGCAGTAGCTGCCAAGGTGCCGCCCAGCAAACCGGCCACCATGCCCATGGTGGCGCTGTCGGCGCCAAACACGCCCGCCGCCAGCGCCGCACCGGCTGGCACACGGATGACGGTGTGAACCATGTCCCACAGCGAATCCACGCCCGGAATTTTATCGGCAAAAAACTCGACGAACAACATGGCCCCGCTACCTGCCAACATAGCCGGATGCTGCAATACATGCAGCCCGCCGGGCAGGGGAATCAGCCCCATATAACCCGCCAGGCCGGTGATAAACACCACCAGATACAAACGGATGCCGCTGGCCCAGCCCAGCGCTGCGGCCAAGGCCGCCAAACCAGCCATGTCCATACCGCCAAGGGCCTTGCCCGCCGTGCCCGCCACGTCGCCGCCGCTGGCGAACAAGCCAGAGAACCAGTGCTGCAAATAGGGAAGAATGTTGTCCATAAAGACTCCTTCGGGTGGGGGTTGCGCGCCGTAGCGGCTAGCCCAGCCAGCTCGGTTTGCGCTTTTGCAAGAACGACGATACCCCTTCTTTGCCCTGCGCGCTAGAACGGATATCGGCTATACCTGCAACGGTGGCGTCGATCAACGGTTGACTGATTGGCCGCTCGGCCACGTCCTGCACCAACTTTTTGCACACTTTGACGGCATTCGGGCTGGCAAGGCACAGCGCGGTGGTGATCTCGGCCACCTTTGCGTCCAGCTGGTCGGCGCTGACCACCTCGTGCACATAGCCTATGCGCAAGGCCTCGGCGGCGGAAAAGCGCTCCGCAGTCAAAAAATACCGATGGGCAGCGCGCGCACCCATGGCGCGAATCACGTACGGGCTGATGGTCGCGGGGATCAGCCCCAGCTTGACCTCGCTGAGGCAGTAGTTGGCCGTATCCACCGACACCGCGATATCGCAGGCGGCCACCAGGCCCATACCGCCCGCGTAAGCGTCGCCCTGCACGCGCACTACCGTCGGCTTGGGGCATTCGTACATCACGCGCAGCATCTCAGCCAGCTTGGCCGCGTCGGCCAAATTCTCGCTGGGCGAGTAGTCGGCCATCTTGCGCATCCAGTTCAGGTCTGCACCAGCGCAAAAGGCCGTGCCCTCGGCGGCCAGCACGATGCAGCGCACGTCGTCTCGTTGGCCCAGCTCAGCGAAGGCGGCAGTGACCTCAGCGATCACGCTGTCGTTAAACGCGTTGCGCACCTCGGGGCGGTTCAGCGTGATACGCCCGATCATGTCTTGCACGTGGATGCGCAGCGTGGGTAAGTTTGGGTTGGAGCTCATGTCGTAGGTGCTTTATTCAATTCAATAGCGTTTGGCGGCTTCGTCCAGCATCACTTCGGTGGCGCCGCCGCCAATCGCCAAAATGCGCGCGTCGCGCCACAGGCGCTCAATCGCGGTCTCGCGCATATAGCCCATGCCGCCGTGGAACTGCTGGCAGGTTTGCAGTACTTCATTGGCCAACTCGCCCGTCAAGGCTTTGAGCAAGGACACATCTTGCACCACGTCTTTGCCCTGGGTAACCAACCAGGCGCAGTGGTACATGTACTGGCGGGCTGCCCGTGTTTTAGCGTCCAGCATGGCCAGGCGTTGGCGGATGGTTTGCTTGTCCCACAGGGTGGCACCAAAGGCGGGGCGCTGGCGCACGTAGTCCAGCGTGATCTTCAATGCCTGCGTGCAGTGGCCCACGGCCATGGCGGCCAAGGCGATGCGCTCGGTCTGGAAATTTTTCATGATCGAGTAAAACCCCCGGTCTTGCTCACCCAGCAAGTTGCCTGCGGGAATGCGCACATTGTCAAGCACCAGCTCTGCGGTGTCGGAGCTGAGCCAACCGGTTTTTTTGAGCGCGCGGCCCACACTGAAACCGGGCGTACCTTTGTCGACAATGAAGATGGATACCGCATGGCGCGCGGCGCCCGTGCGGGCGGCGACGAAATACACATTGGCGTGCACACCATTGGTAATGAACATTTTGGTGCCGTTCAGCACCCAGTCATCCCCCTCGCGCTTGGCAGAGGTGCGCATACCCGCCACGTCAGAGCCTGCGCCTGGTTCGCTGATCGCCACCGCTGCAATCGTCTCACCTTTGATGATGCCCGGCATGTAGCGCGCCTTTTGCGCGGGCGTACCCGCGTGGTGCAGGTGCGGGCTGGCCATGTCGGTGTGCACCAGGGCGGTGATGATGAAACCCGCAAAGGTGGACTGCGACAAGGCCTCGGCAAATACCAAGTTGGTCATCGCGTCCGCCTCGGCGCCGCCGTACTCGCTCTCGTACATCAAACCAAACAGCCCCGCAGCACCCATCTTGCGCAGCACCTCGCGCGGCACACAACCCGCGTCTTCCCAGGCCTGCGCGTGGGGCTCGACCTCACGGGCGATGAAGCGGGCAATTTGGTCACGCAGTTGCGTGTGTTCGGGGGTGTCGTACAGGGTGGGGGTCATAATTTAATGGTCAATGTTTCCAAACCATGAGACCTCTCAAGGTTTCCATCGCGTTAAAGTCTGCGTCGCGGTGTAGCAGCAGGTGCTTGTGCGTAATGCAGTAGCTGGCCAGCAAGATGTCTATGGGGCTGCGGATGGTGTAACCCTGTGCGCGCAACGTGCGGTAGTGTTCGGCGGCTAGAAGTGCATTGTCCATCCCACCCAATTCGACTTGCGGCAGCGCTGACAAAAACCGCTGCGCCGCCAGCAGGTCGGGGCCATGCCTAAAACCCCGCAGCACTTCAAACAGGACCAAATCCGCAGCCATGACGGTAGCATCGTTATCAGATAGTAACTGCGTCAGCTGCTGGGTGGCGGGGTTGTCTGCACCTTTGAAAAAATCGATCCAGACGCTAGAGTCCACCAAAATCACACCGTCTTCCTCAGGCGGACGGTCGCCTTGGGCGCGCGATGTGTTGCAGCCTTCGTTGCCCGCTCTTTGGCAACTGTAGCCCAACCCTCATCAGAGTCATCCCACACCAGCTTGCCCCTAAGCGCCAATAAGCCCGCATAGACCTTGCGCCGTGCAAGTAAACGCAGGCCCTCCTCGACGGCATCTTTTTTGGTTTTGAAATCGCCCGCCTGCATGGCCGCTGCCATTAACTGGTCGTCGATCACGATATTGGTTCGCATGGCAATCTCCTTTGCAAATGTGTATGAATTCAATAAATTATACACATCACATGCGGAACACGCCAAACTTCGGCTCCGGAATCGGCGCATTCCTGCTGGCGGCCAAGCCAAGCGCCAGCACGCGGCGGGTGTCTGCCGGGTCGATCACGCCGTCGTCCCACAGGCGGGCGCTGGAATAGTAGGGGTGCGACTGGGTGGCAAACTGGTCTAGCATGGGCTGCTTGAAATCTGCCTCTTCCTGCGCGCTCCAACTGCCGCCTTTGCCTTCAATGCCATCGCGCCGCACGGTGGCCAGCACCGAGGCCGCCTGTTCGCCGCCCATCACGCAGATGCGGGCGTTGGGCCACATCCATAAAAAGCGTGGGCTGTAGGCGCGGCCGCACATGCCGTAGTTGCCCGCGCCGTAGCTGCCGCCGATGATGACGGTGAACTTGGGTACCGTGGCCGTAGCCACCGCGGTAACCATCTTGGCACCATGCCTGGCAATGCCTTCGTTCTCTACCTTGCGGCCCACCATAAAGCCGGTGATATTTTGCAAAAAAACCAATGGGATTTTGCGCTGGCAACACAGCTGGATAAAGTGCGCACCCTTTTGTGCGGACTCGCTGAACAATATGCCGTTGTTAGCGATAATGCCCACCACCATGCCTTCAATACGGGCGAAGCCCGTCACCAAGGTGCTGCCAAAGCGGGCTTTGAATTCATCAAACTCACTGCCATCGACAATGCGCGCAATAACCTCGCGCACATCATACGGTTTGCGGGTGTCTACAGGCACCACGCCATACAGCTCGCCGGGCGAATAGCGTGGATTTGCTATTAAGTCAGTAGCGGCTTGTGCCGTATTTAGTTGGGCTTGTGACGTATTTGCATTCAAATTTCGCACGATGTTGCGGGCTATGCCCAAGGCGTGGGTGTCGTTCTCCGCCAAGTGGTCGGCGACACCCGACAGGCGCGTGTGCACATCGCCGCCGCCCAAGTCTTCTGCCGTCACGATCTCGCCGGTAGCGGCCCTTACCAGAGGCGGGCCACCTAAAAAGATGGTGCCCTGGTTTTTAACGATGATGGTCTCATCGCTCATCGCGGGCATGTAGGCACCGCCCGCGGTGCAACTGCCCATTACCACGGCGATCTGCCCGATACCCTGCGCACTCATCTGCGCCTGGTTGTAAAAAATGCGGCCAAAGTGGTCGCGGTCGGGAAACACCTCGTCCTGGTTGGGCAAATTGGCACCACCAGAATCCACCAGGTACACGCAGTGCAGGTTGTTTTGCTGGGCAATTTCTTGCGCGCGCAAATGCTTTTTTACCGTCATCGGGTAATAGGTGCCGCCTTTGACCGTGGCGTCGTTGCACACAATCATGCAGTGCACGCCGTTGACGCGGCCAATTCCCGCCACCAGGCCCGCTGCAGGGGCGCTGTCGGTGCCGTCTCTGTCGGGGTACATGCCCAAGGCCGCCAGCGGCGCGATCTCTAAAAACGGCGTGCCGGGGTCCAGCAGCATTTGCACCCTGTCCCGTGGCAACAGCTTGCCGCGCGCCACATGCTTGGCTCGGGCTGCGCCGCCGCCGCCCTGCTGGGTTTGGGCAATACGGCTCTGCAGGTCATCCACCACCGTGCGCATGGCGGCGGCATTGGCCAGGAAGTCCGCCGAACGGGCGTTAAGTTGCGTCTCCAAAACGGGCATAGTCTTCTTTCAGCAAAAGCAATTGCACTTTTCGCGATACGAAATTCAATTGACGTTTACGTAAACGTCAATTGCACGGATTGTGGCAGATTTCAAGCCAAAAGCGCAGGCAAATGCGCCATATCGCTAAAAATCTGCGTAGCGCCCGCGTCCCATAGCGCTGTGCCATCGCCAAGCGGCACATACGCAAATACGCTGGCCCCAGCGGCTACGCCGGCCCGTGCGCCATTGGTGGTATCTTCAATCACGGCGCAGCGCTCGGGCGCGGCGCCCAGCAACTTGGCGGCGGCCAAATACACGTCGGGGTGCGGCTTGTTGCGCGCATGCTCGTGGCCGCTGAGGATGCGGCCTTCAAAATAGTCAATCAGGCCAATTTTCGTCAGCTGCAAAACGACTTTGCCACGATCTGCGCCGGATGCGCAGGCGATGCGGCCCTGGGTGGCGGCATGCAGCGCGGCCACGGTGTCATGGATATTAGGCACCGCCGTCAGCCGTGCATGCAAAGCCTTATCGCGCCGGTCTCGAAACTCGGCCAGCCACTGCTGGGTGACCACCTTGCCGGTACGCTGTTCAATCAGCGCCGCTCGGTCGATCACCGCATGGCCAACAAAAGTGGCAAAGCACTCCTGCGCGCTGATGGCCCAGCCCTGCTCTGTCAGCATGCCCTGCAACACGCCATTGGTGATGGGTTCGCTGTCGGCCAAAACGCCGTCGCAGTCAAACAGTACCGCCTCAAATTTCATACAATTACTATACTTTTAATAGCTGCTTCTGCCATTTTCTATTGGGCTGAGGGCCCTTTTTACTAGGCAGTGGATGCCTTTTTGGCCTTGCGTTCTTCCAGCGTCTCGGTGGCACCGCCCTGCTTGACCCACTCGTCCCAGCCACCGTCGATGTGGGCCACATTCGTCATGCCCATGTCTTGCAGGGTTCGGGCGGTGAGCGCGCTGCGCCAGCCCATGCCGCAAAACAAAATGAACTCTTTGTTCTCGTCCGCCCACATCGGCTTGAAGTAGGGCGACTCGGGGTCGACCCAAAACTCCAGCATGCCGCGCGGGGCGTGCACGCTGTCCGTCACCGTACCTTTGGTCAACTCGCGGATATCGCGGATGTCGACTATTTGCGCCTTGCCGGCCTGCACCCTGGCCTGGGTTTCTTGCACGCTATAGGTTTTAACCTCTGCCATGGCCTCGGCCACCAGCACTTTATATCCCTTGGTAATGGGCATCACGGTTCTCCAAATAAAAACGCCTTGGTACCGATTGTGGCACCAAGGCGTGTTGCGTTGAACAAGCGAGGGCTTCGACAGGCGCAGCCCGAAAGGAATCTGCTTGTGCGAGCAGCCGTTGGGCTTGCCCCTGGAATTAGCCGCCCAGGTAGGCCGCTTTCACAGCCGGGTCGTCTTTGAGTTTGTCGGCTGGGCCGTGCACCGAGATGCGGCCGTTTTCCAGCACATAGCCGTAGTCGGCCACCTTCAACGCTGCGGCGGCAAACTGCTCCACCAGCAGCATCGTCACGCCCTGGCCTTTGAGACGGGTGATGATGTTGAACACCTCTTCCACCAAGATAGGTGCCAAGCCCATGGAAGGCTCGTCCAGCAGCACGATCTCGGGGTTGAGCATGATGGCGCGGGCCATGGCCAGCATCTGCTGTTCACCACCCGATAGCGTACCGGCCAGTTGGTTGCGGCGCTCTTTGAGGCGCGGAAAGAGTTCCATCGCACGCTCCAAATCGCCGGCCATATCACCCTTGGGGCGGCTGCCCGTCAGGCGCGGGAAGGCACCCAAGGTCAGGTTGTCGGTCACGCTCATGGTGGCGAAGACGCGGCGGCCTTCGGGCGAGTGGGCCATGCCCTGCTTGGCGATGGTGTAAGACTCCATACCGTCGATGCGCTTGCCGTGCAGACTGATCTCACCCGAGGTGGGTTTGATCATGCCCGACACGGCGCGCATGGTGGTGGTTTTGCCAGCCCCGTTGGAGCCAATGAGGGTGACGACTTTGCCTTTGGGCACTTCCATAGAAATGCCGTGCAGTACCTGCACTTTGCCGTAGCCAGCTTCGAGGTTTTTAATACTTAACATGGTGGGTTCCTCTGGGCTTAATGGGCGGTACCGCCGAGGTAAGCCTCGATCACTTTTTCATCGGCCTGCACTTCTGCGGGCTTGCCTTCGGCAATCTTCTGGCCAAAGTCCAGCACCGAGACGGTGTCGCACAGCTCCATCACCACGTCCATGTGGTGCTCGATCAAGATCACGGTGATGCCGTGGTCGCGGATCTTGCGGATGATGGCGATCAGCTCTTTGATGTCGGGGGCGGTCAAACCGGCGGCGGGCTCGTCCAGCAGCAGCAGTTGCGGGTCTAGCGCCAGGGCGCGGGCAATCTCCAGCAAGCGCTGCTTGCCGTAAGGCAAGTTGCGTGCTTCTTCGGTGGCCAGGTCAGATAGGCCTACAAAACGCAGCAAACCCAGGCCGCGCTCGGTGGCGGCTTTGTCTTCGCGCTGGTAGCGCGGTGTGTGCAGGGCTACGTCGGCAATGTTGCTGGCAAAGCTGTGGTGCAAGCCCACCTGGATGTTTTGCAGCGCTGTCATTTCGCCAAACAGCTGCACGTTTTGGAAGGTGCGTGCAATGCCCGAAAGCGCAATGTCCGACGAGGTGCGGCCCACAACCGAGCGGCCAGCAAACTCGATCGTACCGGCTGTGGGGACGTAAATGCCGGTCAGCACGTTCATCATGGTGCTCTTGCCCGAGCCGTTGGGGCCGATCAAACCATGGATGGTGCCACGCTTGACGCGCAGGTCCACGTTGTTGATGGCTTTGAGGCCACCAAACTGCATCAGCACATTGCTGGCCACCAGCAGGTCGTCACCTTTGGCTTGATTACCTGCGTGCGCTGCTACGGTGAGCGCATCTTTACCGGTGTCGCCATGGTCCAGCGCGCTGCCCATCGAGGTGCTTTTACGCTTGAAGAACAGGCTGCGTACAAAACCGACAATTCCGTCTTGCAGGTAGTACACCACAAACAAAATCATCAAACCAAAGATGCTCAAGCGCCAGTCGGTAATGGACTGCAACCAGAAGGAGAACCCTGCCAACGCGATGGTCCCAATGACGGGAATGGCCATGGCTTTTGGCGTGGTGATTTTTTTGGCAACGCCGATCGCGCCACCCACCAGCATCAGCACTGCAAGCGCGGAAGCCACCGTACGGAACATTTCCAAATCGTCCAGCAGCTTGGGCAAAATCACAATAATGGCTGCGCCCAGCAAGGCACCCGAGCGGGTTTTGCGGCCACCCATGATGACGGCCAACAAGAACAGCACGGTCAATTCGTTGTTGTAGGTGTTGGGCGAAATGTACTGCTCTGAATACGAGTACAAAGCGCCTGCCAAACCGGCAAAGCCCGCGCTGATCACAAACGCATAGACCTTGTAGCGGTACACCGACACGCCCATACAGTCGGATGCCACCGGGCTGCCACGCAGTGCTTCAAACGCGCGGCCTAGCTGCGAGTTCAAAATGCGGTGCACCACGATGAGTGAGAGCGTCATCAACGCAAACACCAGCCAGTAAAAACCGTTCTCATGCAGCTGCATGCCAAACAGCGAAGGCTTGGGGACTTTGATACCCAAGGGGCCCTCGGTGAGGAAGGTCATTTCGTTGATCAAAATCTGGATGATGGTGCCAAAGGCCAAGGTCACCATGGCGAGGTAAGGGCCCGATACGCGCAGGGCAGGCAGGGCCAGCAGCGCACCAAAACCTGCGGTGATGGCGACGCTGGCCGGAATAATCAGCCACAGCGGGGCACCTAGCTTCAGAAACATCACACCAGCGGTGTACGAGCCTACGCCGAACAAGCCCGCGTGGCCCAGCGACACCTGGCCGGTGTAGCCGACCACAATGTCCAGGCCAAAGATCAAAATAGCGTAGATCATGATCGTACCGGCCATGTGCACGTAATACGGGTTGCTGGTAAACAGCGGCACAGCGGCCAGTAGTGCCAAACCGATAACGGCGGCAATGAGGGTCTTGCGATTCACGATTAAACTTTCTTGATAGCGGCTTTGCCAAACAGACCGGCAGGCTTAAAGGCCAACACCAGCAGCAGCAGCACAAGGCCGGGCACATCTTTGTAGCCGGTGGAGATATAGAAACCCGTGGTGGTTTCGGCGATACCCAAAATAATGCCGCCCACAATAATGCCCATGCCACTGGTCAAGCCGCCAATAATGGCGACCGCAAATGCTTTGAGGCCCAGCACCGCGCCCATGGTGGCACCGGTCAAGGTAAGTGGCGCGATCAACACGCCTGCAAACCCGGCTGTAGCCGACGACAGCGCGTACGAGAAGGTAATCACCAAGCCGGTATTGATACCCATCAGCTTGGCCGCGTCGCGGTCGTTAAAAGTGGCCACCACGGCTTTGCCATAGATGGTTTTGCGGTTGAAAAACTCTACGGCCAACATCATGAACACTGCACCTGCAACGACTAACAGCTCCATGGGCAACACGTTAGCACCCAGAAACTTCAGCGGAGCTTCTGGCAGAGGTGAGGGAAACTTCAAGTCGTCGCGGCCCCAAATGTTTTCGGCCACGTTTTTAAAAATAATACCCAAGGCGATGGTGGACATGATCCAGCCAAACTCGCTTTTGATTTTGATTGCAGGGCGCACACCAATACGCTCCACGATGCCGCCTTGGATCAAACCAAACACGATCACCAGCGGAATCATCAACCAGTAGTTGACGCCGATATTGACCAATGTGAGGCCGACCATGGCACCCAACATCAGCGCGTCGCCTTGACCGAAGTTCAGCGTGTCGGATGTCTGAAATGTGAGCTGGTAGCCAAACGCAATGACCGCATAGATCATGCCCAGCGCAATGCCGCTGTATATGAGTTGGAGCAGGATTTCCATAAATTCAACCTTGGGTAACAATGCCCGGCCTTACGCCTTACGTGAGCAACAAAATTAGCTACAAAAAAAACACCGCGAGGCCCAGAGGCGTCGCGGTGTTTAGCTGTATGTGTGATTACTTCTTGACGACCAGAGCGCCTTTGGCGTTGGCATCTTTCAGACGAATTTCAGAAGCCTTCTTCTGGTCATCTGGGTAGGCATACACCACACGTTGGCCTTTGACTTCGCCGAACACCGGAATATTGGCGGTAATGGCTTCGTGGTCTTTAGCCGTAAACGGCTTGGTGTAGGTGGTGATGACACCTTCCACGGGGGTCTTCAGGTCTTCCAGGGCGGCTTTGATCTTGGGGCCGTCGGTAGAGTTGGCCTGCTTGATGGCAGCTGCCAGCAAGTAGATCGAGTCATAGCCTTGGGCAGCAGACACGGGTGAGTCAATACGTGCGTTCTTCGGGTTGAAGGTCTTCAGGTAGTTGATGATGAAGGCCTGGCGCTTAGGCGTGGTTGGCTCCTGGATGAAAGTTTGCGGCATGCGCGCGCCTTCACCGCCGGGGCCAGCGTTGTCAATGAAGTTGGCCATGGACAGGGTCCAGCTGCCGATCATGGGTACTTTCCAGCCCAGCTTGGTCATGCCGTTGGCAATTTGTGCCAGCTCGGGGCCAATCGCGTAGGTCAACACCACTTCAGCGCCAGCCTCTTTGGCTTTAAGCAACTGGGCGGTCATATCCACGTCTTTGATGTTGAATTTTTCAACAGCGACAGCCTTGATGCCTTTGAGCTGCAAAGCGGTTTCCAAGTCGGTACGGCCGAGCTGGCCGTAGTTGGTGGAGTCAGCCAAAATGGCGACCTTTTTGTAGCCACGGCGGGTGACGGCTTCTTCTACAATCATGGGCGCCTGAATGCTGTCGTGCGCGGCGTTGCGGAAGATGTAGTTTTCAGGCTGGTCGTCAAACTGGTGGGTGACCAAAGAGCCTGTGGCCACGTTGTTCATCACCGGGATTTTGGCTTCCTGGAAGAAGCGCTGCGACGCCAGGGCCACGCCGGTATTGATGTAACCGACAGCGGCGGTTACTTTTTCTTTGTTGATCAGCTCTTGGGCAATTTGCACGCCGCGCTCGTTTTTAGCTTCGTCATCGCGCTCAATGACTTCCAGCTTGCGGCCGATTACGCCACCGGCTTTGTTGATTTCTTCCACGGCCAGGCGCACGCCGTCGCGCATGCTCACGCCCATAGATGAAGAGCCGCCGGTAAAGGGGCCGGCAACGCCGATTTTGATGTTTTGTGCGTAGCTAGCGGTAGCTGCGGCCAAAGCGATAGAAGTCAAAGCAATACTACGCACTAAATTCATGCGAATCTCCAGATGAATAAATGTTGGAAAGTGCCGGTGAAAGACCGGCGGCTGCTACATTATCGGGCGATGATGGCGTGCAGCTCTACGTACAAACCGAACACACCTGTGTATTTTTATCAAAGGTGTTTTCCAGTTTTACGATTTTGCCCGTGATTTCTTGGTGCCAGCTTACCGCTTCCTGACTGCCCGTTGCGGATAGTGCCTTGCGTCGGCCGCGTGTTTTCTCACTCAACCGCCCCCATACAGATAGTTCGGCAGCCACAAAGTCAAGCCTGGCCAGATGTACATGAACACCATACAGAGAATAACGATCAACATATAGGGCATCATGCCCGCGAAAATCTGGTTGATGGTGACGTGTGCTGGCGACACCCCCTTCAGGTAAAAGGCCGACATGGCCACGGGGGGCGACAGGAAGGCTGCTTGCAGGTTAACGAACACCAGCACCCCCCACAGCATCGGGTCTATCTGGAAGTGCGCCAGCAATGGCAAGAAGATGGGCACGAAGATCACAATGATTTCGGTCCACTCCAGCGGCCAGCCCAGCACAAAAATGATGGCCTGCGACAGCAACAAGAACTGGATGGGCGACAAGTCCATAGACAACACCCACTCTTCCACGACCCGTTGACCGCCCAAAATAGCAAACACCGCAGAGAACAATGCAGAGCCGACAAACAACCAGCACACCATGGAGGTGGTTTTGGAGGTCAGAAACACGGCTTCTTTTATTTTCTGGAAATTCAGCGTACCCGCCTGCCAGGCCATTAAAAAAGCACCCGCTGCGCCGACCGCTGCCGACTCTGTGGCGGTGGTGATGCCAAACAGAATCACCCCCAGCACCACGAAGGTCAATATCGCCAATGGCGCTACCGAATGGATCAGCATCGAGACGATCTCGTACTGCTCTGCATCAAAGTTCCAATAGTAGTAGGCCAGCAAAGCCAGTGTAATCAGGCTCACTATGACAAAGCCGGTATAAAAAGCAGGGGGGACTGGCTCGGTTTTGGGTGCATTGACCGCTTCACCCGCCCCCATGTCGCGCAGGGGCTCGTCTTTCTCCACCGCACTGGAACTCTTGGCAGACCCGGAGGGCTCCAATAGATCGTCTGAGCCGGGAGGCACTTGCAGGCCGCCAGCTGCGGGAGGCTCTTGCACGCCGCCCGACGCAGCGGGCGCTTTCAGTGCTGGCTGGGCAGCACTGGCGATGCTTGATTTTTCCGCCATTTGCACTGCGGCAACGGGGGCGGCCTCATTGTCTTTTTGCGAGTAAATCACGACATACCACCAGACCGCGCCCAGCGTAACCAAGGCCAGAATAACGGGCCCTAAAGCACGCGCCAACGAGGCCAACAACTGCCACCATTTCAGGCTCACGCCGTCCACACCGTTGCGCAACGCCTTGCCTGGCAAAACCACGGCAGTGAGCAACGCCACGAGCATATTGCGCGAATAGCTCGACGCAATGTGCGCTACCGCAGGAGAGATCGGCGCTTTCATCTGCTCGGGAGGCAGCTTGGGCGCAATCTTGGGGTTGATCATGCACCAGCCAATGACATAGACCAAATACAGAAAAGCCAGGAAAAACCCGGGGAACATGGCAGCGGCGTACAGCTTCACTACGGACTGGCCGGCTACGGCGGCATACACAATGATCATCACCGACGGTGGAATCAAAATACCCAGCGTACCGCCAGCGGTAATGACACCGGCAGCCAAACGCGTGTCATAGCCTGCGTTGAGCATGGGGCGCATGGCGATCACCCCCATCAGCACCACCACAGCGCCCACCAACCCGCTGGCAATACCCCAGAAGGTACAGATCACCAGTGTAGTGACGGCCAAGGAACCGGGCACCTTGCGAAACGCGAGTTGCACGCTGTGGAACATTTTGTCCACCAGCGCGCCACGCTCCATGATGTAGCCCATCAGCACAAACAGCGGGATGGACAGCAACACATCGTTGTTCATGGCCCCAAAGGCGCGTTGCACCATCAGGGGAAATATCTTGTTGTCCAACCAGGGGATAGAGGGATCGTAGAAGGCAGCAAAACCAAACAACATACCCAAACCCATCAGCGTGAACGCCGTGGGAAAGCCCATCATGATCACCACCACGATCAGGCACAGCATGGTCATACCGAGTGCAGCATTGCTCATCATCAACCCTTCATTCCAATGGACTTCTCGATGGCCAAGCGTTTGGCTTCTTCATCCACATATTCGCTGCCTTCCAGCTGCTGCGCCACTACGTCAGACTCTTGCGCGTCCTTCAGTCTGGGTGTCCACGCGCCGGTCTGCAGGCAGACGATGCAACGGATAATTTCCGATACACCCTGCATCAGCACCAGGCCACCGGCCAGTGGAATCATGAATTTGAACGGATACACCGGCAATGGGTCGGCGTTGAAAGTTTGCTCGCGGATCGCCAACGAGTCTTGAAAGTACACCCAGCCCGACCAGGTCAAGGCCGCGATGCCGGGCAAAAAGAACAGTATGTACAAGGCCAGGTCGATACTGGCTTGGGTACGCGGCTTGAAGTTGCCGTACAAAAAATCGCCCCGCACGTGGCCGTCTTGGGACAGCGTGTAGGCACCGCCCATCATGAACAGGGTGCCATACATCATGTTGCTGACATCAAAAATCCACGCAGTAGGGGCATTGAGCGCATAGCGTTTAAAGACCTCGGCCACCACGATCAGCATGAGTGCCACGATCAGCCAGGAAAATGCCTTGCCTACCCAGGTGCTGATGCCATCAGCCGTGTGCAGAAGTGTTTGAATTTTCATCACGCTCCATCCGAAAAAAATAAACCAGCCACCCGGTCTTCCGGCGTGACTGGCTCCATCTAAAACCCAGACTGCTCAATCAAAGCTGCTTGGTCAAGACTTTTTGGCACCTTTGGCGAAGTAATGGTTGTAAGCCATTTTGAAGTCCACCATGTAGTCGTTTTGCCACTGGCCAGCGCGCTCGGCATAGGCCTTTTGTGAATCCAGAATTTTCTGGAACATGGGGTTTTCGGCACCTTTTTTGGCAATGATTTTGTCCCACGAGTCCAATTGCGCACGCAAAATGGAGTCAGGGGTTTTGTAGAACTTGATGCCCTGCTTCTTCAGGTCAATGTAGTCTTTGGAATTGCGCTCAATCATCTTCCAGCTCATCTCGGCGCTGGCTGCTTGCACGCTGTAGTCAATGATGGCTTTCAACTCAGCTGGCAGCGCATTGATCTTGCCCTTGTTGAACAAAATCTCGAACTGCTCCCCGCTTTGGTGGAAGGATTGCAGCATGCAGTTCTTCACCACATCAGGGAAACCCAGGATGCGGTCAGACGTGGCGTTGTTGAACTCGGCAGCATCAAGCAGACCACGGTCCAGCGCGGCGACAATTTCACCGCCGGGCAGTGGGTTCACGGCGGCGCCCATGTCGTTGTACATGTCCACCGCCAGGCCCACGGTGCGGAACTTCACGCCTTTGAGCTGCGCGACGCTGGAGATCGGTTTTTTGAACCAGCCGAAGGGCTGGGTGGGCATGGGGCCGTAGAGGTAGGACACCACGTCCATGTTCATGGACTTGTAGATCTCTTCCAAAATCGCCTTGCCGCCGCCAAAGTTGTGCCAGGCCAGAACCATATTTGGGTCCATGCCAAAGGCCGGGCCAGAGCCCCACAAAGCCACCGCCGTATTCTTGCCGTAGTGGTAGGCGATGGCGCCATGGCCACCATCCAGCGTGCCCTTGCTCACCGCTTCGAGCAACTGGAAGGCTGGCACGACAGAGCCAGAGGGCAGCACTTCAATTTTCAGCTTGCCGCTGGCCATGGTGTTGACCTTGCTGGCAAAGTCATTAGCCAATTCGTGAAAGAGGTCCTTGGCAGGCCAGGTGGACTGGAAGCGAAAAGTAGTGGTGGTTTGCGCCGTGGCGATCATGGGTGCCGCCATGGCAGCACCACCCAAGGCGGTGGCTGACGCAGCTTTAAGGAAACTACGGCGAGCAGGGGTTTTAGCTAAGCTAGGCTTTGTCATAAGGTCTCCAATTATAAAAAAGGGCGATAACAACAAGCCATTGTTAGGTTTTTACGCCATAAGTTGATACGGAAAAACCCTTTACAGCCCCTTTAGTTGGTCACGAAGATGACATTAGACCCCTGCTCAATAGCCACTCCATTGGAAACGGCAGCAGCGTTTTACGCCAGTGCACGGCCAATCAAAATCTTCTGCACGTCACTGGTGCCTTCGTATATTTGGCATACCCGCACGTCACGGTAAATGCGTTCTACCGGGAAGTCGCTGACATACCCGTAGCCGCCGTGTACCTGGATGGCATCGCTGCACACGCGCTCGGCCATCTCGCTGGCAAACAGCTTGGCCATGGCGGCTTCTTTAAGGCAGGGTTTACCAGCATCTTTGAGCGATGCCGCATGGTGAATCAATTGCCGCGCCGCTTCGATCTGTGTGGCCATGTCGGCCAGCTTGAACTGCACCGCCTGGTGCTGAAAGATGGGCTGGCCAAAGCTGACCCGGTCTTTGCTGTACTTAAGCGCTGCGTCAAACGCGGCGCGCGCCATGCCGATGCACTGCGAGGCGATGCCAATGCGCCCGCCCTCCAAGCCGCTGAGCGCGATCTTCAGGCCTTGGCCCTCGTCGCCGATCAAGTTGTTTGCCGGTACGCGGCAGTTTTCAAAGCGTATTTGCGCAGTGTCGCTGGCGTGTTGGCCCAGTTTGTCTTCTATGCGCGCTACCTCGTAGCCGGGAGTTTTGGTCTCCACTATGAAGGCGCTGATGCCTTTTTTACCTGCGGCTTTGTCGGTGACGGCCATGACAATGGCGATGTCGCCATTTTTACCGCTGGTAATGAACTGCTTGACCCCGTTCAACACGTAATGGTCGCCGTCTTTGGTAGCGCTCGTCTTCAAGCCTGCCGCCTCGCTGCCCACGTGTGGCTCGGTCAGGCAAAACGCGCCCAGCATGTCGCCGCGTGCGAGTGGTTTGAGGTACTTTTGCTTTTGCGCCTCATTGCCCCAGGCCATAAAGATGGAGCACACCGGGCAGTTGTTGACGCTGACGATGGTTGACGTGGCGCCATCGCCTGCGGCAATCTCTTCCAATATCAATGAAAGGCTCAGGTAGTCCAACCCCGCTCCACCGTACTGCTCGGGCACGGCCACGCCGTAGCAGCCCAGGTCGGCCAAGCCGCGCAAAGCGGCGCGCGGGAACCCGTGCGACTTGTCCCACGCGGCAGCATGCGGCGCGATCTCGGCCTGTACATAGGCGCGCACGGCGTCTTGCACGGCGGTGTGTTCTTCACTTAACTGCATAGCATGTCTTTCATTGACCTAAAACGGTGCCCACGATATTGTCGCCAGCCGCTGGGCCTACCGGCTGGAGTTTTACCATGGAATGTCGCTGATGGACGCAGTCGGCCCTCCCATGTCGGTGCGCACCCAGCCCGGGCATATGGGTAGCATCAAGGCTTTGGGGAAGTCATGCTGCGCTGCCATAACGGCCATATTGAGCGCCGCCTTGCTGACACGGTAAGTCCAGCCGAAGCTGCTCTGGGTCTCGCCAATGCTGCCCATACCACTGGTGATGAAAATGAACTTGCCACCCCGGCCTTGGTTGGCCGCCTCTACCAAAGGCGCTACCTGCGGTATGGTTTGCATGGCGCCCAGCACATTGGTGTGCATGGTGCGGTCAAACTCGTCGCGGGTGGGCGGCGTGGTGGCGCCGCCTTCGGTGTAGACGCCTGCCACGTAGAGGGCAATGTCAAACCCTTCGCCACCCAGCATCCATGCCAAGCCGCTTACGCTCTTGGCGTCAGCCACGTCCAGCCTCAGGGCCTTAGCACCCAAGGCTTTGATGGTGTGCAAACCCTCGTCACTGCGGGCTGTTGCGGTCACCTGCGCGCCGGCATCGGCATACTGGCGGACAAACTCCAGGCCAATGCCGCGCGACGCCCCTAAAACAAGTATTTTCATAACAAAACACCTCATGGCCCTTTATTTAATAGCACAAGATGCTATTAAATACGTAGTTCCTACAGCATCTCGATAGCTACAGCCGTGCCTTCACCGCCGCCGATGCACAGCGTAGCCAAGCCGCGCTTCAAGCCGCGCGCCTGCAAGGCATGCATCAAGGTCACCATGATGCGCGCGCCGCTGGCACCGATAGGGTGGCCCAATGCGCAGGCACCACCGTTAACGTTCACAATCGCATGCGCCACGTTCAGCTCCGTCATCAGCGCCATCGGCACCACGGCAAAAGCTTCGTTCACTTCCCACAGGTCTACGTCTTTCACCGTCCAGCCCGCTTTGGCCAGCGCCTTTTGCGTAGCGCCGACGGGCGCGGTGGTGAACCAGTTAGGCGCCTGCGCATGCATGGCGTGGCTGACGATGCGGGCCAGCGGCTTGCAGCCCAACTTGGCAGCGGTGCTGGCGCGCATCATCACCAGGGCGGCGGCGCCGTCGTTGATGGACGAGCTGGACGCAGCCGTGATAGTGCCGTCTTTTTTGAACGCTGGTTTGAGCGTGGCAATCTTGTCCAGCCGCGCCTTGGCCGGGCCTTCGTCGATGCTGACGATGGTGTCGCCCGCGCGGCCTTTGACCGTCACCGGCGTGATTTCAGCGGCGAACGCTCCTGATTTAGCAGCATATTGTGCCCGTTCTACGCTTGCTATGGCGAATTTATCCTGCTCACTGCGGGTAAATTTGTACTTGTCTGCGCACTCTTCGCCAAAGGTGCCCATAGAGCGACCGGCCTCATAAGCATCCTCCAGGCCGTCCAGCATCATGTGGTCAAAAATGCGGTCGTGCCCAATGCGGATGCCGCCGCGGCCCTTGGGCAGGAGGTGCGGCGCGTTGGTCATGCTCTCCATGCCGCCTGCGACGATCACGTCGGCACTGCCCGAAGTGAGCATGTCGTGCGCAAACATGGCAGCGCGCATGCCGCTACCGCACATCTTGCTCAGCGTCACCGCACCGGCGCTCTTGGGCAGGCCGCCCTTGAAGCCGGCCTGACGGGCCGGTGCCTGGCCTTGGCCTGCCATCAGGCAGTTGCCAAAAAGCACTTCGTTCACCAGCTCGGGCGTGAACTGTGAATTGAGGGCGGCGCGCTCTACAGCGGCCTTGATGGCGAAGCCGCCCAAGTCGTGGGCAGAAAGGGAAGCAAAGTCTCCCTGGAATGCGCCCATGGGGGTGCGGGCAGCGCTCACAATAACGATAGGGTCACTCATGTCAATACTCCTGAATAAAATGAAGTGGGGGTTAAACAGATTGGATCAAATTGCCGCGCTCTTGCACAGCGACGCGGCGGATATAGGTTTGGAAATCAGGGTCTTCGCCGCGCAACAGCAGGGGCAACGCATTAAAAAAATCGTCCCGGCGGCACCATTCGCGCATGTAGTCGTCCCAGCTGTTCCAGCGGCGGCGCTCTTCGTCGCTCATCTTGGGTTTGTAGGCCACCAAATAGGCGCGCTCAAACAGCGAAATCAGCATGTCGAAAATTACCAGCATGCGCTCGATCTGCTCAGGCGTGGCGTTGGGCAGTCGCTCGTTACTGCGCAGTTGCAGGTCCGGGTGGGCCAGCACCACCTTTAAAAAATCGTTGTAGGCGTTGGACAGCAGTTGGTAGCCCTCCTCGTCTTCGTTTTCCCGCTCTTTGCGCTGTTGCCACATAAAAATCACAATCGCCACCGGCAAGCCCAGCGCGGTAACGATAAAACTCCACAGCTCCCAGGTGTCGCGCGAGATCATTCGGAAAACTCCTGATGCGATAGCTGCTCAGGCTCGTGTTGACTGCTGGTTTCTACGTTTTTGTTTACAAAACGCTTTTCCAGCTCATACGGGAACACATCATGCACATACCCCGCCTGAATGCGCTCTTTATGGCTTTGCCAGAAAGCGGCCTCGAGCAAATCCGCATGGTGCTTCATAAACACCTCGCGCACAGCCGTATTGCCCAATAGAAACGGGCCGAAAGTCTCCGGGAACACGTCCTTGGGCCCTACGCTGTACCACACCTCGCCGCTCATCTCTTCTTCTTCGTTGCGCGGCTCGGGCACTTTGCGGAATTTGCAGTCGGTGATGTACTCGATCTCGTCGTAGTCGTAAAAAACCACTTTGCCGTGGCGCGTGACGCCAAAGTTTTTCCACAGCATATCGCCTGGGAAGATATTGGCGCGCACCAAATCTTTGATGGCGTTGCCGTATTCGATGACCGCCTTTTCCATCAACTGGCGTGGTTTGTCGTTTTCCAAACCTTGGTCAAAAGCCTCTTGCAAGTAGATGTTCAGCGGGATCATGCGCCGCTCGATGTACAAGTGCTTGACGATCACCTCCATGTGGCCGTCCCCATCGCGGTCCGATATTTCCAACTGACTGGGGGCAAACTTTTCTATCTCGGCGATCAGCGCGTCGTCAAACCGTTCACGCGGAAAGGCCACCTCGCTGTACTCCAGCGTATCGGCCATGCGGCCCACGCGGTCGTGCTGCTTGACCAGCTGGTATTTGCCTTTGATCTGCTCGCGGGTGGTGTCTTTTTGCGGCGGGTAATAGTCTTTAATGACTTTGAACACATACGGAAAGCTGGGCAAATCAAACACCAGCATCACCATGCCTTTGATACCGGGCGCAATACGGAACTTGTCGGTGCTGTGCCGCAAGTGGTAGAGAAAGTCGCGGTAAAACAGCGTCTTGCCTTGCTTGGCCAAACCTAAAGCGTTGTAAATTTCAGCGCGCGGTTTGTGCGGCATCATGCTGCGCAAAAACTGTACGTAGGCCGAGGGCACCTCCATGTCCACCATAAAGTAGGCGCGCGCAAAGCTGAACAAGACGAGCAAATCATCTTCACCAAACAGCGCTGCGTCGATAAAGAGCTTGTCGTCTTTGCCGTGCAAGATGGGCAAGGCAAACGGCACTTCATTGAACCCGTTGATAATTTTCCCCAGCGCGTAGGCGCCCTTGTTGCGGTAAAACAAAGTGGACAGCACTTGAATTTGAAAGTTGGCGCGCAGCTTGATATCCGTCAACTGCGCCTCCATGGCCGCCAGCACATAGCCCGCGTCGCGCTGCAGATTTTCAAACGGCTTTTGCAGGCGAAAGTTGTCGATGGCAAGCACGATCATCTCGTGCATCGTCTCGCGCGTAGGGTAGTAGGCGCGGTAGGTTGGCGTGGCGGCGGGCTCGTCGTTTTCAATGTACTCGGTGCTCACAGCCGGGCGCACAAAAATAAAGCTATTGTGGAAATGCGTGCGGTGCAAAATCTTGGTCGTTACGGAATTAAAGAACGTCTCGGCCAGCTCAGGCTGGTGATGGTCTACCAAGAGGCCGATGTAGTGCAGCTTGATCTGCTGCCACACGTCCATCGCCAGCGCACCCGCTTTAAATTCTTTTTCCAGCCGCATCGTGCATTCTTTAACCCGCAGGTCGTAAAACTCAATGCGCTCACGCTGTGCCCGCTGCTGGCCATGCCAGTCGGCCGTCTCAAAGCGGTGCTTGGCGCGCGCCGACTCGGTGCGAAACAGCCGGTAATGGCGGTTGAAGCCATCCATCATCGCTTTGGCGATGTCGTAGGCTAGCGTGGAGTCCAGGCGCTGGGGAAACATAACACTATACTTTTTATAGCTGCTCGTGCTATATTCTATTGGGCTAGCGCACGATTTTTATTGAAAACTTGGGTGATGGCGGCATCGTACAGCGCCTCCACCTCCGCCAGCGAACCCGTACCTACCTGCAGGTCCACCAGCAGGCCGTCGTGTACGCCATAGATCCAGCCATGCACCGTGATCTCGTGGCCACGGTGCCAGGCATCTTTCAAAACGGTGCTGTGGCATACGTTGATGACTTGCTCAATCACA
The DNA here is from genome assembly GCA_043766985.1 of Polaromonas sp. Lineage (GTDB taxonomy): Bacteria > Pseudomonadota > Gammaproteobacteria > Burkholderiales > Burkholderiaceae_C > JAAFIP01. The sequence goes on from JAYUHM010000042.1 coordinate 52,370, forward strand.
TTGAGTTCACACAGCATGTCCAGGCGGTACTGGGCGGGCGCGGTTTCTAGCGCAGTTTTGTGTTTATCGCGCACGTCTTGCACGTGTCGTATCCAGTTGTCGGCCAGGCCAATGCGCGCGTTGGTCAACGCTGCCTGCACACCGCCGCAGCCATAGTGCCCCACCACAATCACATGCTCTACTTTGAGCATGTCTACCGCGTACTGCACAGCGCTCAGAGCGTTCAGGTCGGTGTGCACCATCACGTTGGCGACGTTGCGGTGTACAAACACCTCGCCGGGTTCTAGCCCGGTGATCTGGTTGGCGGGTACGCGCGAGTCGCTGCAGCCGATCCACATGTATTTGGGGTTTTGCTGTTGCGACAAGCCGGTAAAAAACCCGGGCCGCTCGCGCACCATTTGCGCGGCCCATTCGCGGTTGTGGGTTAGTAAGTCTGTTAATGGCATATCTTCAATCAGCTTGTCTCTGCAAAAAGTTCACGGCCAATCAGCATACGCCGAATTTCGCTGGTGCCCGCACCAATTTCATACAGTTTCGCGTCGCGCCACAGGCGGCCCAAGGGGTAGTCGTTGATGTAGCCGTTACCACCAAATATCTGAATGCCCTCGCCCGCCATCCAGGTGGCCTTTTCGGCACACCACAGGATAACGCTGGCGCAGTCTTTGCGCACCTGGCGTACATGGTCGGTGCCCAGCATGTCAAGGTTTTTGCCGACGGTGTAGCAAAACGCGCGGCCCGCTTGCAGCACGGTGTACATGTCGGCCACCTTGCCCTGGATAAGCTGAAACTCGCCGATGCTTTGGCCAAACTGCTTGCGGTCGTGGGTGTAGGGGATGACGTTGTCCATCACCGATTGCATGATGCCAATCGGCCCGGCGGCGAGCACGGCGCGCTCATAGTCCAGGCCGCTCATCAGCACCTTGGCACCGCCGTTGAAGGCGCCCAGGATGTTCTGTGCGGGCACTTCGACGTTGTTGAACAGCATCTCGCCCGTGTGGCTACCGCGCATGCCCAGTTTGTCGAGTTTTTGCGCGGTAGAAAAGCCTTTCATGCCTTTTTCTACGATGAAAGCCGTCACGCCACGGGCGCCCAGCTCGGGCTCGGTCTTGGCATAAACCACCATGGTGTCGGCATCCGGGCCATTGGTGATCCACATCTTGGTGCCGTTGAGCAGGTAGTAGCCGCCCTTATCCTCAGCCTTGAGCTTCATGCTGATCACATCGCTGCCCGCATTGGGCTCGCTCATAGCCAGCGCGCCTACATGCTCGCCACTGATGAGTTTGGGCAGGTATTTTTGCTTTTGCGCCTCGGTGCCGTTGCGTTTGAGCTGGTTGACGCACAGGTTGCTGTGCGCTCCGTAGCTCAGGCCGACGCTGGCAGACGCGCGGGAGATTTCTTCCATGGCTATCATGTGGGCCAAGTAGCCCATGCCTGCACCGCCGTACTCCTCGCCCACGGTGATGCCCAGCACGCCCAAGTCGCCCATCTTGCGCCACAGGTCCATGGGGAACTGGTCTTTTTGGTCTATCTCACCCGCTCGGGGTGCGATCTCGGCCTGGGCAAAATCGCGCACGGCATCGCGCAGTGCGTCGATGTCTTCGCCTAGTTGAAAATTTAAACCGGGTAGGTTGTTCATGGAGTTTTCCTTTGTGAGGGTTGTCAATATTTCTTGGCCACGGCTATCAGCGTGGCTTGCATGAGGCCGCACAGTTTGCGCGCGCCCCCTTTGTCATTGGCGCTTACATCAAACAATTCAGCCTGAGTGATGGTGAGCGTTCGCCCTGCTTTGACCACCTTGCCTATGCACACCACCTCTTGCCCCACGGCAGCGGAGACGAAATTGATTTTGTATTCCACCGTGGTTACTTCCATGCCCTCGGGCGCTACGGTGAGCGCCGCGTAGCCACAGCATATGTCAGCCAGCGCACCCAGTGCACCACCGTGGAAAGCGCCTTGCTGCTGGGTGACTTTGTCGCTCATGGGCAAGGCAAACTCTACTTCGCCGCTCTGCACCCGTAAGATGCGCACGCCCAAGTGCTGCATCATGCCTTGGCGCAGAAAGCTCTCGTTGACGCGGTCAAACACAGCTGTGTAGTCAGGGCGGGTCATTTGGCAACCTTCTTTTCACTTTTAGCCAACAACACTTTGGCTTCTTTCTCATGCACTTTCACCTCATCCAAGTTGGCTTGCAGCTCGGCCATTTGGCCTTCCAGCTCGATGCGGTGCTCGCCCAAAATGGTAAGAAACTTCTTAAGCTGCAGCCCGGTGTCGCGCGGGCTGTCGTACATGTCGATGATGTCTTTGGCCTCGTTCAGGCTCAGCCCCAGGCGCTTGGCACGCAGGGTGAGCTTCAAGCGCGTGCGGTCGCGGGCGCTGTAGACCCGGTTGCGGCCACCCGGGCCACTGCGCTCGGGGGCCAGCAGGCCCATGTCTTCGTAAAAGCGCATGGCGCGCGTGGTCAAATCAAACTCTTTGGCCAAATCGCTGATGCTGTAGGTGGTGCCCATACTGGTGTCTATTGCCGCTAGCGCAAGTGAAAATGGTGAAAAACCCGGGCGACTGAACCGTAAAGCCCTGCCGCCTACAATGGCGTTATTCAATTGACGTTTACGTAAACGTCAATTAACCCAATTATGTACGAAAAGTACCCGCGACTGAACACCCCATGAACACCCTTGAACACGAGTTAACCTACCCTCTGCAAGACACCCTGCCCGCGCTGGGCGAGGCCTTGCCCGTAGCCGACGGCGTGCGCTGGATTCGCATGGTGCTGCCTTTTGCGCTGAACCACATTAACCTGTGGCTGCTGCGTGATGAGTTGGGCGGCGTGCAGGGCTGGACGGTGGTGGACTGCTGCATTGACCGCGCCGAGAGCCGCGCGCAGTGGCAAGGTATTTTTGACACGCAGCTAGAAGGCCTGCCCATCCTGCGCGTGGTCTGCACCCACATGCACCCCGACCATATTGGCCTGGCGCACTGGATTTGCGCGAAATGGAACGTGCGCCTGTGGATCAGCGCCACCGACTACAACGTGGCACGCAACTTGAGCTCTGCTGCATCGAATGTGGGTGGCCAAGCAGCCGCCGACTTTTATGCATCCCACGGCCTGACCGACCCCGAGTCGGTTGCCAAAATCAAGGCCCGCACCGGTTACTACTCCAACCTGGTACCCGCCGTGCCCGACAGCTACCACCGCATCATGGATGGCGATGTGATAGGCATCGGCGGGCGGGACTGGCGCTGTATCAGCGGCTATGGCCATGCGCCTGAGCACATAGCCTTGTATTGTGAAAACCTCAACGTGTTGATCAGCGGCGACATGGTGCTGCCCCGCATCTCCACCAACGTCAGCGTGTTTGACCTGGAGCCCGAGGGCGATCCGCTCAAACTGTTCTTAGGCTCTATCCAGAAATACTTGGCACTGCCTGCCGACACCTTGGTGCTGCCCTCCCACGGCAAGCCCTTCACCGGCATGCACCAGCGCATCGCCCAGCTACAAGCCCACCACGCCGACCGCTTGGCAGAAGTGATGCAAGCCTGCAGCCAAAAGCCCACCAGCGGCGCAGACATCGTGCCCATCATGTTCAAACGCGAACTAGATTTGCACCAAATGACCTTTGCCATGGGCGAGGCTGTAGCGCATTTGCACATGCTGTGGTTTGAGGGCAAACTGACGCGCGCTCTGGATGCGCTTGGGGTGTACCGATTCAGTGTTAGTCCCAGCGCGGCAGTGCATCGTCCTTGAGTTGCCCACGCAGCGCGGCGTAGTCGGGCATGATGGATTCGACGGTGCTCCAAAAGCGGGGGCTGTGGTCCATCACGCGCAGGTGGCTCAGCTCGTGTACCACCACGTAGTCGATCACGCTCATGCGGAAGTGCACCAAACGCCAGTTCAGGCGGATGGAGCCGTCAGACTTGGCGGTGCCCCAGCGGGTGCCTGCGCTGCTTAAGGACAGCTTGGTCCACTGCACTTTGAGTTGCGGCGCGTACAGGTTAAGGCGCTCCTCAAAGATGCGTTTGGCCTGGCGCATCAGCCAGGCTTGCACGGCGTCGCGGATGCGCTCTGGCGCGGCGTCTTGCGGCAGGCTGATGTGCAGGGTGAGGCGCGGTACGCCGGGCAGGGACGCGTTGGCCGCGTGCGCGTCGGAGTGCAACTGGGCTTGCCCGGCGGCACGGGTACCGCGTGTGGGCGTGGCTACGCCGGAAGAGTTGTACAGGTGGCGCGGGTCGATCACCACAATCACCTGCTCGCCCATAAACGGGATCAGTGTGCCGTCTTTCCATTCAATACGGTTGCTCTCCAGCTTGCTGTGGCGCTCGCGCGCCTCTTGCAGCTTCTTCACGATCCAGAGCGACTTTTCTTGCACAGCTTTGTCAATCTCGTAGAGCGGTACCCAGCGCGGCGCGCTGACGGTAAGCCCGTCTGCGCCGACGCTAAACCCAATGGTCTTGCGTTTACCGCGTTTGAGCTCAAAGGCCACAACGCTGGTCTGCAGCCGCGCCTCCCGGTTAGCGCGCGGGTGCGCAAAAGCCGCAGGGCGCATGACGGACGCGATGGGTTCTGCGGGCGCGGGGGCTACTGCAAGAACTTCAACCGCTATCAATTCAGCAGCAGCTTGTGCCGTGCTCTGCTGGGCTAGTGGCTGATTTGGCTCTTTTTTTGATGGCGACAGCGCCTCTGAGAACAGATCAAGGGTGAGTTGTAGAAAGCCGCGCATACAAGATCGCTTACCGGTAGGCCTCGGGGTCAATCTCGCGCATGGTGGCCTCAATCCAGGTTTGCACTTCTTGCGTCAGTTCGTCGGGCTGGCGGCCTACGCTTGCGATGGGTTTGCCGATCACCACGTCAACCACACCGGGAGTTTTGACAAACGCTTTGCGAGGCCATTGGCGGGCCGAATTAACGGCGATGGGCACGACAGGGCGGCCCGTCTCGCAGGCCAGGCGGGTGCCGCCGCTTTTGTAGGTGCCCACTTTGCCGCGTGGAATGCGCGTGCCCTCAGGAAACATGATGACCCATACGCCTTCGGACATTACGCGCTTGCCTTGGGTCACCACTTTGGCAAAGGCCTCGTTGCGTTTGCTGCGGTCAATGTGGATCATGTCCATGCGGGCCATGGCCCAGCCAAAAAAAGGAATGTACAACAGCTCGCGCTTGAACACATAGGCCAGCGGGTGCGGCATGATGGCGGGCATCAAAAAGGTCTCTAGGGTGGACTGGTGCTTAAGCAACAAGATGGCCCCCTCTTTGTCGCCCTGCGGCAAGTTCTCAAGGCCATGGATGCGCCAGCTAACGCCGCAGATTTTGGTTAGTCCCCACATGGCGCACTTCAACCAGCCCGCGCACATCCAGTACACACGGGTAGGGCTTAAAAACAGCGAGGTAACGACCACCGCAATAGCCCACGGTATGACGGTGATGATCATCCACAGCATGTGCAGGCAGGAACGTATAAATGCAAGTAGGTAGGCCATGCGGGTGATTAGTTGTAGGTTCGTGTTGTGGGTTTAAGCAGGCATCGCCAAAAGGTGCTCAGCAAACGCGGCCAGGTCTGCATGCATGCGCGTGCCTTCGGGTATGTCAGCGGGGGAGGTGGTGCGTTGGTACTTGGCACCCTTGCCTGTTAGCACCAGGTGGGGCAGACAGCCAGCGGCGGCCCCCGCTTGCAGGTCGCGCAGGCTATCGCCTACAGCATGCACGCCGTTCAGGTTGGTGGCCACATCCAGGCCATAGCGCTCGATAATTTGCTCAAACAGTCCCGGCAGCGGCTTGCGGCAAGCGCAGCCTTCGTCGGGTGTATGCGGGCAGTAAAACACCGCGTCAATTTTGCCGCCTTGCACCGCCAACAGCTTGTGCATCTTGCTGTGCATCGCGTTCAGCGCCGCCACGTCAAACAAGCCCCGCCCCAAACCCGACTGGTTAGACGCCACCACCACATGCCAACCGGCATGGTTCAGCCGGGCAATCGCCTCCAGCGCGCCGGGCAGCGGCACCCACTCATCGGCCGACTTGATAAAGTCGTCCCGGTCTTCGTTGATAGTGCCGTCGCGGTCCAGGATGATGAGTTTCATGCGAATGCCTCTTGTGCGCGGCGCTGTGCCCATTGGGTGATGTGGGGGATGGGGTGTTTTGCAGGGTCTAGCTTGGTGACGCCCTCAAGCAATTTTTCCAAAATAACATGCTTGTCTTGCAAAAGTATGCGGACAAAATCAGCGTCCTTGTCTCGTCCCGCAACACACTTAGAGACACAAAGGTCGTGTATCTCGGGACAAATAACCGTCAAATCATCGAAGTAATGCAGTGTCGTACGACTCATCCAGTCCGGTGGCATAACAGCAGTTTCAGGACTCACGCCGTCGGCGTGATACCCATGCGTTTCATGAAACATCGACAATGCGCCAATAGCACCGTCAATTGCATCTGCCTTGTCTGGCGCCAACGCTGGATAGAGATCGACTTCATCTGAAAGAGTGAGCCTTTGATCAGGTGACTCTGTTGCCAGAAGTAATGCTTGGCTGCCAATGACCACGAAGGACTTTTCCCCAGAAATTTCTGCCGAGGCCCGCAAAACATGGAGTAATTGCGCAAGTTTCATGCTTCCATAGCCTTGCGACGAATCTGCATGCGCTCAGAATCAGACAATAAAAAACCCAGTGGCGACATGCTACGCATAGTGGCAGCAGTATCAGTATCAATACAAACCGATTTTTCTATTTCGTCAACGCCACCGCCCAGCATACGCCTCCAAGCATCACGATAGACTTGTCCAGAACCAGAAATTCCTTGAGCCTCCCAACGATTCAACACATCCACGGCCTTAACTAAATGCTCAGGATGTGTACGCAAACGATTCACTGCAACTTGGTGAAACGCCAAGGTGAACCGTTCAATTTGTCGTTGCGTAGGCATAGTTCAATTATGAATGGCAATCGCTTAACTTGCCAGCTTGGACAAATCCGCCACGCGGTTCATGGCGTTGTGCAAAGTGGCCAACAGGCCCAGGCGGTTGGCCTTGAGTGCTGGGTCTTCGGCGTTGACCATGACTTTGTCGAAGAACGCATCTACTGGGTCTTTCAGGGCGGCCAGTGCTTGCAAATTGGTAGTGTAATCGCCATTAGCCCAGGCAAGGTCAGCACGAGCAGCTATTGCGTTAATAGCGACGTGCAATGCTATTTCGTCTTCTGCTTGCAGCAAGGCGGGGTTGACTTTGGCTACTACGGCGCCTTCGGCTTTCTTCAAGATGTTGCCGACCCGCTTGTTCGCAGCGGCCAGCGCGGGGGCTTCTGGCAATGCAGCAAAGGCGCGGACGGCAGCAAGGCGTTTGGGGATAGTGCGCCATTCGCCTAGCTGCTGGGCGTAGATGGCTGCATCCACCTCAGCGGCAGAGTAGCCACCATCTTTTAAGTAGCCCTTCAGTCGCTCAATCAAAAACTCGTCAAGTGCAACGGCTTGGTCTTGCAGTAGGCCGGGTGCAAACGATGCAAAAGCCAAGCGGGTGAGTTCATAAAACTGCAATGGCAAGTCACTCTCTACCAGCATACGCGCAACGCCTAAGGCATGACGACGCAGCGCAAACGGGTCGCGGTCACCCGTCGGCAAATTACCAATACCAAACATACCCACCAACGTTTCCAGCTTATCGGCCAGAGCCACCACAAGGCCCACTTGGTTGCGCGGCAGCTCATCACCTGCAAAGCGCGGCTTGTAATGGTCTTCAATCGCGTTGGCTACATCGTCGGTCAGCCCATCGTGGCGTGCGTAGTAGCCGCCCATGATGCCTTGCAGCTCGGGGAACTCGCCCACCATGTCGGTGAGCAAGTCGGTTTTGGCCAGGCGCGCGGCGGTGTCGGCTTGCTTAGCCAAGATGTCGCCGCCCAGTTGCTGGCCGATGGCTTTGGCAATGGCGCGTACCCGCTCGGTGCGCTCGCCTTGGGTGCCCAGCTTGTTGTGGTACACCACCTTAGCCAACGCCTCCACGCGCGACTCCAGCGTCTTTTTGCGGTCTTGGTCAAAGAAGAATTTGGCATCGGCCAAGCGCGGGCGCACCACGCGCTCGTTGCCTTGGATGACGGCACTGGCATCACTCGGCGTGATGTTGCTGACGACCAGAAACTGGTTGGTCAGCTTGCCGCCTGCGTCCAGCAGAGGAAAGTATTTCTGATTCGCCTTCATGGTCAAAATCAAGCACTCTTGCGGCACGGCGAGGAATTCGGTTTCGAATTCGCAGACCAGCACATTGGGGCGCTCGACCAATGCGGTCACCTCGTCCAGCAGCGCGTCGTCGTCAATTGGCCGGAGCGCTCCGTGCGACTCGCCTCCTGCGCCGCCGCCCACCTTGGCCGCTGCGGCTGCCAACTGCTTGGCGATCTCGGCCTTGCGCTCGGCAAAGCTGGCAATCACCGCGCCCTGCTCGCGCAAGGTTGCGGCGTAGCTGTCAGCATCTTTAATAACCACAGGCGACACGGCCGCCTCAAAGCGGTGGCCTTGCGTGCTGTTGGTGGCTTGCAAACCCAAGGCTTCGATAGGCACCACCTCGCTACCATGCAAAGCCAGCAGCCCGTGCGCAGGCCGCACAAAGCTCACACTGGTCCAGCCCGGCATCTCACTGCCGGCGCCCAGTTGGTAGCTCATCACCTTTGGAATCGGCAGCTTCGCAATCGCAGCAGCCAACGCGGCATTCAAAGCGGCCACCAAAGTTGCGCCCTGCTGCGTGGACTCATAAAACAAAGCCTCTGCCTTGCCGTCCATCACGCGCTTGAGGCCAGTTACTGCAGAGGCATCAGCCCCTAACGCTTGCAATTTTTTAAGCAAAGCGGGCGATGCATTGCCCACAGCATCCAAGCCCACAGCTACAGGCATGAGTTTTTGCGATACGGCTTTGTCTGCGCCCCTGGCTGCCACAGCCGTGATGTGCGCGGCCAAGCGGCGCGGTGACGCAAATGATGTGAGCACCGAGTCCGCCCCGCACACACCTTGCGCCTTCAGCTGCTCGTGCAGCACGCCAGCAAACGCCTCCCCCAGCTTCTTCAAAGCCTTGGGCGGCAGTTCTTCAACAAACAGTTCAACGAGTAAATTTTTAGATGTCATAAAGTAATGAGTTTCAGCCCTGTGGCCTGAGCATTGATATTGAGATTTTGATCAAACGACAATAACTGTTTGCAATTTTGGCGCATCGCCACCGCTAAATGCAGCGCATCACCAGCACGTAAACCGCTTACAGCCACACGGCACAGTTGCGCCGCACGCGAAAAGTCTTGTGGCAGCACGGGTAGCAGCTCAATCGCACCTTGACACGACTGCTCGAATGCGTCCCAAGCGAGATCAGCCCCATCTTGCGACAATGTTTTGCTACGCACTTTTACCGACAATGCGCTAGCTACCTCGGTCACGCACCAGTCTGCGGCGCACAGCACATTTGACTCGTCGCCCAGCCAATTACGAATGGCCAGCGCCGTTGGCTCTTTTGCAAATAAAGCCACTAGGGCACTTGTGTCTGCGTATACCCAAGATGAGCTCTCGGAGGCGGTACTAGCACTCATCTTTAGTAGCGCGCCTCGCGACGCATTTGCTCTACAACCGGCTCGGTCGTGGGCAAACTGGCGTGCAGTTTTTCGAGACTTTTAATAAACGCCTTACGATCAAACGGCTTGCGCGCAGCCAGGCGCAGATGCGCAGGACTCACCACTTCTGCGTCCAGCGTAGAGCCATCTTGCACCCCCAGTTCACGCACCAATTGTGCAGGCAGCCGCACCGCCAGGCTATTGCCCCACTTTCCTACCTGTAAATCCATAGCACCGCCTCAAAATGTATAAACATGTATATCCATTGTACCCATGCTGTATGAAATCCGCAAAACTATTTCAAGTTGACCGCGCTGTAATGCAGCACCGTAGGAAACGGGTCATAAAAATGGTGCCGCAGTCTGCCCCAGCTTGATCTGCAGCGTGGCCACTTCCAAAATCATCAGGCGGCTTTCTTGGGCATCTGCGCCACCCACTCACGCGGGGCCATAGGAAAGCCCAGGCGCTCGCGGCTTTCGTAGTAGCTTTGCGCTACGCTGCGCGAGATGTTGCGGATGCGGCCAATGTAGGCGGCGCGCTCGGTGACGCTGATGGCGCCACGCGCGTCTAGCAAATTAAAGCTGTGCGCGGCTTTTAAAACCTGCTCATAGGCGGGCAGAGCGAGCTGCTGCTCTATCAAATACTTGGCTTGCTTCTCGTGCGCGGTGAAGGCGGTGAACAAAAACTCGGCATCGCTGTGCTCAAAGTTATAGGTCGATTGCTCCACCTCGTTTTGCTTGTACACGTCGCCATACGTCAGTTTGTCGCCATTCACGCCTTCGGTCCAAGTGAGGTTGTACACGTTGTCCACGCCCTGCAGGTACATGGCCAAGCGCTCCAGGCCATAGGTAATCTCACCCGTGATGGGCTTGCAGTCAATGCCGCCCACCTGCTGGAAGTAGGTGAACTGCGTGACTTCCATGCCGTTGAGCCACACTTCCCAGCCCAAGCCCCAGGCACCCAGCGTGGGGTTTTCCCAATCGTCTTCGACAAAGCGGATGTCGTTCTTTTTCAAGTCAAAGCCCAGCGCCTCCAGCGAGCCCAGGTACAGCTCCAAAATGTTGGCGGGTGCGGGCTTTAAAACCACCTGGTATTGGTAGTAGTGCTGCAAGCGGTTGGGGTTCTCGCCATAGCGGCCGTCTTTTGGGCGGCGGCTGGGCTGCACGTAGGCGGCCTTCCATGGCTCGGGGCCAAGCGCTCTTAAAAATGTAGCGGTGTGCGATGTGCCAGCGCCCACCTCCATGTCGTACGGCTGCAGCAGCGCGCAGCCTTGTTTAGCCCAATAGGACTGAAGGGTAAGGATAATGTCTTGAAAACTCAGCATAGGGCGCTATTTTAGCGGTTCTACGCCGGGTTTATAAGCAAAATCAGGCTCTGGCCCTTTGGAAAATAGCACGAGCTGCTACCAAAAGAATAGTGATACCCAGCAGCCACAAAGGCCACAGCCCAAAGCGCCCGGCCCACCAGGCATATGGCGTCACCCCTGTGCGGCCCTCCACCTCGCCCACCAGCACGCCGCGCGTGTGGCGCTCCAGGCTGGCGGTCACTCGGCCCCGGTGGTCGATGATGACCGTGGGGCCGGTATTGGTAGCGCGTACCATGGGGCGGCCCAGCTCCAGCGCGCGCATGCGGCTGATGTGCAGGTGCTGGTCAATGGCGATGCTGTTGCCAAACCAGCCGATGTTGCTCAGGTTAACCAATACCGTGGGCGCGGCGGCCTCGTCTTTGAAACGCGCCGCCAGCTCGTCGCCAAACAGGTCTTCATAGCAAATATTGGGCGCCCAGCGCTGGCCTGTAAACTCAAAACTGGGCTGGCCAATGGCGCCCCGGTTGAAGTCGCCCAGCGGTATGTTCATCATTTGCGTGAACCATTTGAACCACGGCGGGATAAATTCGCCAAAGGGCACCAAGTGGTGTTTGCTGTAGATGTAGGCCTCTTTTTGACCGGGTTTGAGGCCCATGGCCGAGTTGGTGTAGCCCTCTACATAGCCGCCCAGCGGCACGCCGATAAGCGCGGCTTGGTTGCCCGCGCCGAAGCGGCTGCGCAGGTTATTCCAATACGCATCGGGCAACTGCTGGGGCAGCACGGGTATGGCGGTTTCGGGCGCGATGACCAAGGTAGCGGTGCTCAGGGCCAGTTGCTGAGCGTACCAGTCCAATGCCAGCGGAATGCCTTTGGAATTGTCGAATTTTTCGCCTTGGGGGATGTTGCCTTGGAGGAGGGCTATCGTCGTTTTGCTAGCCGCTTGCAGCGGCTGCTCAACGAACCAAGAAAGCACAATGATGGTTACGCACGCGGCTAACACTGCGCTAAATTGGAACCAGCGTTTGGCCGTTGATCCGAGAGCTATTGCGGATGCAAGTAGCACAGCCAGTACAGCGCTCAAAAAACCAATGCCATAGACACCCAGTAAAGGCGCAAAGCCTGCCAGCGGCCCATCCACATGCGCATACCCCCCAGCCGCCCACGGAAAACCCGTCAACCAAGTGTCGCGCACCAGCTCAGCCAGCAACCAGCACGCTGCGAAAATAATAGCATCTTGTGCTATGTTCTGTTGGGCTGACGGGCTAAAACGCTTATAAAAAGCACAGGCAGCGGCATAAAACAGTGCCATAAAGCCGCACAGCGCCAGCACCGCCAGCACCGCCAGCGGCGCGGCCAAACCGCCAAAGTCGTGCATGGACGTGTACAGCCACCACACGCTGCCAGTGAGCCAGCCAGTGGCAAACAGCCAGCCCAGCAGCGCCGCCGTTTTAACGCCAGGCGCGCGCTGTACCAAACCCACCAGCACCGCTAGGGCGATGATTTGCAACCACCACACCGGCTGCCCGTCCCACGGCGCCGCTATAGCGCAGGCATGCAGGTAGCCAGCACACAGCGCCACCAGCGCTGCAAAGGCCAAGCGCCAGCCGGCTACGCTGCGCGCAACGCCCGCCAGGCCCACGGGGGAGGGCAGCTCAGCCATTACGCCGCAGCGCCATGCTCAGTAACCGGTGAGACCCTGAACCACTTGACCGCGCCGCCCTTGGTGTGCAGCACGGTAAAGTTTAAATCTGATAGCAGGCAGTGCTCGCCACGCTTGGGCACATGGCCCATTTCATGCGCAATCAGGCCGCCTACGGTGTCAAACTCTTCGCCATCATGGGCTATCAGCGTCACGCCAAAAGCTTCATCCACGCGGTCGATGGCTGTGTCGCCGCTGACGCGGTAGGTTTTGTCGGCCAGAGCGTAAATGTCGCCTTCGTCTTCGCCCGCTTCGTCAAACTCGTCTTCAATCTCGCCGACGATTTGCTCCAGCACGTCTTCAATGGTGATCAGGCCCGCTGTGCGGCCAAACTCGTCAATGACTATGGCCAGGTGGTTGCGGTTGCCCCTGAATTCGCGCAGCAGATCGTTCAGCCCCTTGCTCTCGGGCACAAACACCGCCGGGCGCAGCAGCGCACGCAAATTTAATTCGGGCGCGCGTTGCAGCTTAAGCAGGTCTTTGGCCATCAAGATGCCGATGATGTTTTCGCGGTCGTTCTCGTACACTGGGAAGCGCGAGTGCGCGGTGTCGATGATGGTGTGGATCATCTCGTCAAACGGCGCGTCGATGTTGATGGTGTCCATGCGCGGCGCGGCCACCATCACGTCGCCGGCGGTCATGTCGGCCATGCGGATCACGCCCTCCAGCATGGCGCGGCTCTCGGCGTTGATGATGTGGTTGTCCTCGGCCTCGGCCAAGCTTTCAATCAGCTCGTCGGTGCTGTCGGGGCCGGGGTGGATAAACTCGGCCAGCTTTTGCAAAAAGCCGCGTTTGTCTTCGTGCTTGGGCGGTGGTTTGGGCAGCGTTAGGCCGCCCACAAAGGCTTTGGAGACCAGCGGCGCTGGCCCACTAGGTTGGGGGTCTGACACAAGAGGTGTGCGGTAGTTAAACAGCCCTCTAGGATAGCGTATTTGCGGGGTTCTGCCTGTGCCTGCCCGCGCTTGCTTTAGTGGGGGCAGCTTAAGCGGCCAACGCCGCGTGCTGGTTTATTCACCAGACTTGTGCCGACCGTCGCGCACGCCGCGCCGGATTTCTTGCAGGCTGGCCAAAAACTCCCAAAACCGCTTGGCCTGCAGTTTGAGCTGAAAATCTAGCTCGGCAAACCGATCTTCCACCGCTTCGGTCATCCGGGTGTCCAAGGTGGCTGGGGGCAGCTTGAGGTAGGCCTCGCTCTCGCTGCCATCGCGCTCTACGACAGCCCCTGCGTTCTTGGCGATTTTCAGCATGGCGGCGTTCTCAGACAGCGCATGGATAAACATCAGGTCGACGCCTTTGTTACGCGCGTGGGTGACCGCCCTGTCAAACAGCAAGCTGCCGTAGCCTTTGCCACGCGCGTCGCTTTGCACCGACACGCCAAACTCAGCGCAGCTTTGGCATTTGGGGTCACCGGCAAAGGCCAGGTGGGCCACGGCAATCAGCACCAAAGAGCGGTTGTAAATGCCAAAAATATCGTCGCGCGCAAAGTTCAGGCTGTCTGTGTAGGCGCGAATTTGCGCCTCTTGCGCGCCGTAGCCAAAGCGCAGGTAGCGGTCATTCGCGTCCAGCGCCAGCAGGTGCTGGGCAATACGCTCTCGGTGGCTCGCGCCGAGCGAGCGGATGGGCACCATTAAGGGATGGGCGCGTTTGTCGGGCTCACTGGCTTTGCCCGTGAAGCTAGGGGGCGCGTTAAAGAACTCCATGCCAGCGCCCAAAGTGGCTTGGATCAGTGCTTTTGAATCAACCATACCGTCAATATAAGGGTAAACCCGGTTATTGCGGAAATTACGTTAGAGAACCCAGCTTATGCAAGGGGTATTCACGGCTGTTGTTACGCCTGCCCGCCAGGCAATTGGCCTGCAGGGGAGTTGGCGACTGCGCCAAATGGCGTATTGCTGTCAAAATGGCATTTTACCAATGAAAATTGCCGAAAGCCCAATAGAGCAGGGCACAAGCAGCTATTATACTTGTAGCGTTTGCGATTTACTCACACGGGTCGTGCTGTTGTAAATTTCATCTGGTCGGGCATAAAACTGGTCTTGCAGTCTTGCACTCCTGCGGGAAGCAGCGCCACTGGGTTGCGTTTACGGCTCTGGGTGTGCTTTTCCAGGCGCTTGAACCCTTCGCGGCACGCCGCTGAGGGCAGCGTACATTGGTAGCGTTTTTGGCAAAAAAATGCCCTCGCAACCGAGGGCATTTTGTAGGCTGGCGGGGTGCGCCCGCCAGATGGCTCAACTACTACTGGCGCTGTTGCTGCTAGCGGCGCCGTTGCTACTGGCAGCACTGTGCCCACTGGAGGCAGCGCCCCCCATCGGGCTGCCATTTGACGATGCCGCGTTGGACGATGCAGCACTGCTGCAATGGCCGCTTGAACCGCCCTTGCCACCCGAGACTAACTCCATTTCTTCCAAGGTTAAAACTTTCATAGAAATCTCCTTAAATATTAATAGAAATAGAAATAGAAATGCAAACCAAAGATTTGGTTTGCAAAAAAATTACACATCCACGCAGCTTTGATGTCAATATGATGACAAGCAGCGCCCGCGCCGTGCCGGCTTGTTTGTCGCGTCAAACCGGGTCGCCATCTAGGCAAGTTACAAAAACCTGCTCTTGATGCAACTGGAAACAGCAATGCCACATGGTCGTTGTGATTTGACAGGCGTGCTGGGACGGGGTGTAACCAGATTGAAATAACTTGTTGCGACTTTGGTATTTCGTACAACGCGTACAACGGGCGTGTAAATTTAAGAAAAATTGGTAATTTAACGCGCCACGCAGTGGGCATTAGCATCGCCCAAGGCCGCCCTATACCGGCACCGCCGTCGTCGACTTCACCTGGTCCAGCATGAAGCTGGTTTTGCAGTCTTGCACACTGGGGTGTTTGAGCAGAGTGTCCATGATGAAATGCGAATAGGCGCGCATGTCTTTCACTACCAGGCGCAGCAGGTAGTCCATCTCGCCGGTCAGCGCCGCGCATTCCACCACCTCGGGCCAGGTTTGCACGCTGGCGCTAAACAGGTCCATGGGGTTGCGCTTATGGCTCTCGCTGTGCTTTTCCAGCCGCACGTTGATATAGGCTGTCAAACCCAGCCCTACGGACTCGGGCTTGACGAGGGCCACGTAGCGGTCAATGATGCCCGTGTCTTCCAGGCGCTTGACGCGGCGCAGCACGGCGCTGGCAGACAGGCCCACCTCGGCTGCGATCAGGTCGTAGGTTTTGCGGCCATCTAGCTGCAAGATGCGCAGAATGTTGGCGTCTAGCTTGTCAAGCGCTTGGATGTGCATAATTTGCAGGTTTATTGCGTATTTGTGTATTTTAACGCTTCAGAACGCTGAAAAATTGATGCTCCTTATACCTACACTGCAGTAACTACCACGCGGCGCGGCCGACAGACCAGGAGATGACGACATGACAGCTTGGGACAACCCGATGGGCACGGCCGGTTTTGAATTTATCGAATACGCTGCGCCCGACCCACAGGCTCTTGGAGCCGTGTTTGAGCGTATGGGCTTTAAACCCATTGCCAAGCACCGCCACAAAAACGTGACGCTGTACCGCCAGGGCGGCATTAACTTTATTGTGAATGCCGAGCCCGACAGCTTTGCGCAGCGCTTTGCCCGCGCGCACGGCCCGTCCATTTGCGCCATTGCATTTCGCGTGCAAGATGCCAAGGCCGCGTACGCGCGCGCCAAGGCGCTGGGGGCGTGGGGCTATGCGGACCAAGCCGGGCCGGGCGAGTTGAATATCCCGGCCATCAAGGGCATTGGTGATTCGCTGATTTACCTGGTGGACAAATGGCGCGGCAAAAATGCTGCGAAAGACGGCCAAGGGCGCGAAGAGCCTCCGGCGCTAGGCGACATCAGCTTCTACGACGTAGACTTTGCGCCGCTGCCTGGCATCACCGCTGCCGACCTGAACCCCGCAGGCCACGGCCTGACGTATATCGACCACCTGACGCACAACGTGCACCGGGGCCGCATGGACGAGTGGGCAGGGTTTTACGAGCGCCTGTTTAATTTTCGCGAGGTACGCTACTTTGACATTGAGGGCCAAGTCACGGGCGTCAAAAGCAAAGCCATGACCAGCCCCTGCGGGCAAATCCGCATTCCCATCAACGAAGAGGGCAACGAAAAAGCCGGGCAGATTCAGGAGTATCTGGACAAGTACCACGGCGAAGGCATTCAGCACATCGCCATGGGCTCCACCAACCTGTACGACACCGTGGACGCGCTGCAGATGGCTGGCGTCAAGCTGCTGAACACCAGCGAGACCTACTACGAACTGCTGCCCAAACGCATCCCCGGCCATGGCGAAAACGTGGCGGCGCTACAGGCGCGTGGCATTTTGGTGGATGGCAAGCCCGGCGAGTTGCTGCTACAGATATTCAGCGAGAACCAGCTCGGGCCGATCTTTTTTGAATATATCCAGCGCAAGGGGAACGAGGGTTTTGGCGAAGGTAACTTCACAGCGCTGTTTGAGACGATGGAGCTGGACCAAATGCGCCGGGGCGTGCTGGAAAAAACATGACTGGCAGCCCAGTGCCTACGGCCAACCCTTCCCCCAGCGCCAAAGGCGCGGGCCAAGCCGTTCCCGTCATCTACGGCCAGTCTGATCGCCCGCCCCGTGGTGACTACAGCCGCGCCAACGATGACTACACCAGCACGCAAAACCATGCCGCCTACATTGCGCAAGACCACGACACCTACCGCAGGCTGTTCGCGCGCCAAACGGCCTTGCTGCCGGGGCTGGCTGCACAGGCCTTCACCAATGCCCTGCCGCAGCTCGGAGCGGGTAATGCGATACCGCGTTTTGAAGACATCAACGCGCGCCTGCTGCCAGCCACCGGTTGGCAACTGGTGGGCGTACCGGGCCTGATCCCCGAGGTGCCGTTTTTCACCTTATTGTCACAACGAAAATTCCCCGTAACCACCTGGATTCGCACCCCGGACGAGTTTGACTACATCGTCGAACCAGACCTGTTTCATGACTTGTTTGGCCACGTGCCGTTGCTGTTTGACCCAAGCTACGCAGACCACATTCAGGCCTACGGGCAAGGCGCGCTCAAGGCCTATGCGCTAGAGCACGGCACCGCGCAAATCAAGGGCGCCGTTGAGATGCTGTCGCGCCTGTACTGGTACACGATTGAGTTTGGGCTGGTGCGCGAGGGCGATGCCGTGCGTGCTTACGGCGCGGGTATCTTAAGCAGCAGTGGCGAGTTGCAGCACAGCGTTACTTCGGCCGAACCCGCGCGCTTGGCGCTGCAAACGCCCGCCGACCTGCTGCACTGCATGGCGTCAACCTACAAAATTGACACCTACCAGTCGCAGTATTTTGTGATCGACAGTTTTGCCGCCCTGCTGGCGTTGACGGCGCCCGACTTTACGCCGTACTACCAAGCCCTGGCGACTGCGCCGCGCTAGGACATGCCAAGCTACAGCGCCCAGTTTTTTAATGCCTCGATGGTTTTGTAAGACAGCTCGGCGATCAAAGCCACCTGGCTGTCGGCATCCTTGGGCCAAAACCCCTGCTGGCACGACTGCTCCAGGGCAAAGCAGGCGTCAGTCAGGGCGCTGGCGCCCACATTGGAGGCAGCACCTTTCAGCGCATGCGCGGCGCGCGACAACGCGGCGCTGTCGCTGGCTTGGTATGCATGCAAGATATCTTCTGCGCGCTGCGGTGCATCGGCAATAAACAAGGCAATGACTTCACGCGTCATGCTGCGCTCGTCATCGTCAAACTCCTTGAATTGCTCGAGCCGGCTCCAGTCCATCAAGACAACCTGGGTTTCTATGGAAGTTATGCCTAAAGCCCCCGCAGGTAAAGCATGAAGTGCTACTATTTTAGGAGCCGCACGGAGCACTACGGCGTATCTGGCCAAGGCCTCCGACAGCTCGTCAATGCGCAGCGGCTTGGGCAAAAAGCCCTGCATGCCCGCCTCAAGGCAGCGCTGGCGATCCTCCTCCAGCACGGAGGCCGTCAAAGCGACGATGGGTGGCGCACTGGCGCCGTGCAGGGACAAAATCAATCGCGTAGCCTCAAAACCATCCATCAGCGGCATATTGGCATCCATCAATACCGCAGCAAAAGGCGTGCCTCGGGCCCTGAGAGACTGTGCCACCAGGTCGACCGCCTCCCGCCCGTTCAGGGCGGTTGCGGCCTCATAACCCAGCTTGGCCAGCATGGCCAATGCCACCTTCAGGTTGACTGCGTTATCGTCTGCCACCAAAATACGCTGGTTCTTGGCGGCGATGACTTGCTCGGTGGTGTCGGTTTTTTCGGTGGAATGCAGTGCCGTGATACGCGTTAGCGCGTCAAACAGCTGCGACTGCCTGTAGGGCTTTAGCAGCTTGGCGTCAAACACTTTAGCGCCTTCACCGGTCGGCATGGTGCCCGAGGTCAGCGGCACGATATGGGCGTCGGGAGTTTGCCTGCGAATAGCCTGGGCAAAGTTCTGGCCGTCCATATCGGGCATGTGCATGTCGGTCACCACCACGTCTACCGTATTTTTGGCAAGCCAATCCAGCGCCTGTTGCGCGCGCTCAAACAACACCGGTTGCATACCCCAGCGCTTGAGCTGCTTGTCCAGTATGCGCAGGTTCAGCACGGTGTCGTCCACCAAGGCGGCGCGCTTGCCGTTCAGGCTGGCCATGTGAAACATCGATGACTGGGACTGGTCAGGCGCATCAGCGTAGTCCAACCG
This sequence comes from Polaromonas sp., assembly GCA_043766985.1. GTDB lineage: Bacteria > Pseudomonadota > Gammaproteobacteria > Burkholderiales > Burkholderiaceae_C > JAAFIP01. The sequence goes on from JAYUHM010000042.1 coordinate 71,634, forward strand.
CGCCGTAAACCAGAATGTGGAACCCTCGCCCAGCGCAGACTCTACGCCGACATGGCCGCCCATGATTTCGGCTAAACGCTTGCAAATAGCCAAGCCCAACCCGGTGCCACCGTATTTTCGGGTGGTAGAGGCGTCGACCTGAGTGAAAGACTGGAACAGCGCCGACTGCCGGTCTAGTGGCACGCCAATGCCCGTGTCTCTTACCCGAAACTCGACTAGCGCGCCCTGATTGGGTACAAAGTCTTGCAGCAAATTGGCGGACACAACGATCTGCCCATGCTCAGTAAATTTGATGGCGTTGTTAATAAAGTTCAGCAGCACCTGGCGCAACCGCGTGACGTCGCCGCGCACCCAGGTGGGCACGTGGTCGCCCATATCGGCCAGCAGCTCCAGGCCTTTCTCCCGGGCGCGGGGCGCGGCGATGTCGCAAGCCTCTTCTATGGTGGCCTGCAGATTAAGCGGCTCACTCTCCAAATCCAGCCTGCCAGATTCGATCTTGGAAAAATCCAAAATATCGTTGATCACGCCCAGCAACTGGTCGCTGGAGATGCGCATGGTGTGCACATAGTCACGCTGCTCGGGGCTGAGTGGTGTGTCGGCCAGCAGCGTGGTCATACCCACCACGCCGTTCAGCGGCGTGCGGATCTCATGGCTCATGGTGGCCAAAAATGATGCCTTGGCAAGCGCTGCACTTAACGCCTCTTCGCGTGAGGCCTCCAGCTCGGCGGTGCGCCGCCTGACGCGGACTTCCAAATGCTCATTGGCGTCCTGCAGGGCCACGGCGTGCGCTTCAATGGCGGCGCGGTTGCGCACAATTTCTTGCGCGCTGCTGCGCATGACTGCGGACAGGCGGTTCACCTCGCGTATGCGTGCATTGCGCTGCAACTCAGGTACTTCGCCGTGGCCCAGTTGCTCTGCAGCATGTGCCAGCCCGCGAAAGCGCTGCGCTAATCCGTAGGCCAACCAAATGGCCAGCGCGGCGCCGGCCGCCAAGGTCAGCAGCATCAACAGCACGGTCTTTTTAAGAGCCGCCTGTGTTTGCGCTGCAAAATCGCTTTCGGGCGCGGCCACAACCAGGCTCCAACGCAACCCCAAGTTATCGCCAAAGGGTTGCAAATTCACAATCAAGGCATCGTCACCTTCGCCTACCCGACGGGAAAACTCGGCCCTTTGCGCCGAGGCGTTCATTGTTTTGCCCAAACTAGGGGCGGTTTGGGCGTAGGCAGCCCGGATCGTTTGGTTTTTGCTTTGATCGGGCTTGACGCGGTTGAGTTTGCCTTGCACTTCATCAAACAAAGCGTCGCCGGCGGAGCTGGCCACTAAAAACCCCTGCTCATCGACTAAAAAAGCGCTGCCCCGCGGGCTGATCACCGTGGCTTGCAGAGACTCCGACAGGCGCTTGAGAAACAGGTCGATCGCGAATACGCCCAGGGCGCCGCCGTCAGCACCATAGACGGGTTGCGACAAAGTAATAAGCAACTGCTTTTTGGAGGCTGATGGGTACACTTGTGTGAACACGCGCCCTTTATTTTCCAAGGCCGCCTGGTACCAAGGGCGCCCTCTGGGCTCGTAGTTTTTCCCTTCAGTCGGCAACGCCTGGCTGCGGTCACCCGGGGTTTGGGCCGAAAAGTAACGCAGGCCTTCGTCTCCTGCGGCGCGAACGCCCACGCGCATACCGCTGCTGGCACCTTGCGGCAAGGCCTCCACACCCAGAAACTCGCCTTGCGCTGTACCTAAATATAGGTAGGGCACGTTGGGCGTCATGCGCGTCATGGCAAACGCGTGCTGCTCAAAGAGCTCCAGCTTTTGCAGCATTTGGCGTGCGCGCACTACCTCTGCCTCGCTGGGTTGCTGCTGTATCAGGCCATTAAAAATGATGTGCGCTTGACCCATGTGCGCTTCCGTATCAAGCTGTATTTGCCGCGCGACGTCTCTCACTATTTTGTCAGACAATGCGTCGACAGCATCCAGGTTACTGCGGTACAGCACCCAGCCAACCAGCGCTGCGGGTACAACACAAAAAAACAGCAGGCTCGATAGAAATATCGTGCGCAGGGACCACGCGTGCGTTGCCTTGGCCACTTCGGCATCCTGCATGGCTATGGGCAACTTGGCCGGCTGGCTGACCGAACGCTGCATCAGTGCAATCCTACAATTTCCACAGTGTCCGATGGTGTATTGCGGCCAGGCAAGCTAACCATGGCGCGCCGACCCGTGCGCACAGCGCCCGTCACCAAGCGCGCAGTTTGTACACTGGCCGCAATGGTCCAGTCTAGTGCCGGCTGGCCCGCAAACAGCGTAAGCGCTAACGTCACCGAGTCACCCACCGGAGTCATGTGCCCACTGCTGCCGAACAGGCCCGCGAGTTTGGCAAAGGCAATGGGGCCGCTATGCAGTGCAATGCTCAGGGAAAATGGCGGCAAACCTCGATCTGCAAAATGCTGCTGTACATACGCATCCAAACGGCGCGTGGCATCAGTCAGCGCTATCGCAGCGCGCACCGCGCGTAACCCGTGGTTCACCGAATGGGTGTCTCCTGCATCGACAAACACACACAGCATACCGTCGCCGACAAACTGCATGTAGTGCGCGCCAAACAAGTGTACGGTGTCGCCTACATTGCCGTAAAACTGCTGCACCACATCACCCAGCTCTGTGCTGGACAACCGCTGCGTCCAGTGGGCGTAGTCGCGCATGTCGGCAAATAACACGGTGGCGCTGGAAAATTTCTCATTTTCTTGCACAAACCCACTGTCCGGCCATTGCTCGCTGAGCAACTTGGCCATACGGTTTTCATACAGCCTGCTGATTTTGTGTCGCTGCTCTTCTAACGCGTCACCGACGGCAGCCCCAACGATTTGGACCCGCATAGCCTCGGCGCGGATCAGTTTGTTGAGTTGCGCGTTTACTGCCTCGCGCAGCTCTTGTGGCGCAAAGGGTTTGGTCAGATAATCATCGGCCCCAGTCGTCATGCCGTGGCGCATGTGGTTGCGGTCTTGTAGTGACGTCAGCAAAATAACGGGCGTGGTGGATAAGTTGGTATCGCCGCGCACCTGCTCCAGAACAGTAAAACCGTCCATCTCGGGCATTTGCACATCGCTGACTACCAAGTCTGGTTTGAACTCGCGGATCAGCGCCAGCCCTTTAGCACCATCTTCTGCGGCCAATACGTCGTAACCTTCTTTTCTGAGCACTTGGGTTACCAGCATGCGGGTACCCGCATCATCATCCATCACAACGATCAGTGGCATGTCACACCTTCTTTTGTTGACTTTAGCGCATGAGATCCCAGCAGGCCTCAATGACCGCGGGGTCGTGGGCCATATCGACATGGCCTACGCTGCGTACCAATCGATTGTCCGCTCCTTCGTGGGTAGCCGAAGATACAGGGAACACGATGTTGTCGCAATTTGAGAAAAAGCACACAAACTCTACGGCGATTCGTGTTTTTTCTATTTGCTGTAGCGTGTGCAACCAACGGCTACTTAACTGCATTTGCGACCCGTTGACCGTGTGCGACAGACGACCCAGCCAGGTTCCGTGGTGCGGCGTACCCAAGGTGATTACGCGGTGCACCGCTCCGTCCGCATCATTGGCAGCGGCCCCGGCGGCGCGGATCTGAGCTAACCAAGCACGTATTGCCAGCCCGCCCATACTGTGGCCGACCAGCACCGGCGGTAAGCCAGTGGCAGCGCGCACTTGACGAACAGCATCGTCAATGATGGCTACGTAGTCATCGATAGAGCCAAAAGCGGGCGTGAGGTCTACCGCCACAAAAACACGGCCTTCGCGGCGCAAACGACGGGACCAATGCGTCCAAAACCCCCTATTGCAAAAGAAACCGTGCACCAGCACTATCCCGCGCTGCCCCGGCGCTGCGGTCAAGTTATCTGCAACGGCAGCACGGTGAAATGGCTGCCACCAGTTAAATACCAAGACCGTTGCACATAGCTCGCCCCACCATGCCCGCACATGGTCGGCAGTGCTAGCACGCGGGGTAGGATCTGTGCGGTTAACGTAGTAAAGCACTGCAAACTGCGAAGCCTCCAGCGCGGGTGCGATCAATAAGGGAGTTATAAAACACACCACCGCCCATAGAGGGTGCGAGAGCCAGAGGCTGTAGCCCAGCGCCCACCAAAAGAGGGGAGCCCCCAAGGTTAATAGTCGTTGAATCCAGGCATTGGTCATGCACTGACTGTAATAGTTTTGTGCGCTCTGCGGTAGGTAGATCTGGCGGATACGGGTTTAGGGTCCGAGTGTGGCGTCGAATCTTGGGGCAATTCGCCACTGAGTACCGAAGGCAATAAGAATGGCCGCATATCGGTGGCGGTTTGACGAGGCGCCGGCGCAGGTCTGGCCTAATGCGGGCGGCTTAGATACACTTGTGCCTCGTATGAAGCCTTTCCCCTCCTCTATCGTCAATGGTGCTGGGTCACCGATTTCGGCGCCCCCCTTGGCGTCGATAACCGAGTTGAGCTCGATCACGGAGGCGCTTGCCGTAGTGCACCAGCTACGCGCTGCCCAGCTAGCGCAACCAGAGCTGCAGCAGGCCGTGAAGGCCGTTAAGCGTGCGCAGTGTCAACGGTTTCTACACAGTTACTCCGACGTAATGGCGCACGCGGACTGGGGGCCGGCGGCGCAGTTTTTTTTGAATGAGCTGTACGGCGATCACGATTTTTCGCAGCGCGACGCCCAGTTTGGCCGCATAGCGCAGGCGATGCAACGATTGTTTCCTCACTCGGTGGTAAGTGTAGCTACCGCGCTGACGCAACTACACGCACTTAGCGAGCAACTCGACCATGCTATGGGCTACGCCATTGTGCGGGTCGTGCCCGGCCAAATCTCGGACGCAATGGCGCTGCACGCCTATGTTGATACTTGGCGCGCCGTGGGCCAGCGTAGCGCCCGCGCAGAGCAACTGGCTTTGGTGTTGCGGCTGGGCGAGGAATTGGCCAAGCTTACCCGCGCTGCGGGTCTGCGCATGATGTTGCGCATGATGCGTGGCCCGGCGCATGCGGCTGGCTTGCAGCACTTGCAAGGTTTTTTAGAGCAAGGTTTTGACACTTTTTCTGCGTTGCAGCGCAGTAAGAGCGGGGAAGCGGGGTTTTTGGCTCTGGTAGCGGAGCGCGAGAGTGCTTGGATAGATCGGCTATTTGATATGGCGATAAACGCTAATGACAGGTATCTCTGGCCTGAAATAGAATGAATTCCGTACGATATATGGAGACAAGCGATGGACAAAATTTGGCTTAAAAGCTATCCCGCCAATGTGCCCCACGAGATCCACCCGGAGCAGTACGGATCTTTAACCTCACTACTGGAGGAGAGTTTTAAAAGAAACGCAGACAGGCCTTACACCGTATGCATGGACCGCTGGATGACTTACGGCCAGCTAGACACCTTATCCATGGCGCTGGGCGCTTGGTTGCAAAGCCGTGGTTTGGAGCCCGGCGCGCGGGTCGCCATCATGCTGCCTAATATTCCGCAGTTCCCCGTTAGTATGTGTGCCATCTTGCGCGCGGGGTACACCTGCGTAAACGTGAATCCGCTTTACACCGCGCGCGAGCTCGAGCACCAACTAATAGACTCCGGCGCCACCGCCATTGTTATTCTGGAGAATTTCGCAAGCACCTTATCCGAGGTGATTGATAAAACCCAAATTAAGCAGGTGGTGATAGCGTCCATGGGCGATTTGCTGGGGGGTTTCTATGGCAATTGGTTGACTTTTGCCGTTCGCCACTTGGCCAAAATGGTACCTCCCTACAAGCTGCCGCTGAATGGTGGTCGCTGCGTTACGCCCTTTAGCCGCGCCATTGCGGAGGGTGGCAGTATGGCCTTAAAGCCTGCTGCCTCTAATTTGGATTCGATAGCGTTTTTGCAATATACCGGAGGCACCACAGGTTTGAGTAAGGGTGCCGTGTTGACGCACCGTAATATTGTTGCGGCGGTATTGCAAGCTGACGCTTGGTTCACACCAGCGCTTGCGGACATTGACGACATCAGAAAAACCAATAGCATCGCAGCGCTACCGCTGTACCACATCTTTGCTTTGAGTATCAGCTTGTTGACTATGCGCTGGGGATCCCATATGACCTTGATTCCCAATCCGCGTGACTTTGGCAAATTCATCGAGGTACTCAAAAAGCGCCCCTTTCATATGCTGCCCGCAGTAAACACTTTGTTTAACGCGCTACTGCAGCACCCGATGTTCAAAACCGTGGACTTCTCTAGATTGCGCGTTTCACAGGCGGGTGGCATGGCCGCCTCTGAGGGTACCGCTAGGCACTGGCTAGAGGCAACCGGGTGTCCCATGATCGAAGGTTGGGGCATGAGTGAGACCGTAGCAATTGGGACGAATAATCCAACTTCCAACACAACTTTTACGGGCACGATAGGCTTACCTTTGCCAAGCGTGGAAATTGCGATCAAAGACGATGATGGGAATTCCTTGGCCATGGGCGAGTCGGGCGAGATTTGTATACGAGGGCCCAATGTCATGGCTGGCTACTATAACCAACCCGAAGAGACCCAAAAGGCATTCACTTCAGATGGCTTCATGCGGACCGGAGATGTAGGCATCATGGACGAACGCGGCTACACGAAGATCGTGGATCGTAAAAAAGACATGATTATCGTAAGCGGCTTTAATGTATTTCCCAATGAGCTGGAAAACGTGATTTCTTTGTGCCCAGGTGTTGTCGAGTGCGCCGCGATAGGTGTTTCAGACGCCAAGCAGGGCGAAGCAATTAAAGTGTTTGTAGTCAAGAACACAGGCACTTTGAGTGAGGACGACGTTGCCAAGTTTTGCCGCCACAACTTAACTGGCTACAAGGTTCCTAAATATATTGAGTTCCGTGACGAGCTCCCCAAGTCCAACGTTGGCAAGATCTTGCGGCGGGAGCTGCGCAGTTCAAAATAGCCCCCAGTTAAACGTAAGCGATCAATTAACCACGCCTCTTGCGCCGCAGGTTCACATGTGATTGGTGTAGGCAGCGTCTTTGCTCGGACTCAACCGGTCGGCAGCACGATGTTCCAAGGCAGCAGCGCCTCGTAGTCGTCGGCGGTCTGCGCTTTTGGCAGGGCCACGAGCAAGGCCTGCAGATAGCGGTACGAGTTTATCCCGTTGACCTTGCAGGTCTGTAGCAGCGAGTACAGGTTTGCGCTCGCGTTGGCACCAGCCACCGTGTCCGAGAACAACCAGTTGCGCCTCCCGACCACAAAGGGGCGGATCGAATTCTCGCAAGCATTGTTGTCGATGGGGTAGCTGGCGTCCTCCACGTAACGCGACAGCTTGGGCCACTGGGCGCTCAGGTAGTGCAGCGCCTTGCCCAAAGCACTGCCCGGCATAACGGCATGCAGGTGCGCCAGCAACAGCGCCTGGATCTGCCCCAGCACAGCCACACTGTGCTGCTGGCGATAGCGCAAGCGCTCGGGCGCGCCCAGGCCGTTGTCCTGCGCGTGCGATTCCACCGCGTACAGGCGTGCAATCAACGCCAGGAACTGCGCCGCGGGCTTGTCGGGCGTGCGTGCCAGCTTTGGCAACGCGTCCAGCGCCTCCACCATGTACCTGCGGCAATGCGCCCAGAAACCCAAGTGCACCAGCTCGTGCGCCTGCGCCACCTGCGCGTAGACCTCATAGCCATCACTCATCAAGACGCTGGCGCGGCGCATGCCGGCGTACAAGGCCTGCGCCGTGGCCCCACTGCGCGAGGGCGCATAGCTAAACAGCCGTATCGGCGGCCCTGTGCCCGAAGGCCCGGATGCCTCGGTCATCTGCGCCCACATGTAGCTCTTGGACTGCGCGGCACGCCCAGGCTCCTTCAGAACCTGCACCGTGGTTTCATCGCCAAACGTGATGATCGAGTCCAGCAAGTGGTCGCGTAGCAGGTTGATGATGGGCTGCACCCCCATGCCCACCCGCACCAGGCTAGCGGCCATGGTGTTGCGCGAGATGTCGCCACCAGCGAATCGCGCCAGCAGTGCCGCCTGACGATACAGCGGCAGGCCGTCGTCGTACTTGGAGGTGACGATCCAGGCCAGGGCACTTTCGCTGAACAAGCCCTTGGCAATGAGCTGTACCGGCTTGCCAGCCAGGCGCAAAGCGCCATCGCAGCAGGGGCAGGCGTATTTGACGCGCGCATGGCGAATCACCCTATTTCCGGCAGTTGAAAGGCCATAAACCGTCTGCAAGCTAGACTACAAGCCAATTTCAACGGATTTGCGAGGGTCACCAAATGGGTGAAGCTAA